>JBBKWV010000161.1:0-5561 GCA_037969135.1 Ferruginibacter sp.
AAGGATATGTGCAAAAACCACAAAATGCCCCACTAAAATAATTGTAAATGATCCGAAAGGTACTTTATTACTCATCTGGCCAATGAGTACGCCCATATTTTGAAGAAAGTCGATTCCTTTATAACAAAGAAAAAGACCAAAGGCAATACGAATAATATCAAGCCATTTGGGATGATGACTATCACCCCAACGTTCAAACCGTTGCAGGATGTTCATATCAAAAGTTTTAAGTAAAAAGAACTGATACTAAGATACATTTTTTATAATATAATTAAAAGGTTTTTGGTTGTATAAAAATCATAAACTTTTTACCTGAATTTGCTATTTTGTCAGTAAATTTCTTGGGAATACTTTTTGCAATCTGATAATAAAAATTTAGAAAAATGACTTTTGGTATCATAGCAGTCTCCATCATTTTTATGCTTATGGGCATGTTTGTGCAAAACAGGCTGAGAAATAAATTTGCGAAGTATAGCAAAGTGCCTACCAGCAGCGGGTTAACTGGAGCCGAGATCGCAAAAAAAATGTTGAATGACAACGGAATATTTGACGTGAGTATAACTTCAGTAGAGGGAACCCTGACTGATCATTATAATCCAGTAAATAAAACGGTAAATCTGAGTACAGAAGTATTTCAGGGCAGAACTGTTTCAGCGGCTGCAGTGGCTGCTCATGAATGCGGGCATGCCGTTCAGCATGCAACAGCTTATTCCATGCTGATGTTGCGTAGCAAAATTGTTCCAGCGGTTCAAATAAGCAGTAAACTTTCGCAATGGATCATTATTATCGGGTTGGGCTTTTTGGGTTTTGGCGGCGGTAACCCTACCATTTTATTGATCGGCATTATTTTATTTTCAGTAACAACTTTATTCACCATCATTACATTGCCGGTAGAATTTGATGCTTCTGCCCGTGCACTTAACTGGCTTGAAAAAGCCAATATAACAACAGCTAGCGAAAAAGAAAATGCAAAAGATGCTTTAAAATGGGCCGCAATGACATATGTCGTTGCAGCACTGGCTTCCATTGCAATGCTGGTACAGTACATCATGATATACCTGGGTAGAAGCCGGGATTAAAATTAAAAAACAAATATTATTTACTAAATGAATAAATTACTTTAACTTAATTTGTAACTCATCACTCTCAACTATATTTGCTCAACCAACTAATTTTATAAAATGAATTTTGGAAAAGAATTTGAAAAATATGCTGTAAAGCACAAAGGAATCAGCAGCAATACCCTTCATGGATATCTAAGCCACAATGTTACAAACCTCACTCCGAATATTATTGAGGAGCGACCAATGAATGTTGCGGTAATGGATGTGTACAGCCGGTTAATGATGGACAGGATTATTTTTCTTGGCTATCCCATCAATGACGAAGTGGCAAATATTGTAACTGCTCAATTGCTTTTTTTAGAAAGTACAGACCGTACCCGAGATATTCAAATGTATATCAATAGCCCGGGAGGCAGTGTTTATGCAGGTCTTGGTGTTTATGATACCATGCAATTCATCACGCCCGATATTGCAACTATTTGTACCGGCATGGCGGCAAGTATGGGTGCTGTCTTAATGTGTGCAGGAGCAAAAGGAAAACGTACAGCATTAAAACATAGCCGTATTATGATGCATCAGCCGAGTGCAGGTGCAGGTGGCCAGGCTACAGATATAGAAATTACGGTAAATGAGATCAGGAAAGTAAAACACGAATTGTATGAGATCATTGCTCATCATACCAATCAACCGATTGAAAAAGTGGGCGTTGATTGCGACAGGGATTACTGGATGACATCAACAGAAGCCAAAGAATACGGATTGGTTGATGAAGTGTTATTGATGAATCCCAAAAAAGCAAAAAAGGATTAAAAAAAGTTTAGTTCAAATAATTTAACATAAATATGAATCAATATTTAAATAAAATACGCCAGGAAGAAGAAGATATGCCACAGTTGCCGGAAAATCCTATGGAGAAAATGATGAGTGGATGGATGTTCGATAAAAAATTTATTGAACAACGGAAAATATTTCTGTGGGGAGCTGTAGAAGATAAAACTGCAAAGGACATTACAGATCGTTTAATGTACCTGGAATCACTGGATCCCGGAAAAGAGATCACTTTTTATATCAACAGTCCGGGTGGTGGAGTTACCAGTGGAATGGTTATTTATGATGTGATGCAAATGATATCTTCTCCGGTAAGTACTGTCTGTATGGGCATGGCTGCCAGTATGGGAAGTATTTTATTAAGTGGAGGTAAAAAAGGAAGAAGATTTATTTTCCCTCATGGCGAAGTAATGATACATCAACCCAGTGGTGGTGGCCGGGGAACCAGCGCTGATCTGGAAATAATGGCTGTTCAAATGCTTAAAACCAAGCAAATGGGCGCCAGGGTATTGGCTGAAAACTGTGGCCAAACCTATGAAAAGGTTATGAAAGATTTTGACCGCGATTACTGGATGGATGCAACAGAATCCATTGCTTATGGAATTGTGGATCATGTCATTGATAAATTCTGATCCTTTACAAATAACCTTTCTGTAGAATAGATTTGAGAAGTTTGTGTCGGTTAAATAAACGGCCAAGCATCTTTTATATGCGATAAATTGTCATTACTACAGTTAATTCTACAGGTTTAGTACCTTTACCTCCCGGTTGAAGTAAAACCCAATGCCGGAACCGGTTCAATAATTAAATATTATGGCTAAACAACAAATTTTACATTGTTCATTCTGTGGAAGAAGCCGCGATGAGGTTAAAATACTTATTGCAGGTCAGGATGGACATATATGTGAAAATTGTGTTGAACATGCCCAGGATATCATTGCCCAGGAAATTACCGGTAATACAGATCCCAAAAATGCAAGCGCTTCTTCAAATAAACTTGTTGTAAAGAAGCCAATTGAAATAAAAAAATTCCTCGACGAATATGTGATAGGGCAGGACGATGCAAAAAAAATTCTCGCAGTTGCAGTTTACAATCACTATAAAAGGCTTAACCAGAAAATTGAGAATGATGTAGAAATTGAAAAAAGCAACATCATCATGGTAGGGGAAACCGGAACGGGAAAAACATTGCTGGCAAAATCAATCGCACGCATGCTGAACGTTCCTTTTGCTATTGTGGATGCCACCGTTTTCACCGAGGCCGGATATGTGGGTGAGGATGTTGAAAGTATGCTGACCCGATTGTTGCAATCCTGCAATTACGATGTTGTAGCAGCAGAAAGAGGCATTGTTTACATCGATGAGATTGATAAAATTGCCCGGAAGAGTGATAATCCCTCTATTACCCGTGATGTTAGCGGTGAGGGCGTTCAGCAGGGTTTATTAAAATTACTGGAAGGCAGCGAAGTATTGGTACCACCACAGGGAGGCCGCAAACACCCGGAACAAAAGCTGATAAAAGTCAACACCCAGAATATACTTTTCATTTGCGGTGGTGCATTTGACGGCATTGACCGGATCATCGCCCGAAGGGTAAATACCAATGCAATCGGTTTCAATGTAAATAAAGAGCTTCAGGAATATCAGCACAATAACTTATTACAATTTATCAATTCAGTTGATCTGAAACATTTTGGATTGATCCCGGAATTGCTGGGGCGTTTACCAGTGGTTACTTACCTCAACCCGCTTGATGCAGAAACATTGAGAAGCATACTCACAGAACCCAAAAATGCATTGATAAAACAATTTACCCGGTTATTTGAAATTGAAGGCATCGCCCTGAGTTTTGAACCCGCAGTATATGATTTCATGGTTGAAAAAGCATTGGAATATAAATTAGGTGCCCGCGGATTGCGGAGTATTTGTGAAGGGATCCTTACTGATGCCATGTACGAACTGCCTTCTCAAAAGGTAAAGCATTTTGATGTTACACTTGAATATGCAAAGAGAAAATTCAATACTACCAAGCTCAGTATGCTTAAAGTGGCCTGATCTTTTTGAAATTCCGATGATTGCTGCATTGCAGCCCTTTCAAAATTTAATAATTTCCAAAACAATAAATCCCAGATATTTTTTTTCTGCATTTACGCATCATTTTAGGTGGTTGCGTATTTTCATTTTATTTTCGTGTGAGATTATTCATAAAATTGAGTTTAAATTCAATTGCTAAAATCAAAACTAAAATGGTAGATGTAATACTTGGCTTGCAATGGGGAGATGAAGGGAAAGGAAAAATAGTAGATTTTTTTGCTAAAAATTATGATGTCATTGCCAGGTTTCAGGGTGGCCCAAATGCAGGCCATACACTGTATGTTGACAATAAAAAAATTGTGCTGCATCAGATTCCCAGCGGTATTTTTCATGAGGATAAAGTAAACCTGATTGGCAATGGGGTGGTTTTAGATGCCATTACTTTAAAAAAAGAATGTTCGGACGTTGCAGCAATGGGTGTTGACTTTAAGAAAAATCTTTTTATCAGTGAAAGGGCACACCTGATCTTACCAACACACCGTGCTTTGGATAAAGCGAGTGAACTTGCAAAGGGACACGACAAAATTGGAAGTACTTTAAAAGGAATCGGACCGGCATACATGGATAAAACGGGCCGCAACGGATTGCGTGTTGGTGACCTGCTGGATAAAAACTTTACAACACAGTATATTAAACTCCGGATGAAACACCAACGCCTGTTGGATAATTTTAATTTTACGGAAGATATATCAAACTGGGAAGAAGAATTTTTTGAAGCCCTGGAATTTTTAAGGGAATTTAATATTGTGAACGGAGAATATTTTATCAATGATAAAATTAAAGCCGGTAAAAAGGTTTTAGCAGAAGGCGCCCAGGGAAGTATGCTTGATGTTGATTTTGGCACCTTCCCGTTTGTTACCAGCAGCAGTACCATTTCGGCGGGTGTATGCTCTGGCCTGGGAATTGCTCCGCAACATATCAAAGAAGTGATTGGAATTACCAAAGCTTATTGTACGCGGGTAGGTAGCGGTCCTTTTCCCACAGAATTACTGGATGAAACAGGTGATTTTTTACGCAATGCCGGAAATGAATTTGGCAGCACAACCGGCCGGCCACGCAGGTGTGGATGGATTGACCTGATTGCTTTGCAATACGCCTGCATGATCAACGGAGTTACACAATTGGTGATGACAAAGGCAGATATTCTTGATGGTCTGGATGAACTGAAAGTCTGCAAAGGTTATAATGTTAACGGGGAAGAAAAGAATTATGTTCCATTTCAAATGAGCCGGGTAAATATCGAACCGGTATATGAAAAATTTGAAGGCTGGAAAACAGTCGTTTCTGAAATACAACATTTTGATGCAATGCCCGATAAAATGAAAACCTATATTGATTATATAAATAATTTTTTAAAAATTCCGGTAAAGTACATCAGCACTGGGCCCGGAAGAGAGCAAATTGTAGCTACGTAAAAAATAAATTAAAAAAAAGCACTAAAATATTTGGCTAATTGAAAAACTCGTGGAAATTTTACAATATTAATCCTAAATAATTATGACTTCAAAATCTGATAACACAAAAAAGACGGGAGCAAAAAATATTCCATCAGCAAAAGAGGGTGCTGTAAAAAAA
>JBBKWV010000162.1:0-19569 GCA_037969135.1 Ferruginibacter sp.
GGGACAAGCCATGATGCAATTCTCTTCCATTCTTCCTGATTGAGGTGGCACTTCATACAAAATTATCGTTTCACCTGCTGTACATAATTCACATTTCCCTTCACTTCTTTTTAATAGAAAATCTTCCAGTCTCATACATTTTTTTTAGAGCGCAAAGTTAATCAAATCAAACGCCAATATCATTTTGAACAAATACACAGTGTTTTACAATCGAAATCCTGAAATACTATCTATCAGAAAACTTATATCTAAATTAAATATCATTTCAGATATTATTCATATGTTCATTAAGTAAATTCAGCATATTGAATTATGCTTTAGCCTTACAATATTCACAAAATTTGTAACCATTTTACCTTCATTCTTTATGTTATTAAAGCAACAGGTTTACGATCACTTCATTAAAAAAATACAAGATAAAGTATTCAATTTGCAACAGTCATTAGATGATCTGAAAGAAAGCGGCAGTAATGAGACCAAAAGTACTGCAGGTGACAAACATGAAACTGCGTTGGCAATGCTGCAGATTGAACAGGCAAATATCCGGGAGCAATTAAAAGAAACAATATTACAAAAAACAATTTTGCATAATATCAACATCGGAATATCACCCGGAAAAATTATTATTGGTAGTCTTATTAAGACAAACAACGGGTATTTCTTTTTAAGTATCGGTCTGGGAAAAACAATTATAAATGGCAATTCCGTATTTGCATTTTCCCCTCAGTCTCCACTTGGGCAAAAATTTCTGGGATTAAAAGTGGGAGATGTTGCTGAATTATTTAATAAACTATATACCATTGAGAGCATTGAATAAATTTCAGAAATAATCTGTCCGTTTTTATTTTCCTTGTGGTTTACCTATTAAACAATCTTAATATTCTTATATTGCTGTCTTTATTAACTTAACTGAACAACTGTATGGGAAATTTTGAAAGTTTTGTTGAAGCAGCTAATGCTATAATTTGGAGTAACGCACTGATTTATTTATTGCTGATTGTTGGCGTTTATTTTTCATTGCGTATGCGTTTTTTCCAGGTCAGGCTTTTTAAAGAGATGGTAAAATTATTATTTGAAAGCGATAAATCATCGGCTGGAATATCATCTTTTCAGGCATTGGCTGTATCCTTATCCGGAAGGGTTGGCACCGGTAATATTGCCGGAGTTGCTACAGCCATTTTTATTGGTGGTCCGGGTGCTGTATTCTGGATGTGGGCGGTTGCTTTCCTGGGATCTGGTTCAGCATTTGTAGAATCCACTCTTGGTCAGATTTTTAAAAGAAAGGAACACGGTGAGTATCGGGGCGGTCCGGCTTTTTATATTGAAAAAGGATTTAAGAATAAAAAATTGGGCAAAATTTATGCGATCATCTTCGCTATTTCAACCATAATGGCATGCGGGTTGTTATTGCCGGGTGTACAATCAAATAGTATTGCTTCGGCAGTAAAGAGTGCTTTTTTTATTGATCATATGTGGACCGGTATTTTGCTGGCCGTTTTACTGGGCATGATCATTTTTGGAGGAATCAAAATGATCGCCAATGTAGCCCAGTATGTAGTGCCGTTTATGGCGATTGCATATATTCTTGTAGCTATAGTGATCCTTGTAATGAATTATGAGAAAGTACCGGAAGTTTTCATGCTCATTATCAGCAGTGCCTTTGGAGCAAAAGCAACTTTTGCAGGAATCATTGGTTCAATGATTGCCATTGGTGTAAAAAGAGGTGTGTATAGTAATGAAGCAGGGCAGGGCACAGGGCCACATCCGGCAGCTGCTGCGGAAGTAACACATCCGGCCAAACAAGGGCTGGTTCAGGCTTTTTCTGTTTATATTGACACTCTTTTTGTTTGCTCAGCTACAGCATTCATGATACTAATTACCGGGATGTATAATGTAAAAGGACCAGAAAAAGACCAATTACTGGTAGATAACGGTGTATACTACATGCAGGATGGGGTAAAACATATTGACGGAAGCCCTACTTATACCCAGGCAGCCCTGGATAAAGCTTTTAGCGGACAGGAAACTTTTGATGTTAATTATATCGGAACCGGCAGTTATTTTATTGCTGTGGCACTTTTCTTTTTTGCCTTTACCACTTTGATGGCATATTACTATATCGCAGAAACAAATGTGGCATATCTCACCCAAACAAGAGGAGGCCCGATGCTCATGCTTTTACTGAAATTCGGAATACTGGCTGCAGTGTTTTTTGGTTGTGTTCGTACAGCAAAAATTGCATGGGACCTTGGAGATATGGGAGTCGGCATTATGGCCTGGCTAAATGTTATTGCAATTATCATCCTGCAAAAACCAGCCATACTCGCATTAAAGGATTATGAAAAACAAAAAAAAGCAGGGAAGGATCCTGTATTTGATCCCGTAAATCTGGGAATAAAAGATGCAGATTTTTGGGAAAAATAATATGCATTACAAAATTATTCCTGCATGGTAATTGAACCAGCCCTTTCACTAAGAGATCAGTGATCTGATAAGGTAATCATTCAGAAATTCTTTTTCTGAGTGATTACTATTTAATTTCAAGAAACATTGTACAATCGGTTCATTCTTTATTTCATACTTCCGGAATCCTGTGAATTTGATTCATTAGTGAATAAATATCCTGTTGCAACTTGTTTAATGGATAGCAATTACATGAAAGTTTTAAAAACAAAATATTCTTATGTGTATACAAAGTTGTTTTTCTTAACTTTCAATTACAAAAAATAAAATCATGAGGATAGAAACGGATATAAAACTGGGATTTAAAGATGTAATGATCCGCCCAAAAAGATCTACCCTGAATTCCCGTTCAGAAGTTTCATTAATGCGGAAATTTAGTTTCAGGCATAGCCAGCATGAATGGGAAGGAATACCTGTTATTGCTGCAAATATGGATACGGTTGGCACTTATGAAATGGCAAGGGAGCTTGCTCAATATCAAATGCTCACGGCCATTCACAAACATTATAGTGTAAAACAATGGATCGAATTCATGAAATCTGCCCCGGTAGAAATTGCTTCCTATATATGTTTAAGTACAGGCACTTCTGGTTCCGATGCAGAAAAACTGAATCTGATTTTACAGGATTGTCCAACGATCCGGTTTCTTTGTATCGATGTTGCCAATGGATATTCTGAGCATTTTGTTGATTTTTTAAAAAAGACCAGGGAAAAATATCCTGATAAAATAATCATAGCAGGAAATGTAGTAACCGGAGAAATGGTGGAAGAGTTATTATTGGCAGGTGCAGATATTATTAAAGTGGGCATCGGGCCGGGATCCGTTTGCACTACCCGCATAAAAACCGGTGTAGGTTACCCGCAATTATCTGCCATCATAGAATGTGCAGATGCAGCACATGGGCTCGGCGGTCAGATCATTTCTGATGGCGGCTGTAAAGTTCCGGGTGATGTTGCCAAAGCGTTTGGCGGAGGTGCGGATTTTGTGATGCTGGGAGGCATGCTTGCCGGTCATTCAGAAAGCGGGGGAGAACTGGTTGAAGATGAACAGGGTAAAAAATATAAATTATTTTATGGGATGAGTTCCGAAACTGCCATGAATAAATATGCCGGTGGTATTGCTGAATACAGGGCATCGGAAGGAAAAACCATCCGTATGCCATTCAAGGGGCCGGTTAATGAAACCATTCTGGATATACTTGGTGGCTTGCGATCGGCCTGTACTTATGTGGGTGCTTTGCATTTAAAGGAACTAACCAAACGCACTACTTTTATCCGTGTGCAAGAGCAACACAATGAATGGTTTCCTGAAAAATAAATGCACAGACTGATATGCACAAAAATTATTTAATATCCAATTAATTACAAACCGGATTATTCCGGCAATACTTGTTTAAAATTTGAGTTATCAAAAGAATTTTTCCGAATGAAAAAAATTAAATGGGGAATCATCGGTTGCGGAAATGTAACTGAATTGAAAAGTGGCCCCGCATTTAATAAAGTGAACAATTCTGAATTGGTAGCTGTTATGCGCCGGGATGCATTGAAGGCACAGGATTATGCATTCAGGCACCAGGTTCCTAGATGGTATGATGATGCAGATCAACTGATAAATGATGATGAAGTAAATGCCGTATATATCGCAACTCCACCATCCACTCATGAAAAATATTGCCTGGATGTTTTAAAGGCAGGCAAAGATGTTTACGTGGAAAAACCAATGGCCCTGAATTATGTACAGGCCTGTAATATGGCAAATACAGCTGCTCAACTAAAATTAAAACTTGTTGTGGCACATTACCGGCGGGAGCAACCATTTTTTAAAAAGATAAAACAATTGCTGGATGATAAGGCAATTGCTGATGTCAGATATGCCCGGATAGAATACCATAAATCCGGTGTAAACAATGAAGGGCTCTATGTGCCCAGAACAGACTGGAGAGTCAACCCACTCATATCCGGTGGAGGATTGTTTCATGACCTGGCCCCGCATCAGCTTGACCTGATGATCCACTTTTTTGGTCCCGTTGAAAAAGCAACAGGCATTGCAACCAACCAGGCCGGTAATTATCAGGCCGATGATATGGTTGCCGGAAATATATTATTTAAAAACGGCATCGTATTTAACGGAAACTGGTGTTTCAATACAGAACTGGCATCAGATATCTGTGAGATAACCGGTACTGCAGGAAAAATAAGTTTTAAGGTATTTGATGGACGTGTTATAACCGTTACATCAAAAGAAAGCAGCACAGAATTTACTTTCGAATTACTACAGCATGTTCAACAACCCATGATTGAAGCTGTGGTTAAATATTTCTCAGGAGAAGGTCCAAACCCCTGCAGTGCTTTTGAAGCGGCTGAAACGATGGGTTTGATCGACCATTTTGTTATGCAATAATGCATTCAATTTTATTCTGGTGGTTCTGCAATTTGTATGTACCGGAGCCTTTTTCAAATTAAATGTGTATTCTTTACACAATAATCAATAAATTTACTCTCTAAAATTAAACGCATGATGAACAAAAAATCATTTGCTACTTTCCTCTTCATCTTATGTTGTTTTTTCAGTTTTGCACAGGAAAAAACAATTGTACCATCACCCAACAGGAATATCCTGTTAAGTTTTTGGATAAATGAAAGCGGTACTGCTATGTATGAAATAACTTATAAGAATAGCCCCGTTATTCTGGCCTCTTCACTTGGCCTTGAATTAAAAGAAACCATGAGTAATGCTGTTCTCCCTCCCTTAACCAAAAACCTGCAGATGGTTTCAAAAGAACAGAACAGTTCAAATACCACCTGGAAACCGGTTTGGGGCGATGTTAAGGAGATCAGGGACAATTATAACCAGCTTTCCGTAAATCTTGAACAAAAAAAGGAGAAAGCAATTGGTTTTAAGATTATTTTCAAAGTATTTGATGATGCAGTAGGATTCCGCTATGAATTTCCTCCCCAAAAAAACCTGCAACATTTTATCGTTTCTGAAGAACATACTGAATTTCATTTATCCGGAAACCACAAAGCATTCTGGATACCCGGTGATTACGACAGCAATGAATTCAGCCCCAATATAAGCAATCTGGATGAGGTAGATGGTGAGAATCCAATATATGCTGCCAACATATTTGCGCACCAGTTTTTTGATAAGCATGCTGTTCAAACACCCCTTATGATGAAATCAAAGGAAGGATTGTACATCAATATTCATGAGGCTGCCCTGGTAAACTATCCTGCCATGAACCTGCACTTTGAAAAAAAGGACAACATGTTAAGTTCAGTTTTGGTGCCCGATGCCCTGGGCAATAAAGCCTATTTACAAACACCGGCAAAAACTCCCTGGAGAACCATTATTGTATCAGATAAAGCAACGGATCTGCTGGCATCTCATACTATTTTGAATTTAAATGAACCATCTGTTATCAAAGATCCCAGCTGGATAAAACCAACAAAATATATTGGCATTTGGTGGGAAATGCACGTAGGCAAATCAACCTGGGATTTTGCAGGAAGCCAGAATGCGACAACCTTTGAGCCCGGAGTAATGAAACCAAGTGGCAAACATGGTGCTACTACAGCCAACGTTAAACGCTATATCGATTTTGCTTCAAAGAACGGATTCGACGGAGTGCTGGTTGAAGGATGGAATGTTGGCTGGGAAGACTGGTTTGGACAATACAAGGAAAATGTTTTTGATTTTGTAACTCCATACCCCGATTTTGATGTGAAAGAAATTCATCGTTATGCAAAATCAAAAAATGTAAAAATGATCATGCACCATGAAACTTCGGCATCCGTAACAAATTATGAAAGACAAATGGATACGGCCTATCGTTTCATGAAAAATAACGGTTATGATGCCGTAAAGACCGGCTATGTAGGCCATATCATTCCACGAGGTGAACATCATGACGGACAATGGATGGTGAATCATTATGTACGGGTTGCACAAAAAACGGCATCCTATAAGATCATGCTGAATGCTCATGAACCTGTTCGTCCAACCGGTTTAAGCCGTACATATCCCAACTGGCTGGCATGTGAGGCTGCCAGAGGAATGGAATTCAATGCATGGAGCGAAGGGAATAAACCCCGGCACGAAACAATTTTGCCCTTTACCCGTTTCATGGGAGGCCCCATGGATTACACACCGGGAATCTTTCAGCTGGATCTGAGTTATTGGGATAAAAACAAAAAAGAAACGATCCATACCACATTGGCAAAGCAACTGGCATTATATGTTACCATCTGCAGTCCTTTGCAGATGGCTGCTGATCTGCCGGAAATTTATGAAAAGAAAATGGATGCTTTTCAGTTTATCAAAGACGTTGCCGTAGACTGGGACGATAGTAAATACCTGGAAGCAGAACCCGGTGAATATATTACGATTGCCCGAAAAGCAAAAGGGAGCAATAAATGGTTCGCCGGTGCCATCAGCAATGAAAATGCAAGAACGGCTACTTTTGATCTTTCCTTTTTAGATGCAGGTAAAAAATACAATGCCGTAATTTATGCAGATGCTGATAATGCAAATTATGAAACGAACCCTGCAGCTTATAAGATCAATAAACAATTAGTTGATAATAAAACTGTACTCAAAGTAAAACTTGCACCCGGAGGTGGTTGTGCTATAAGTATCATGCCCGCAAAATAAACCGTTTGAAATATATAAAAAACCGGCCGCGTTTTTCCATTTGAAGCGGCCGGTTTTTTATTTAAAGTCCATAAGCTTTTGCGATTGTAAGTGTATCATAACAATCTTTGAAATGAACAACTTTACCCGCATCATTGAATTCAACAGTCATTAGCCAGGGGGTGGAAAAAAGTTTTTTGTTTTTTCTGATACTGCCTTTCCACTGTCCGGTTACAGTTACCAGGTTACCATCTTCATACAAATTTTCCGGAGCCATTTCTGTTGTATCGATCAGGCTTCCCAGTTTTTCAAAAAAATTTCTGATGTCATCCGGGCCATGATAAATACCTGCATGCGGAATTTCTTTACCACCCATTACTTCCCAGATGCAATCGCGATCCAGTTTTTTTATTAATCCGGGAATATCGCCTTTGTTAAACAATTTGTACATGTTTTGTACTGCTTCGATGTGATTTACTAATACGTCCATGATCTTAAGTTTTTAAGTTAAAAAATAATATTTGCAGAATTTCATTCAGGACATCAAATCTTGAACAATGTATTCCAGTAGCTGCAAAAGTATTTCAGGTAAGTAAGTTTTAACAATCACTGGAATCTTCAAATCCCCATAGCAGAAAGAATATAAACAAAAAAATGAGAAAGGATCAGGTTATATAAACAATTGCAAACTTATAACTTTCCGGAAAATATTTTTCAAAATAGAAAAAATATTTTTGCACATTTTTATAATAAATAAGCAATTAGATTTTAACTGATGCTTGTTAAACAGTAACCTTTAGTGTATATATTGTTACACAATTTTTTTACATAAAAATTTCAATTGAACAGACTTATCAACTGATTGATATAGTTATACTATCATTCAGAGTTTCTATCTTTTTATTCTTACATTCGTAATTAAAAAATTATGTTATGAAAACACTGATCATTTTCTTATTGTTTATTTTATCTGCTCCTTTTTCTTTTTGCCAGGAAACCCATGCGAAAGTAAACTTACCGGATTCAACCAAAAAGATGCACATTGTAGAAGCTTCCTGTGGTAGTTGCAAATTAGGATTGCCGGGAAAATCCTGTGATCTGGCTGTTCGGATAAATGGTAGTTCGTTCTATGTAGACGGAGCAAATATCGATTCATTCGGAGATGCCCATGCCTATGATGGATTTTGCAATGCCATCAGAAAAGCTGAAGTACAGGGGGAGGTTAAAGAAGGCCGTTTTATTGCCAGTTATTTTAAATTATTACCCGAAGAAAACAAGAAGTGAAAAACAATGAACGTTTGCAAAACGGGATCTTTTAGTTTTAGCAATTCATAAAATCTGACCGGTTAATCATCCTTTTTCATATACACAGTACGGATTGGAAAAGGTATATTGATTCCTTCCTGGTTATATCGTTTGTGCAGGCGTTTAATGAATTCCGTTTTTACCAAAAATTGATTTGAATATTCTTTTACCCGCAAGATGGCACGGAGATTAATGCTGCTATCCCCAAACCCATAAAACCGAATGATGGGTTCAAAATCCTTTATCCCGCCTTCCACTTCATTCATTGTTTCTGTGATCACTTCTGCTGTCACTCTTTCAACATGGTCCAGATCGCTGTCGTAACTTACCCCAACTTCAACTGCAAAACCCACTTCCTCTGCAGGCAGGGAAAAGTTCAATACGGTCATATCGGCAAGCTTTGCATTGGGAACAATGATCAGATGATCTGATACTGCCCTGATAGAAGTATTTCTCCAGGTTATATCCTGTATAAAGCCTTCCTCTCCTGAAGATAGTTTTACATAATCACCCGTATTTATTTTCCCGGAAGATATTAACTGCAAACCGGCAAACAAATTAGACAGCGTGCCTTGCAATGCCAGAGCAACAGCCAAACCTCCAACACCCAAAGCCGTTAGAATGGGTGTGACGGAAATCCCCTGTGATTGCAGTATAATTAACAATCCTACAGCATAGATTATGGCACGTATGATATTGCCTACAATGGAAGATGAAGGGATAATAGTATCCGAATCAGAGGATCTTATACTAACCATACCCGATACAATCTTAGCCGATATAAAAGTGGCAGAAATAATATAAAAAATGATCACCGCATTCTCCAGCCATAACTGGTAAAGAGATCCCATTTCCAGTCTACGCAATCCCAGGTATAAACCCAATGCCAGGAACCAGGGAATTACCCATTTACAGATCGTATCAATAATCAGATCATCAAATTTCATTTGTGTCTTTTTTGTCAGTTTTGACAGTGCAGGCATGATTACTTTATGTATAATCAGCCCGATGATAAACCCTGAAAAAATATAAATGATCAAATACAGTAAATCATTTCCGTTCATGTTCCATATTTTAATAAATGATTCAAATTTACCTTTAAAATAATATTAATGGAAAATTCATTTATAAAAAAGAACCGGGCTTGATTTGCCCGGTTATTTACAGATAATGGATAATAATTAATAAGATCAGGTAGCTGCATTGAGGGGCAATGTTACTATTAATTCGCAGCCATTTCCTGCTGAGCTGTTTATGATAAGTTTACCTGCAAACATTTCTGTGCGTCTTTTAATATTTCCCAATCCGATTCCCGTTTTTAAATCGTCGGGGTTAAAACCAATTCCGTCATCAATAATGCTCAGATTAATTTCTGTTTTAGTTAAAAAAACATTTATTTTCACTTTTTTAGCCTTTGCATATTTTATTATATTATTCAATTGCTCCTGTACTATTCTATATATATTTATCTGCAATTCCCCGCTAACCAGTTCTTCATCAAATTCCTGCACAAAAAGTTCTATAGCAAATTGATTGGTAACACTCATTGGCTTCACCAATGATTCAATAACTTCTTTTAAAGAAACTTCGTCTTTTGCACATGGTGCCAGGCGGTGGGAGAGTCTTCTGTTTTCTGCGATTGCCTCATTGATAAAGTCCTTGCAATAATTAACGGTTTCTGTAATTTCTTTTCCTTCATTGTTGGAAGTAACTGCCAATCCAAGGTACAACAGGGTAGCGGATAGTAATTGATTTACATTGTCATGCAATTCCATGCCGATTTGCTGCCTTTCATTTTCCTGTGTATCAATGATGGCTTTTGCCAAACGTATCGCTGCTTCTTTTTCACTGGTAATATCCTGCATGGCTCCAATCATTCGTACGGGTTTGCCGTTTATATCATATACTGCATAGGCCCTGTCCAAAATATTTTTATAGGTATTATCGGAACAGCGGTAACGGTATTCCATTTGAATGGTGTTACCGCCTTTTGCAAATAACTTATCTAATTTTGCAGTAACAAAGTCCTTGTCATCGGGGTGGATATGTTTTTTCCACCATTCAGCAATTTTTTCCAGTTCCTTCTGTTGGTAACCGAACATCAAAGTCATCCCATCATTATACCTGATGACATCATTTACAATATCCCAATCCCAAATGGTGTCACTGGTTGCTTTGGCAAGGATATCATATCGTTCAACCGCTATTCTTACTTTTTCTTCATTCTTTCTGCGTTCTGTTATATCCCGTCCGATACCCAACACTTTTCCATCGGGTTGTAATTTTGAAACAATTTCCATATCAATGGTAGAACCATCTCTTCTTTTAAAAATGCGGTAAAGGACAACTGCTTTCCCCTCCAGGATTCCTTCATACTTCTCTTTGCTCATAATAATATCACCCACAAGAATATCCTGCAATTTTAAACGGGAAAATTCACTCTCAGTATAACCAGACATTTCACAAATACTTTTATTTGTTTCATGTATAGTTCCATCAAAAGTGTAAACCATAATTGCATCGGTGGCACAGTCAATTAATGACCGGTATTTTTCTTCTGATTTCTTTACTAAAATATCCCTTTCTTTTTTATCGGTGATATCAATGAGCATGTTTACAGCACCCGTTAATTTACCAACCGAATTAAAAATGGGTGTAGGAGAGGGGAGAATATTTCTAAAGCTGCCGTCGGGTTTTTGCACAATAATTTCTCTTCCGTATACCGGTCTTTTCTCCTTTAAAGCAATTGCCATCGGGCAATCATACAATGGCAATTCACTGCCATCCTTATTGAATATTTTCCAGGAACCACACCACAGATCTTTCCCAATAACCGGTTCTCTTCCCCATAGATTTACAGCAGCTTTATTGTAAAGTTTTATATAACCCAATTCATCGCATGTATAAACTGCTTCGGGTAAATGTTGTATAAGATCTTTGTACCGTTTTTCCGTATCCTTTAATTCCAATTCGGCATTTTTCTGTTCAGTAATATTATTGAACAGCAACACTGCACCCGTTATATTTCCGGCAGCATCAATCAATGGCGCTCCATTGTTACTGATTATCATTTTTTCTGCATTCTTAGTATGCAATATGGTATTGTTCTCTAAATCAAAAGTTTTGCCTTCACTCAGGATACGGGAAACTATATTTTCAAAGGGTTTACCGGTTTCCTCATTAACAACATTGTAAATTTTATGCAGCTTCTGATGCAAGGCTTCTTCCATCTTCCATCCGGTTAGTTTTTCTGCCGAGGGATTCATATATAATATCTCTGCATTTTTTCCGGTAGTTATGAGTCCTTCGGTAATACTATTCAGGGTGATTTTAAATTTCTCTTTTTGTATCCAGAGTTCTTCACTCATTTTTTTACTTAGCCGGATCTCTCTGATTAAAAAATAAAAAACGAGCATGATCAACATTAAGGAAATACCGATACCGATATTTGCAAAATAATTATTCTGTCTATTTGCTCCGATGTATGAGTTTTTGGATGAAAGAATGGTTTCCCTGATAGAAGATTTGGTGACTTCGTTTAACTTCAGGATAGAATCCGTTAACATTATGCCTTGTTCTGTACTGAGCAGTTCAACAGCCAAATCCCTTTTATTGCTGTCACATAAGCTTTTCAATTGTTGCATAAATGCAACTTTTTGTAAGATCAGCCTGTCGAAATCGGCAAAAAGAATAGTGTTTACTGAATCGTTATTGGGATGCCTGAATTTTTTAAGCTCTTTATGGTTAATTTTTATCGAATCTAATAAAGCGTTGAAGTTGACGGCAAAATTATTGTTTCCGGAACTTGTATAACCTCTTATGGCAGATTCTGCAGATTGTATATAAAAATAAAGGTCTTCAAACTGGTTTTCCTGCCGGCTTAATTCCATTTGATCTTCATAATTTTTCTCCAGAGATTTATTCTGAAAATTAAACCAGTAAAAAATTGTTCCAAGCATAAAAACAGAAAAAATGAATACAGTAAGTAGTATCCGTTTTTTGGTAAACCAACCTGGTATGTAGTTTAAATGTGTGTTCATAGGTGTTTTTAAAATGTATTATTTACTGACCAGGATTTGTTTTATTTTGAGCCAGTGTATTCATCAATTCAGGAATTTGATCAAATTCATGATATTTATCGATAACATAATCTGCCCCATATAATTTGAAAGCATCTGCAATGTGCTTTTCGCTCTGATTCACCAACACAATAACAATTGTTTGTTTTTGTTTCTTTTTTATTTCTTTTAATAATTTTACAGCTTTATTGCTTCTGATATCCAGATCCATTAGAAAAATATCATGTTCATGTTGATGCAATAAATCAATTGCTTCATCGTAACTGAGTGCATGGAAAATATTCTTAATCACCTGATTGCCCATAAGCTGTTCACTGATCCTTTGAATGATCTCAATGGAATTATCTATAATGGTAACAGTCATGAATTAATTTCTTATACAAATAGAATGTAAACCATGCTGATAAAGCGTAGCAGCATATACTTTGATTGGGTAGGAGTTAGACTATTTAGTAGTAGTACTTCTACTACTATGATTGACAGAATATTTTAATAAGTGAGATTGTGGTTTTTACTTGATGTCTGTAATCAATTGATGGGTAATGGCATAACGGGTGAGTTCTGAATTGGAAGACAAACCAAGTTTAGCCATTATACGTCCACGGTAGGTACTGATGGTTGTTAAAGCAAGAGAAAAAGATTCGGCAATTTGTGTGATCGTTTTACCGGATGCAAGCAATTTGAAAATCTCAAATTCCCGGTTGGTGAGTAATTCGTGTGGTTTTTTATCACTGTCAATCTGGTATAATAATTTTTCAGCAACTGCAGAAGTGATATATTTTCTGCCCAACATGATTCTTTGAATGGCAATGATCAGTTCCTCTGATGCAGCATTTTTATTCATATAACCGGAAGCGCCGGCTTTTAAAACCCGCACAGCATATAATTCCTCGGCATAAATACTCAGGATCAAAACAGGCAATTCCGGCTTTATTTGTTTTATTTGAATGAGCGCTTCCAATCCGCTTCTTCCCGGCATATCCAGATCGGTAATCACCAGTTCAAATTCATTTTTCATTACTTCAGTAACCAGTGTTTCTCCATCGGCTACTTCTGTAATTTCAACAGTCGGATATTCATCTTTCAAAATTTGAATTAATCCAAGGCGGATAATTCCGTGATCATCTGCTATTATAATTTTTTTCATTTTTATAAAGGAATATTTACGGTGATTTTTGTTCCTTTTCCGGCTATAGTATCAATACTCAATTTACCATTTAAAGCCCGTACTCTTTCTTTCATTCCAATTATTCCAAAAGTTTTTTTGTTATGCAAAAGGTTCTTTTCAAAACCGATCCCATTGTCTTCAATTCTCAACTGGAGGATATTCTCTGATTGTTTAATAAAAACCTGAACCATATTTGCTTCAGCATAACGGGTAATATTGGTAAGGCTTTCCTGGAAAACCCTGAACAAACAGGTTGAAATAGCTTCGGGTAAATGATAGGATTTTTCTGCAGAATTTATTACAACAGGTATGCCTGTATTTTCCGTAAACTGTTTTGCCTGCCACTGCAGTGCGTCTAATAAGCCGTATTCATCCAAAATACTTGGTTTGAGTTCACTTAAAATTCTCCGTATAGAAAGATTGCTTCCGTCTAACAAACTAATAATATTCTTCAACTTAATTTTAACCAATTCAGCCTCTTCCGGTGTTTTTTTATCTATCCACGAAACGTCCATTTTAATTGCTGTAAGTTGTTGCCCGAGGTCATCGTGTATTTCCCTTCCGATCCTCCGCCGTTCCTCTTCCCGTATGCTCAACAGATGGCCCGTTAGTTCCTGCAACTGGTCATTGTATTTTTTCATCTTCACTTCATCCTGTTTGGATTCTGTAATGTCTACCATGATACCAACCAGTTTTGCTGGTTTATTTTTTTCTACCTGTACGGAAACAATATCCCTCAACCATACAATGCTTCCATCTGCTGCCAGCATCCGGTATTCAAATTCATGATCTTTTTTGTCTTTTGTACATTGGGTACAATAATTCACTACCCAATTGCGGTCTTCCTCAAATATATGATCAGCCCAAAAAGTAGGGCTATTAATCCAATCATCTACAGAATAGCCCAGTATTTTTTCTGCCTGTTTGCTCACAAAACTAAATTCAAATGTCTGGGCATCTGCCTCCCAAACAATTCCGTCAACACTGCTGATGATACTGAAATAATCTTTTTGTAATTTATGAATCTCCTCTTCCGCCTTTTTACTTTCTGTAATATCCCTTGTTATTCCTAAAAGGGAAATGATTTTACCATCAGCATCTTTCATAGGAACCACATGTGTTTCCAGCCAGCGCCTGGTTCCTTTTAATCCGGTTATTTCGAAAGCCAACCTGCCGGATATTCCTTTAAACACGTTTTTCGTTAACCGCAAAAATTCTTCTCTGTATTTCTGATCAATTATTTGTAAGACAGGAAGTCCTTTGATCATAGCAAGATCATCAGCTTCAATCATCATAAGGCCGGCACGGTTCATGTCCAGTATTTCTCCATGTTCATTGAGCACTTTTACACATTCAGGCTCCGTTTCTAAAATGATACGTAACCGGTTTTCGTTTTCAGCTAATTTTAATTCAACCATTTTTAATTCTGTAATATCTCTGGATACTCCCAGTACAGTTAACACATTCCCTTTTTCATCCAACTCCGGAGTCAGTCTCCAATCGAGAAATACTTTTCCTTTCACACCTTCCCATTCAAATTGTTGCTGAAATGATTCACCGGTTTCGAAAACTGCATTGATCTTTTCCTCCCAAAATGCAGCTTGCTCCGGATCATAGCCGGCTTCTACATGTGTTTTTCCAAAAACTTCTTCTGCCGTTTTGCCACTGATTTCCAGCGCAGCTTTATTCATATACATATGCCTGCCTTCACGGTCATAACGCATCACATAATCCGGCATTGCTTCTGCCAGTGTACGGTATTTCTCTTCACTATTCCTGATGGTTTCCTCGGATTTTATTCGTTCTGTGATATCCCTGAAATAAATAGAAATACCTTCAGCAGAAGGATAAATATGGTTTTCAAACCATTTGTCAAAAGGCGGATAATAATCTAAAATGGTAATTTTTTGTTGTTCCTTCATGGCCTTTTCATATGCAAGATTAAAAGGCTGGCCAATGCCCTCAGGAAATTCGACCCAGATATTTTTTCCGATCAGATCTTCCGGCTCCCTGCCAAATATTTCTGCAGCTTTTTTATTTACATAAGTATAAACCCAGTTTTTGTCCAATGCCACAAAGGCATCAGATACCCTTTCGATCAGGCTACGGTATTTCTCCTCACTCTCTTTGATTTGTATCTCATTGTAATGTTTTTCCAAAGCAATTTTCACTTTGTTTGCTGACCGGTCGATCAATATCAAATCATCGGAACTTGGCACACGGATCTCTTTATAATAAATGGCAAATGTTGCCAGCACTTTATTGTGCGCATCAAGTATCGGGCTGCTCCAGCAGGCTTTCAGGTTAAAGCTAAGCGTAAAATCTTTATATTTTGCCCACCTGGGATCGTTGGCAATATCCGAAACAATTACCCTTTCTTTACTAAAAGCGGCTGCACCACAGGACCCCTGCATGGGGCCTATTTCTAGATTGTTTACTGCATTGTTGAATTCATTCGGCAAACCGGGTGCTGCAGCATTTATTAAGTGAAGGCCATCATCAGATATCAATTGAATGGAACAAATTGCATTTTCGAAAATAAATTCATTGTTGAAAACTACCTGATTCAGTATTTCATTTATTGGTTTACCGATGGCGATCATCTCCAATGTCTTTCTTTCATTTTCCAGCTGCCGTTCTGTTTTCTTTCTTTCAGTAATATCCCTTACGATACTCAGGTAATATTTATTCTGCATCCATCCTGCACTGATCTCAACAGGCAGTGGGCTGCCATCTTTTTTTCTTAAAACCCTTTCCTGCAGAACGGTATTTCCATTCCGGATTTCATCAAAACGATGAGGGGGCTCATAATCCTGGTGCACAGCAAGATCGGGCATTTTCATTTGCAATAATTCTTCTTTTGTAAAACCCAGCATTGTACAAGCCATACTGTTAACTTCGATAAATTGCAGGTTTTCATCAGCAATAAAAATGCTGTCAGTTGCCTGTTCTACCAGAGTACGGAATTTTTCTTCACTTTCACGTACAGAAACTTCTGCTTTTTTTCTGGCCAATATTTGTTTAACCAGTACTTCTTTGTGTTTTTCGTTTTGTTTATATATCTGGCTTGCTTCAATAGAATTTGCCAGTTGTATCGCCACTAATTGCAGATGCTCCATTTCCATTTCAGAAAACTTGTGTCCCGCTTCTACAGAATACAATTTAAGCAGCCCCGTTACTTTATTTCCCAATAATAAAGGAGCACCGGCACAGGAAATATATTTGAAATGCCCCTTTTGATATGCTGCTTCATTATTAAATAGTGGGTCTATTCTGGTATCGGCAATATTTATACTTTTTTTATCTACAAGCATTTGCCTGATGTAAGGAAAAGTAAGACTTAAATTAAAATCTTTATTGCTTCCTGTAATTCCTGTACTTGCAAACATTTCCAGTCTTTCTTCCTGCATGAGGTGAATCGAACATGCATCCACTTCAAAAGCCTGTTGAATTTTATTTAAAAACTCATTTGCCTGTTCGGATGTTGAATATTTATCAATCCTCAACTCACGTACTGTTGCCATTATAGAATATCTGTGTAAGGCTTTATTCAGTTCAATAGTCTTTGCAGTTATGATGCTTTGCAAATTCTCCTCGATGATCACTTTTTCCGATTTCAGTTTTTCGTATTTACCCTTGTAAGTAAGAATGGAAAAAATGTCTTCGTTGCCTTTTAAGGCAGACAGGTCAGCAGCTAATTTGTCTTTATCAAAATAACGGAGATAGATGTATAAAAATATTGCAAAAAATATTGCTATTACCGATTTGCCCATCATTTGACTGATAATAATGGTACTCAATTTTTCACTGTTCCAAAAACTACTTATGGAAAAGACAACCGCATCAAAATTAAAAACGATCAGCATGGTTATCAACAACCTGGTGAACAGGTTCAGCAATTTTAGTTTAATATAAAAATATTCATACAATATTACTATGATGAAAGCATCCAGGATAAGTGTGATCGTACCAAAACTGAACATCCATAAATTGATAGAAAATATTTCGGGACCGATACCATGAGCATAAACAATGTCCTTCATGAGAGTATCTTCAAATCCGATTATATACGTTAAAATGGCAAATGCAAGGTTTGTCAATACAATGCCCATAATCAGGTTACGGGTTGCCTGCACAGATTCTTTTATATAAATTAATAAGATGGAAAATAAACCCGAACAGAAAAGTATGGTTGCACTGAGTGAAATATTGTATTCCCCATAAATTGTGATAAAGGTTGATTTAAAAAGGATGGTTTGGAAATATTGAAAAGACCCCAACAAAACATACAAGGGAGCCAGGCCAAAGCGTGGTTTCAACCGGTAAAAAAACAGGATCAGTAAAGTAATAAATAAAATTTCCCCTAATATTGTTAACAAGATATACATGTAATGTGGTTTAAAAGATCTCCTATAATTGAAATCTCGTTTTTAATTCCTTCAGCTCTTTTTTAAATTTTCGATCTTTTCCTTCAGTTCCATTATGGTAAGTTCATTCCCCACAAACAGGTCATTAACTTCTTCCAGGTCTTTAATAGCTGTTTCCAGTTCAGCTGTTCTTTCTTTTACACGTTGTTCCAGTTCCAGATTCAATTTAAATATTTTTTCTTCTGCGATTTTTCTATCTGTTATATCTCTGATAAATGACAAATAGTTATGATCCTGCAACAATACGGTGCTTACTTCACCTGCAAAAACTGACCCGTCTTTTCTGATAAAAATCCGCTCCTGTAATAATGTACTGCCTGATTGCAATTCCTGATACCTTTCTTGTTCATTTATGCGTTTTTGTTCGGCAATATCTAAAACCGAAAGCTTCAATAATTCTTCTTTTGAATAACCCAGCATTTTGCAAAACATGCTGTTAACTTCCAATATTTCCAGTGATTTATTATTAATAACAATTCCGTCTGATGCCTGTTCAATCAGACTTCGGTATTTTTCTTCACTTTCTTTTAGGAAATTTTCAGCAAGCACTCTTTCGGTAATATCATGTAAGGTGCCTGTATATTTAAATGGATTTCCCTGTTGATCGTTCACCAACTGCCAGGATGGTTCAAAATATTTCAATGGCATTATTGTTGGATTGGTTCTGAAAATTACTTTATCTGTTGTCAATCCCTTATTCAATAAATCCACATTTCGCATAAATATTTCAATGTCATCCGGATAAATGAAGCTCAAAAAATCATCATTGTCAGGAGGAGGGGAAAGGGGATCTAAATTAAACAGACGGAACATTTGTTTTGACCAGACCCTTTTGTGGCTTTCGATCTCATATTCCCAGCTACCCATCTTTGCAAGTTCTTCGGCTGTTTCCAGTTGTTCTTTTATTTGAAGCAATAGCAATTCTGCAGATTTTGCCTCGGTAATATCCAATGCTGTTCCCTGTAATTTTACCTTTTCGTCATTACCAACAGAAATAAATTCCATTTGTACCATTATGTGGTGAATAGAACCATCCCTTTTTTGTATCCGGTAATTAAATGCTGCATTGTCTTTTGTTTTTAATCTTTCAGTCAATATATCATCGATCATTTGTCTGTCTTCCGGATGAACCCTGCTTTTAAATTTTTCATACTCAACAGGAGTTGTCATTTCAATATCAAATATTTCATACATCCTGTCTGTCCAGTTAATAACACCCGTTTTCATATTCCAATCCCAAATGCCTATTTTCCCTAAACGGATAGCATCTGCAGATTTTTTCTGGAGTGCATCAATGATCTTTTCATTCTTCTTCTTTTCTGTTACATCAACAAATGAAATGAGCCAGTGATTTGCAGTTTCCGTTTTTATTGGTTCCACAGAGATCATCAAACTCAATTCCGTACCCTCTCTTGTAATAACATCCATTTCATAATTTTCAATACTGCCATTTTGAAAGACCATGGAGATCAACTCATCCCTTTTCTCCATATA
>JBBKWV010000163.1:0-8031 GCA_037969135.1 Ferruginibacter sp.
TTTGAATATCCCCGAACTTTTATCGAGGGAAAAACACTGGTATTAACTACAACAAATGGAACCAGGCTGTTGCACATGGCATTGAATAACGGAGCTGTAAATATCATTACCGGCTCCTTTGCAAACCTGGATGCTGTTTGTGATTATCTGGTCTCAGAGGGCAAGCCGGTTATTCTGGCTTGTGCTGCCTGGAAAGACAGGGTGAATATAGAAGATAGCTTATTTGCCGGGATGGTCATTGATAGAATAAAAAAACATTTCAGCATCAACTGTGATGCTTCTGCCGTGGCGGTTAATTTATTTGAATCTGCACAGAAAGACCTGTATGCATTCATGAAAAAGAACAATGCTTCACATTATCAACGTCTTTCTTCTTTTGGTTTGGAGGAAGATATTAGGTTTTGCTTAACTGCCAATACAGCAAAAGCACTTCCAATTTATACCGGGGGTAAATTGATAAACAAGAACGGCTGAGCCGGTTTGTTTAACTAAAATTTACACAAAGCTTTCCCTGCTCAGTTATTTTCCTTTACTTTTGCAAATTGCCTTTTTCTGAACAGGCTTACAAGGACTTTCAGTAATGGTTAAACTACAATAAAGAAAATTTTGTATTCATAAAAGCACCTGAAATTTGGCGTTACCACATATAATTAAACATGTTTACAACAACGGGACCGATGAAGTTATCCGGCGTGGAAAAAAAATCCATATGCTTGGATTCGTTGAATTGGTCGAACATGATGAATTAATGAGTGGGATCGTTTTCAGGGTGAAAGACGACAGTTACAGTACATTTTACAAAGTGCATATTTTAAAATATACCGATGCTAAAATGATGTCGTTGCGTTGCAGTTGTCCGTATAATCTGGGTGAAATATGCCGGCATGAAGTTGCGGCCCTTTTCCGTCTGCAAGACATGGTGGATAAGAACATGCTGGGAACCACTTCCATCCATTACAACCAGTTACATACGGTAGCGAAAATGAAACATATTGATCTGAAGATGATTAAAATGCTTTCATCCCCGTCTATTTATGAGGAAGCAGACAATATGCTTCGTTCGGTAAAAGCAAATCTGTTAAGCGCTGTAGATGAAAGAGTAGAGGCCGAATTGATTGTTAACGGCCAAACTTTTCCGTTAGTTATACAAAAAAATGAAGAACGCTGTTTCGACACCTCCTGTATGTGTGGCGAATCCATGCATCCGCTCTGCGAACACAAAACATTGCTTTTTCTTCAATTACTGCATTCATTTGGCCCCTATTATTTTGACAGTATCCGAAACTGGGACAAAGAAAAAAATAAACTCCTGCAGATATACGGTTACAGCCTCAATGATGACCTGGATGGAAAATTTGAATTTACGTATAAGGAAGGAAAGCCCTTTTTAAAATTACTCGATACCACTATCAAAAGAGTTGCTTCTACCGGAGTAAAAGAACCCGCTGCATTTGTAACAACAGAAGCAAGACAGGAAGAGGAAGAGACCGAAGAGATACCCGGAAAAAAACTGGGGCTGGTATTTAATTTTAATGTAAAAACGTATCCCGGATTTAATATAGATGCCATTCAGGGGGATACAGATGATGAAATTAAAAGGTTTATCGGAAAGGCCGAAGCCCTTGACCTGACCAAGTTTGTAAATACTGAACCTTTTAGTGAAGAAGATAAACAGCTTTTTCAGCAAGTTAGAAAATTGCAGGAAACAGAAGTAAATAAATACCTCAACAGAAACTCTCCATTCAGCGGAATTTGGGAAAACATCATTCACCACGAAGGAGACGATTTCCCCGAAGAAACAAAATCACTCATAACAGAATACCTGCATCCAAAACTTAAAAAAGTTTTTGATGAACAGGCAGCAAATAATTTTATTTTTTACCTGTCACAGGGTAAATCTTTCAAAACATCCCATCTGGCAGAGATAGAAATAAGCAATGAATTAATTTCACCTCATTTCAAAGTATCAGCATTGGACGAAGGCTTTGAAATTATTTGCATGGTTAAACTGAACGGAGAAACAATCCCGTTCAGTAAAAACGAATGTGAAAGCAGCCTTGTTTTTATGTACGATAAGGTATTGTACCTGTGGCAAAAAGCAGAAGATGTATTGCAGGCTGAAAAATTTCTCCGGAATGGAAATATTAAACTCAGCAAAAGTAACTGGGCGGATAAGATGCAGAAAGTGATCCTTCCGCTGACCAAAGAATACCAGGTAGAATTTGATAAAAGTCTGGTAAAAGAGATCAAAACGGGAAGTCCGGAAATCAAATTACAGTTGCAGGAAAGAGGCGACTACCTTGTTTTTCAGCCGGTATTTACCTATAAAGGGTTTGATGCAAAAGCATCCGATAAAAATACCATTACTATTCCCGACGGAGATAAGATACTTATCATACACCGCGATCTGGAATCGGAGGAAAATTTTATCAATAAACTAGAAGGGCTACACTCCCTTTTTGTACGCCAGAAAGAAACCGGCAGTCTTATATTAAAAGGAACAGATGTTTTAAAGAACAATTGGTTCTTTTTATTTGTGGATGCAATGAAGGAAATGAAGATCCCTGTTTATGGATTTGAGGCATTAAAGAATTTCAGGTTCAATACAGCCAAGCCGAATACACATATTCATGTAAGTAGTGGCCTGGATTGGTTTGATGCAAAAGTGGAGATAGAATTCGGAGAACAACGGGTTGGCATAGTTGATATTAAAAGAGCGCTTGCAGGAAAACAATCTTTTGTACAGCTCGGCGATGGAACACTCGGTATTTTGCCGGATGAGTGGTTAAAGCGTTATGCCCTTTTATTTAAAGTGGGCGATGGAAAAAGCGACCGGCTCCGGTTATCGAAATATCACATGAGTGTGATCGATGAATTATATGAAAACAGGGATGAAACAGAATTGAGCTTTGCGCTGGATGAAAAATTTGAAAGGCTCAGGGAGTTTAAGAATATACCCGAAATTCCGCCACCGGAATCATTACAGGCAATTTTGCGCCCTTACCAGATTTCTGGCTACCAGTGGCTCAGCTATTTAAATGATGTTGGCTGGGGAGGAATTCTGGCAGATGATATGGGTTTGGGTAAAACGGTACAGGCACTTACGATGCTGGATTATTACAAAACAATTAATAAATCATTAAAGGCAATCGTTGTTTGTCCTACGACTCTGATATATAACTGGCAAAATGAAGTAAAGAAATTCACACCCAACCTGGAGTATCATATTCACCACGGGAATGCAAGAAGCAGGAGTGCGGAAGAGCTTCAAAAACACGATATCATCATTACAACATATGGTACATTACGCAGTGATATACAATTGCTGTTGAAGATCGTATTTGATTATGTGATCCTGGATGAAAGCCAGGCGATAAAAAACCCGTCATCAAAAGTAACAAAAGCTGCTACTTTGCTGAATGCAAAAAACAGGTTATGCATGAGCGGTACCCCGTTACAGAACAATACATTTGATATTTTTGCACAAATGAATTTCTTAAATCCCGGTTTGCTGGGGTCCATGGAATTTTTCAGAAATGAATTTGCCAATCCCATCGACAAATTCGGGGAACAGGAACAAAAAGACCATTTGCGTAAACTGCTATATCCGTTTATTCTCCGCCGGACAAAAGAGCAGGTGGCAAAAGACCTTCCTGATAAAACAGAAACCATCCTGTTTTGTGAGATGGATAAGGCCCAGCGTAAAATTTATGACGCTTACCGGAACAGTTACCGCGAAAAGATATTGGGAACCATTGATCAGCAGGGAATAGATAAATCTCAGCTCACCATCCTGCAGGGATTAATGAAACTCAGACAGATCTGCGACAGCCCTGCCATATTAAATGAAGAAGACAAATACCCCAATCACTCCATAAAGCTGGATGAATTGTCGAGGGAAATCGAAGAAAATATCGGAGAACACAAGGCGCTCATTTTTTCACAATTCCTGGGAATGCTTGCTCTGATAAAGGCAAAATTAAAAGAGCACAATGTTCCTTTTGAATATTTTGATGGCAGTACATCTCCTATTGACAGGGAAAAAGCCATCCAGAATTTTCAGAATAATGACGAATGCAGGGTGTTCCTGATCTCACTCAAGGCGGGAGGTGTAGGATTAAACCTTACTGCCGCAGATTATGTATATATAGTAGATCCCTGGTGGAATCCAGCTGTTGAGCAGCAGGCTATTGACCGTACACACCGGATCGGACAAACAAAAAACATCTTTGCCTACCGGATGATCTGTATTGACACCATTGAAGATAAGATCCTCCAACTTCAGGAACGGAAAAAAACATTGGCAAAAGAGTTAATAACAGATGACAACAGTTTTGTGAAGGCTTTAAGCAAAGCTGATGTTGAATACCTTTTCAGTTAAAAATACGGGAATAGAAAAAAAATAAAAAAACACCCTGTTTCTTAAAAATTATCTAATTTTTTTTCTCTAATTTGATATAATTATATAATTTTTGATTTTTGGTTTAAAACCTTCATTTTGAAACACATAAGGATTTTAAGCTTATATGCGTATACTTGTTTGTTAATAAAAAGTGAATTACCTTCAACATCCAATATTTTCAGTTTTTGTTACCTATAAAGATGAAAATCTTTGAGTGGGTAACATTGACTTTTATCCTTAAGATCCTATAAATCACCGCCTGTTTATCAACAGCGATACCAAGTACCCTCTGTAAACGCCACAGCATCTGACTTTTTATCAGTAAAATTTAGAATTACATAATTAAAATATGTTCCAATGAGAAAATGTTACTCCTCAATTTTTAAGGCGGGATTTGGATTAGGCTTGCTGTTGTTGTTGATTTTTACAACAGGAACAATGCATGCACAAACAACTTTGACAACCCTGCCTAATCCACCATATAATGGAACGAACGGAGCAGGAACAAATACTGCAGTCACTTTTGTTGTTGAAAATACAAATCCATTTCCCATACTTTTGAATGGAGTATCTACCTGGCTTAATACTGCAGATGCAAACAGTACACTGCAACTTTGGTACAGTGCAACCTCCCTTTCCGGAGCTCCCGCTATTGCCACACCAGCCTGGACTCAGGTAGCACAGGTTACCAGTTTTCCCGCACCGGCCGTAAGTGGAATTACACCAGTTTGGAGCAGCCTTGGTTTTACCATTCCAGCAGCTACACAATATCGTTTTGCTGTTTGGTATGTTACAATAGGAAGTCATTATAGTGGTACAGGTGCAGGAACAGTTACTCCCAGCACTTTTACTGGCGGAGGGGTTAATTTAAAATTAGGAGATGTTCAGATTGCCGGAGCCAATGTAGGTTATGGTGGTGGAAATAATCCACGCTGGTGGACAGGTGGAATCACGTTTCAGCCGGCCGGCCCATGTGTAAATCCACCAACCCCCGGAACAATCAGTACCACAGCAACCAATGCCTGCCTGGGTATTCCATTTACCCTTAGCCTGGTTGGCGGAACCGGCGGAACCGGACAAACATATCAATGGCAAATTTCTCCGGATAACCTTGTATGGAGTAATATTTTGGGTGAAACTAACGCAACACTTACCACCTCACAATCTGCATCTAATTATTACCGTTGTATAGTTACCTGTGGCGTTTCTGTGAATTCAAACGTGCAACAGGTTACCACTGCAGCAGCTGTTTCGGGTACCTTTACCATCAACAGCGCCAATCCAACCGGCGGAACAAATTTTCAAACTTTCAATGCAGCATATGATTATATAAAATGCGGTATAAACGGGCCTGTAATTTTTAATGTGGATGCATTGAGCGGCCCTTACAATGAACAGCTTATCATGAGCCCTGTTCCCGGTGCTTCTGCTGCAAATACGGTTACTTTTAACGGAAACGGCAGAACGCTTTCTTTTCTTTCTTCCAATACAAATGAGCGGGCGGTGATCAAATTAAACGGAGCCGACCATATCAAATTTGACAATCTGGCAATTACAGCCCTGGGTACCACAACCACCGAATATGGATTTGGAGTACAATTAATAAACGATGCAGACAGTAATGCCATCACCAATTGCGTTATCAATATAAATACTTCTTCTACATCCACCAACTATGCAGGTATTGTTATGAGTGCTTCTGCCACTTCTGCAGTTACAACGGGTAATACCCTGAGTGATGGTAATATCATCAGCGGCAATACAATCAATGGCGGATATTATGGAATTACCTGTGTAGGCAGCACCACTGCAGCAAACAGAGATAATATCATATCCGGGAATACAGTAAAAGACTTTTATTTCTATGGAATTTACATACTGGGTAATTTTAATACACTGGTTGATGCCAATCTGGTAACCCGTCCGGAAAGACCGGTAGTTACCACATGTTATGGTATATATATGACCAGCCTGAACGTAAATGTAAATATCACCCGAAATACCATTACCAATCCATTTGGAGGAGCGCCAACAAGCACTTCCTTATTTAACGGGATATTTGTTACCGGTACTGATGCCTTATCTGGTTTTGAAAACAAAGTGATCAATAACAAGATCTATGGGTTAACCGGATTGGGCGAAGCAAACGGTATCAATAATACCGGCTCCGACAATGTTTGGTACCAGCACAATACCATTCTGATGGATGGAGTTTCGGGAACAGCACTTACCAGAGGATTTTACCAAACAACACTGGCAGCGGGTATCCGTTTTGAAAATAATATAGTGGTTATTAACCGTACAGGAACCGGAGCCAAATATGCAGTTTATCACAACACGATCACCTCAGATATCATTTCTGAAAATAATGATTTATACATAGAGCCCACTTCGGTAAATGCATTTACCGGATTTTACACATCGGCACGATTAACATTGGCCGACTGGCGTGCAGCTTCTTTGGATGATATCAATTCGGTTGCAACCACGCCTTTATTTGTGGATGCATCTACTGGAAATTTAAGGCCTACCAATGCTTCTATCGATAACCTGGGTTTACCCCTTGGAGTATTGATCGATATTACCGGATTGCCCAGAAGTGCAACAACGCCGGATATGGGCGCTTATGAATTTACACCTGGCAACTGTACGGCACCTCCAACAGCCGGTACAGCACTTGTGAACCCTGATATTGTTTGTATAAATGCAACGGTAAGTCTATCCGTTACCGGTAATTCGGTTGGTTTAGGACAAACATACCAATGGCAATCTTCACTTGCTGTAGCTGGTCCTTATACCGATTTCGGACCTTCACTCACCAATCCGGGTACATCCGTAACAGCATCGGTTACCCAATTCTATCGGGTGGCGGTTACCTGCAGTGGTATTACAAGCTTTTCTGTAGCAGCACAACTCATCGTTAATCCTGCGTTACCTGCCGGAACATATACTATAGATAACAATTTCCCCACTGGCGGAACCAATTATAACAGCTTCAATGATGCCAAATTTGCCATGAATTGTGGTATTGCAGGTCCGGTTATATTTAATGTAGTTTCCGGTTCGGGTCCATACAACGAACAACTGGTATTAGACTCTATCGCAGGAACGTCGGCAATAAATACCGTTACATTCAATGGCAACGGAAGCACCATCGCTTTCAGTTCAAGTGATAACCTCGAGAGAGCGGTAATAAAATTAAGAACAGCAGATCATATTATTTTCAACGACCTGGTAATCGATGCAACCGGTACAGGAACTTATGGTTACGGAGTACAGTTATTCAACAATGCGGACAGCAATACCATTAATGCATGCAGGATCAATGCCAATGATGCAACTACTTCAACCAATTTTGCAGGAATCGTATTGTGTAATTCTGAAGCCTCTGCCACAACAACAGGTAATAGTTTATGTGATGGCAATACTTTCAGCAACAATATTATCACGGGTGGATACTATGGTATTACAGTTGTTGGCGGAACTACCGCTACAACTTTCCCGGTGATCAACAACACGATTACCGGTAATACGGTTACCGATTTCTATTTTTATGGTATTTATCTGAGTGGCAATGAAAATACACTGGTAGAATCCAATACAATAAACAGACCAATAAGAGCTGCGGT
>JBBKWV010000164.1:0-31259 GCA_037969135.1 Ferruginibacter sp.
ATTTTCAACCGATAAAAAGAGTATTTTCACGGGTATAAATTGTTGCGTGTGCCACGCACCAAGGCGGAGGAGTTTAGTCGGCAGGTCGGAGACCAAGCCTCGGCGAAAAAAAGAAATAACGGAAAACAGCAGTCCACAATACGGTATCAAAATTAAATTTCAGAAAAAATAAAATGATACAAATACGAAAATTAAAAACTGTATCATTTTTGAATAGTGAATGGAAAAAATGATACAGACTGTGTATCATTTTATAAATCCTATTATAAAAAATGATACAATAAAATAAAATAGTACAAAATGTTAAAAAATTGCAGGGTTGAAGCATGAACTGAAGCGAAAAGTACTGTTGCTTTAAAAATGAGCTGCCGCCGCCTGTGTCTCCTGACCAGCGGCGAAAAATGCAGCATTGTTATCCTAATTGAAGAATACAGGATACAACTGTTTCCAATTGAATAAATGCTCTTTTTAGGAAAAGGCCTTCAATAAAGGCATACTTCGCTGAATGTTGGTGCTTGTTTGTTGCCTTCTCAGTGCATGTACTAGCGAATCTGCAGATTTATAGATTCGCTTGTAAAAGCACCGAGCTATAGCTGGGGTAGTGTGGGGATTTAGTTGTGAAAGTGAAAATCTGCATTTTAAGCCAAAAGATGCCCCCGCCTTGGTGCGTGGCACACGCAACAAGATATTCAATCAAAATCATTCACCATCGAAAACAGTGTACAAATTGTTTAAGAAGCCAAACTCATCAATACCTGTTTCGTAAAATTTTGCTGATGAGTAGTGATAGCTAATATCGTCTTTTGCAAGAAGCCATTTGCCACTTACAGGATTAGCATGAATATAATCTAGCTTTTGCTGTGCAACGTTGCGGCTATAAATTTCAACTCCCAATGAATCTCTTTGCCATATCTCATGCTCCTTATTTGAAGCACTAACCTTATACTGCCAGGCTTTCCCTTCAAGCTTTAATTGCTTTAAGAATGTATGGGATGTGTATTTCAATAAGCTTGATTTTGGGCTTTCTTTTCCATTCATTTTATTTTGACACCAAATTAAATGCAAATGATTTGGCATTATAACAAACCCAAAAACTGAAATGAATCCATCTAAAGAAAGCTCTTTTAAATAATCCACAACCAATTGCTTTTGTGAATCCTCCTTTAATAAATGGTACCATTTATGAATTGTCGCCGTCCAGAAATATATCCGGCCGATTACTGTATAAGATTTCCTTTGCGATGTATGCATTCCGCAACTTATGACAGAATACCCGCAGGTTCAGGTTATTTTCAACCGATAAAAAGAGTATTTTCACGGGTATAAATTGTTGCGTGTGCCACGCACCAAGGCGGAGGGTCGGAGACCAGGCCTCGGCGACTTATGTTCGACAGCAACATCGGCGAAAAAATGAGCTGCCGCCGCCTGTGTCTCCTGACCAGCGGCGAATCTCAAAGCCAAACTAACTTCTTCAATGCGCTAATATCTCAAAATGATCAACAGCCTAATCATAAAAAAAGGCTGAGGAATACTTATACTGTTCTGGAAAATCACCCAATCTTGCATAAACTGGATTATTACGCTTTAAAAACGAGTGTTTAGTCGGCAGGTCGGAGACCAGGCCTCGGCGAGAGTTGTGTAAATAAACTTTAGTCGGTAGGTCGGAGGTCAGGCCTTTGCGTAGTTCAGCTTGGGTTATTGTGTTGGCTCCTTGTGCCTCATCCCAGGTTTCTGGCTCACGAACCCAGGCGGAGGAATTCATACTCAACTATTTTCTTTTCTTGTTTATTGCAAATATCATTGCTGAAGAAATAATACACATTACAATTGCAGCAATGATCAGTGAATTTTCTTTTTGTGAAATACCAATAAAGAAGTCGCCAATAAACATTACTAAAAAGAAAACATATGCAATGGTCAGCATTGGAATCGATTTTTTTAATGTTGCAAAACCAAAGATAAAACCAAGTGCAAATTGCCGGGTAGCCCACATATAAATTAAGTAGTCAACCCCTTTTGCATTGAGGTCAACTTTCTCCAAAACCGATTCCGGATAAAAACATATTGAAATACTTACCAGCATTTCCATTAACGCAAAAAGTCCTGATACTATAAGTATCCATTTGGGTAATGATTTTTGTACTTCTGTCATACAGGAAGATTGTTCTTACTAATTTTTTGTCGTCTGTTTGATGTATTACATCGTCAATGTGAGTCCACCATCTGCTATAAGTGTAGAACCGGTAATGTAACTGGATTCATCTGAACAAAGAAATACTATCGTTTTAGCAATTTCCTCCGGACGACCTGCCCGTTGCAAATGAATGGTAGGGATCAAGCCTTTATCATACAGATCATTACCAACAATTGCTCTCAAGCGCTGATGCATGGGTGTATCTATAAGTCCCGGACATAAAAGATTTACCCTGATGCCCTTTGGTGCCAACTCGGCGGAGACACTAGAGGTTAATCCTATCAGTCCATGTTTCGATGTTACATAGGCAGATCCGGTTGGAAAACCAAGGAAAGAATTAACGGAACCTATATTTACAATGGCACCAGCTTTACCAGACTTAAGCATGGCTTTGGCTTCGTACTTCATACAAAGAAATGTTCCCTTTAGGTTGATATCCATCACCTGATCCCAATCTTCTTCTAAAAGGTCTGTTACGCTGCCAAATATACCTTCAATGCCAGCACAATTTACAGCATAATCCAGACTGCCAAAGACCTCGATAGCATGCGCTACCATTTGCTCCACACTTTTGGCAATAGAAACATCTGTCTTGATAGCAGATGCTTTGCCACCCATTTTTTCAATAGAAGTTACTAAAGTATCTAGTTCTTCCTTTCTGCGTGCAGCAACTACAATATGCGCACCCTTGGCCGCAAAAGCTTCTGCTGTTGCTCTTCCAATTCCACTGCTTGCCCCAGTTATCAGCACTACTTTTTCTTTCATATTACTCATTTGAATCTTTTTTAATTAGTTGGTATTTTATAAATTATTTTTATCACTTGTCTGTGGTTGTCACAATTTTGCCAATACTTTTTGTTGGTTGCAGTTTTTTATATATAAGATCGAACTTCCCGATAATAATCTACTCCCCGAAACAAGATAAAAATAGAGGCCAGTAATTTTTCTTTTAAACTTAATAATTTTTCATCTGCATTTAAAAAAATCAAATTGAAAACCCGCATTCCCAATGTTGAATTAAAAAGCGTTATAGTTATTAAGCGGTATAAGATAAAACCAATAAAGAGTGAAAGATTTGGATTCGCTTGTATGATAGGAGAGAACGCATTCGATTTGAATAAGAAAACAAAAAAGGCAATGATAAGAGATGCATCAATTAAGCCAGCCAATAAAATTCGGCCATAATTTGGTTTTATATGTTTTAGTTCCATATAGATATCGGGTTAAGTTGTTTTATAAAAGTAAATAACAGTCATGAAATTTCAAATTAAAAGAAATTGCAATTGCGCTAACGCCTGATTTTGTGTAACAAACAATTATACCCATTGCGCTATCCCAATATTTAACACATGCGCTCATCATGAAAAAAACGCTGCAGTATAAAAATCTCTGCCGCCGCCTGCGTTTTCTGACCAGCGGCGTTTTTTTAGTAGGCATTTAGCTCCATAGTCCCCGACATGCGACGAAAAACATGTATTTCAGTACCGACTGTAAGATATTGAGCCCGCCGCTTTACTTTAGTCGGCTGGTCGGAGACCACGCCTCGGCGACATACGAACGGAAGCAATGGTTTACTGCTAGTTGAGCGACAGCAACATCGGTGGAAGAAAAGTGGAAACAAAAAATCAATAGTTATTTTATGATTCTTTGAAATAAATTTAAACCAAACTTTGGCAATGTACGGCTGCAGTACTTTGCCAATGTTGAATTAAAATAAAAAAAGCACTTCAATTAAGAAGTGCTTTCCAATAATAAAGTATCAATTCATTTAATAATTATTCTGCTTCTGCAACTACTTCCTTCACTTCCGGTATCATGCGTTTCATCATGCCTTCAATACCCGCTTTTAATGTGATCATGGAGGAAGGGCAACCGCTGCAACTTCCCTGCAACATCAGGTTCACTTTTCCATCTTCATAACTTTTAAACTGTATAGCGCCACCATCCATTTCAACCGCTGGTTTTACATAATTCTCCAGTAATTCTTTGATGCGTTTTACCACATCGTCATCATCTGCACTAACCGTATTGCTGCTTTCCTGCTTCATATTGGCAACTTCCTCTTCATTTACAACCGCTTTTCCATCTTCCAGGTATTCTTTTAAAAATTGCTTAATAGTTGGTATCACATCCTGCCAGTCTTCTGTTTCTGCCGTTTTTGAAAGAGTAACAAAATTGCTGGCTATAAAAACGGAGCGGATAAAAGGGAAGGTAAACAACTGCTGAGCCAGTGGTGATGGTTTTGCACTTGCCTCATCCGGAAAGTCGATGCTTTTACCAGGATATAGTAATTTGTTTGCAACAAACTTCATGGTCTCCGGATTGGGTGTCATTTCCGTGTATATACTAATAACGGGATTTCCTGTTTTGATCATTTTATCTGCTTTTAAATTCAAAGGCAAAAATAACCAATATTCTCTTAAGAGTTCAGGACAGCGGGTTAATTTTGATCTTAATCCGCTTTAATTTCTAATTTCGAAAATCCGGTTATTTAAACTGAATATCATCGTTTAATATATAAAGAGGCAACGAAAACGATGATATGAACGTATAAAATTTAATCAGCTTTTGTTACATCATATTAATTTAAAACTCTTTAATCTTAAAAATTGCGGCATGAAAAAATTATTTACACTATTAATAATTGCTTTTACAGGTTTTCAATCAAATGCAACTACGCACACAGTACTGGTTTCTAACTTTCAATTTTCTCCAGCCAACCTGAATGTAGTTGTAGGAGATATTATCAGGTGGCAATGGTCAAGTGGTTTTCACACAACCACTTCTCTGACTGTCCCTGTTGCGGCAACCTCCTGGAACTCTCCTTTTTTAAGCGCTTCGGGAGATTTTTATGATTATACAGTAACAGTACAGGGGACATATAATTATTATTGCGACATTCACGGGTTGGGGATGTCGGGATCATTTACTGCAAGCCCGGTAATACCGGTAACACTGGCAGTATTTAATGTAAATAACAGAGGGAATAATCCCTACTTGTCCTGGACAACTGTTACAGAAACAAATGCTGATTATTTTTCTGTCAGAAGAAGTTATGACGGGGTAAATTTTTCAGAGATCAGCCGGATACCTGCGGCAGGCAACTCGTCTATCGAACAAAATTACGCCTACACAGATGTGGGTTTAAAAAAGGACAGCCGCTTTGTGTATTATGTGCTTGCAATGACAGACAAAGACGGCAGCGTACAATTATCTCCTATCAAAGTACTTAAATCCAATATCGGGATCAAAAAAATAATCACTTCTATTTCTCCCAACCCGGTTTCAGAAGCGGGGCATTTGATGATCAAATTCAATGCAGATGCAACAGGAACATTATTGGCACAAATTTCAGATATCGCCGGTAAAATAGTTTTGGTAACGGAGTTGTCTGCAACAGAAGGGGTAAATAACGGGCATATTCATCTGGGAGATCTTGGCTCCGGCATTTACATCATCCAGTTTACTTTAAATGGGCTAACAGAAACGTATAAGATCAGAAAGAAATAAGATCGAACCAGCTTTAATAACCCGGAAGTTTTTTGTGCAAAACATGAGAGGCATCAACTTTATTATTTTTTGTTTTTACACGACTACATTGTTTTTATCAGGAATAATACAGCAATTTTGATTTATATTTATTTATCAATGTACTGCTATGTATTCTAAAATGTTTTTATTGGGTTTTTGTATGCTTGTTTTTGGATATACCCTGTCGGCACAAAAAGTAAAACGAAAAGGAGTTACTTCAAACCAGCCTCCCAAAAAAGAATCCGTTGCCACACATTCATTAAGCGAACTGGACGGTAAATGGCAGGAAGTAAGCCGGTTTCTTTCGGGAAGTATAATACCTGTTACTTTCCTGGATTCACTGTTATTGCATTTTTACGAGGGAAAGGTGGATGTGAAATATGCTTCCGGTATGACAATGGCCATGAAAGGAGTTGCCCATTTGGAAGCAAATAATTCTCTGGTTGCAGCAGGAGATTATTACACTATTCAATCCCTGGATAAAACAAATCTGGTTATTGATGACGGGGAATTTATCAAAGAGTTGGAAAAGAAAGAACAGTTTTATTCTGAATCAATTGGCAAAGCAACGATTGAAACAGATTCTTTTTCAACAGCCCGGCAAATTGATATCAACAAACTAAAAGGAAAATGGCTTGTATACAGAAGACAGGCTGAACCCGGAGCTGTAAAAGCAGAAACGCCCATCATAAAATCGTTGGAGATAAATGCTGTTTCTGAGGAAGGTATAGCGTTTGCTGTTGTAACTTATACTTTAGCTGCTGTGACTAAAACGCAGGAATGCCAACTGGTAACAAAAGACGGGTTGATCAAATTCATTACTGCAAAGGAAACATGGAGTTACAAAACGTATAAAGCCGATGGCGAAGAATTTATATTCGGCGATACAGGTTACATGATATATTATGCAAAAATTGTAAAATGATGATCAAAAAAATCACCATGATACAACCCATTCCTGATTGATCACTCTGCAACAATAATGCGCAATTTTGCATAGTTTAGCATGATCTTTTTTTCACCATTCATTTCAAAATGTATTGTTGCAATGGGATTGTGGACAGCGCCTTCCATTTTCATGATCTCTCCAAATCCAAATTTCTGGTGTTCTACTTTCTGACCTGCTTGTAATTCTTTAGTATCATTGGCAATAAAATTTTCGCTGGGTACATGTTCTTTCAGTTGCGGCCTTGCCGGTTTGCTTGTATAAACAGGCTTGGCCGTTTCTTTTTTATGGGATGAGTTGTTGTTAAACCCGCGGCTCATTCTGTCAAATGCACTGCCCTGATTCCAACCACCGTTTGCGTTGTTTTTTGCAGCAGCGCCAGCATAGCTCCGGTCTATATGGTCTTCAGGAATTTCTTCAATAAACCTGCTGGGGTCGTTTTGCTGCAATTGGCCAAAACGATACCGTGCATTGGAATAACTTAGATAGAGATTTGTTTTTGCCCGGGTGATCGCCACATAAAATAAACGCCTTTCTTCTTCCAGTTCTTCGCGGGTATTGATACTCATCGCGTTTGGAAAAAGGGTTTCTTCCAGCCCTCCAACAAATACAACCGGAAATTCCAGGCCTTTTGCGGCATGTATGGTCATCAGTTTTACCACATCCTTATTTTCCTTGTCATCATCGGAATCTGTAAGCAGCACGATTTGTTGAAGATATGCACCAAGGCCCTTATCACCTACTTCTCCATCTTCGAGGTTTGAAGGGGTTTCAATAAATTCTTTTATAGAGTTTAATAATTCCTGTACGTTTTCATAACGGGCAAGACCCTCCACTGTTTTATCATTGAACAATTCCTTCACAATATTGGTGCTCTTGCCCACAATAACAGCCAGATCGTAGGCATTCTTTTTATCCTGTTCACTCTGGAACATTTTGATGGAAGTCACAAAGCCATCAATGCTTTCCAGGGTACCGCTTCTGAACCCATACATGCCAGCATTGCAAAGCACATCCCATAAACTGATATTGTTTTGATTGGCAAACAATACCGCTTTATCCAGAGTGGTTTTCCCAATGCCCCTTGCGGGATAATTGATGATGCGTTTCAAGGCTTCCTCATCCTTTGGATTTACAACCAACCGCAGATAAGCAATAAAATCCTTGATCTCTTTGCGTTGATAAAAACTCATGCCACCATAAATACGATAGGCAATACCCATGCGGCGAAGGGCTTCTTCAAAACTACGGCTCTGCGCATTGGTCCGGTAAAGAATGGCAAAATCATTGTTGAAAAAATGATTGCGTAATTTTAATTCCTGGATGCTGTCGGCAACCATTTTCCCTTCATCATTGTCCGTCATGGTGCGGACCAGTTTTATTTTTTCGCCTTCAGGTTTATCTGTAAATAATTTTTTTTCTATCTGTCCTTTATTGTTACTGATGATCTCATTGGCAACGTCGAGAATGTGTTTGGTGCTCCGGTAATTCTGTTCCAGTTTAACCACAACCACATCATCATAATCTTTTTCAAACTGGAGGATGTTTTCGATGGTGGCTCCGCGGAAACTGTAAATACTCTGGGCATCATCACCCACCACACATACGTTTTCATGCATGGCTCCCATTAATTTGATGATCTCATATTGGGCAGGATTCGTATCCTGGTACTCATCAATTAAAATGTATTTGAATTTTCGTTGATACTTACTCAATACATCAGGAACATTTTTGAGCAGGAGATACATTTTAAAAAGCAGGTCATCAAAATCCAATGCGCCGTTTTTAAAACAGCGTTTCGCATATGCATCATAGATCAGTCCGATGGCAGGCCGGTTTGAACGGTTGTCTTCCTGTTGCAGCGCCCAGTCATTCATATATTCTGCCGGGCCGATCAAAGAGTTTTTTGCAGCTGATATTCGGTTATAAACGATATTGGGTTTGTATTGTTTGTCGTCGAGTTCAAGTTCATTGATGACAGTCTTTACTACAGACTTTGCATCATCGGTATCGTAAATGGTAAAATTGGACGGATAGCCGATGCGGGGGGCTTCAGTTCTTAATATTCTGGCAAACACACTGTGAAAAGTACCGATATATAAATTTCTGGCTTCCGTATTACCGAGTGTTCTTTCAACCCGTTCTTTCATTTCTGCCGCCGCTTTATTGGTAAATGTAAGTGCCAGTATATTAAAAGAATCTACTTTATGTTCAGCCATTAAATGGGCAATCCTTGTTGTAAGCACTTTTGTTTTACCACTACCCGCACCCGCAATGATCATTATAGGTCCGTCTTTATGCAGTACAGCCTGTCGTTGTGGTTCGTTCAGTTCCTCAATATATTTATGCATGCGGCAAAGGTACGAATAGGGAAAATGAGGATGAAGACTGTGGGGAAATAAATATGGATATTATTGAAATATTTTTTACCTGATTTTTGATGGATGCAGGCGCTTTGAAAATTAGTTTTTATAATTATTAATTATAAGCCGGGATGAGTGAGAAATTAATTATTTTCGCATTGCCTTAAATTAGCTTCACATATCAGTGAAATATTTATTATTTATATACCTAGGATCAATGATATCAATAAATGTGATTGCACAAAATAACGCAGATAAGAATATTGCAGGAGAATACACTTTAAGCGGTATAAGAGAAACAGCTTCGGGGTTTATATTGAATCAGGATTCAACATTTGAATTCTTTTTTTCCTATGGGGCTCTTGACCGTGGAGGAACCGGTACCTGGACAAAACAGGATAACAAGATAGTTTTCAACAGCAGGAAGACCGGGAGTAAAGATTTTGTTTTGTTAACAGAAGAGCATACTGAAAAGGATAAAATAACGATCAGAATAGTTGATGCTAATCCAACTTTACGTTCGCATGTTTATATCATCATTAAATCCGGCGACAATCAGCTCGGGGCAATGACGGATAGTAACGGAGAAGTAAGTTTTCCGAATCAGCCTGTAGAAACCATTTTGCTCAGTTTGGAATTTTGTCCGGAAAAAATATTCGCCTTTTCTAATACTAACAAGGGGAATAATCATTTTGAATTCAGGATTGAAAAGGATATTATGGAAGTGTTTATTAATCAGTTTTCATTAACCCTGCTTGATGATGAATTGGAAGGCAGCCATCCATTATTAAAAGAAGGGAATTATCATTTTAAAAAGAATTGAACCCTGTAATTTTCAAACAATAATAAAAACAGCATTGGCATGATGAAAAAATACAGGTTGATCTATTTATTGCTTACAGCCTGGTTTTTTACAGGAATTTACTCCTGTGCCAAGACAAGTGAAAATTCCAGTGCACAAGGCGGCCTTTTGCCCACAAATTATATTAGCATTCACGACAGTTCTTTTACTCCTTCGGTATTGACAGTTGCAAACGGATCTTCTATAACATTTTTAAATAAAACCAGTATTGGTCATACTGTGGTTTCGGCCGACAGTTCTACCATTGTTTCCCCTGTTATTGCCTCCTCCGGATCTTATTATGTAAAACCTGATACGATTGCAGGATCTGCTCCGGTGAATATATATTACCATTGTAAAGAACATCCCAATGCAACAGGTACGATAATCCTTCGACCATAAAATTTCAGTTTCGAAAGAAGGAGAGGCTTTTTTTTGCAAATATTTCTACTTGGGATTTTTACGATTACTAACAGCTGATTTGTATTTGCATAAATAAGGTTCCGGAAAAACCCGGCACATGAAAATGCATAATATATCAGGGCAATAAATAGCGAACCCCTTTAATACACAGGGTGTGACTGATTGTATGGACATTTCAGTAAATGCCGGTGGCGAATAAAATATTTTAGAGAGATTCAGGATCAACTGCGTTTACCCCGTACATTTACTTACACTGCCATATTTAAAAAAAATATATCTATTACTGATAGATTGTTAGCACAATAAAAGGCCAACAAATTCGCTTTATATGAACGATTCAGGAAATCGAAATACTGAACCGAAAATGAAAAACCACAAGACTGAGAAAAACACCCTAACCGTGTAATGTTACCTAACCCATTAACCGGAAATTTCCCTCAAATCTTATTGGTATTAAAAAAAATTAAACCTGAATGATGTAACAATCATTTAAGTAATGATATCATACTACCGCAAAATGCGGGAGATAAGATTTTTTTGTTAGGCACTACAGGACAACGAAAGGCCCCGAATTGGACGGGGCCTCTTCATTTTTACAAGACAACGAAAGCCGCTGCTATTTGTGTTATAATTCCTACTGCCAATCCTGCATAAATTTCTATTGGACGGTGATTTGTAAGTAAGAGCCTTGCAGAACAAACCAGGCCTGTTATCAATAACAGCATACTGAGTGGCCAGGTCATGAGCATATCGTTGTTGTTCAGTAAAATAAAAAAGAGGCCAAGCCAGCTGCCCATACCAATGGCATGCATACTGATCTTCAGATAAATATTTGCGATCAACGCTACTGACGACGCAAGAAAAATTCCCAAAACAAAAGAGGTGAGTATAAGTGGGTATTGAGATTGTTGTTTAAATACCAGGTAAGCCCAAAAAAAGAAAATACCTGAAGCGATATAAGGAATAATCCGGTCCCTTTGTGTCCTCAAATAAATGGATTGAATAAACCCCAGCGCTTTTAAAAGCAATACACTGATCAATGGAAAAAAAACAAGGTTTAACAGGATGATCAGCATTGTCTGTTTTTTTTCGGCAGCAGAGAAACCGGAGAATGCAGATGGATGAACATAAACTAAAAACAAACCGGCATAAACAGGAATAAAGACCGGATGAAAAAGATAGCTGAAAAATAAACCGTATACTTTGCCAGCAAAAGAAACCTGCTTTTTGGGTTCCGTTTCTTCTGGCAAACTGGTTAAGGAAAAAACATCATCCATTGAAAATATATTTTGTTGTTATAGTATTTTTCTAAGCCTGGCTACAGGAATATTTAATTGTTCCCTGTATTTGGCAACGGTTCTGCGTGCAATATTATACCCTTTTTCCTGGAGTGTTTCTGTTAGTTTTTCATCACTAAATGGATGCTTTTTGTCCTCCTCTTCAATAATGTCCATTAATATTTTTTTCACTTCCCGCGTACTTACTTCTTCGCCGCTGTCTGTTTGTAAACTTTCACTGAAAAAAAACTTAAGCCGGTATGTTCCGAATTCTGTTTGTACAAACTTACTGTTGGCAACCCGGCTTACAGTGGAGATATCCAGATTGGTTTTTTCGGCAATATCTTTCAGTATCATCGGGCGCAGATCTGTATCATCTCCGGTAAGAAAAAAATCAAATTGATAATTCATGATCGCTTCCATAGTGCCAAGCAATGTGTTCTGTCTTTGTTTGATGGCATCTATGAACCATTTGGCTGAATCAATCTTTTGTTTGATAAAGATGACCGCTTCTTTTTGTCTTTTATCTTTTTTGGTACCTTTTTCATAGTCTTTCAACATGTCCCTGTAACCTTCGCTGATTCGCAGATCAGGAGCATTCTTGCTATTAAGGGTAAGCTCCAGTTTCCCGTTATTGTTGGTAATAAAGAAATCGGGGATTACATAATTCTCTCCTTTATTTTCTTCACCAACAATTGCTCCCGGTTTGGGATTGAGTTTTACAATTTGTGAAATGATCTCTCTGAGATCTTCATCGCTCAGATTAAGACCACGCTGGATCTTTTCGTAATGTTTTTTTGTAAACTCATCAAAATACTTATCCAATACTTTGATGGCATCTTTAATAACTTTCTTTTTGTTTGGCTTTCTTTCCAATTGAAGGAGCAAGCATTCCTGTAAATCCCTGGCTGCAACTCCCGGAGGGTCAAATTGCTGAATTTGCAGGATCAATCCATTTATTTCTTCTTCATTTGTTTTTATATTCTGACGGAAAGCAAGATCATCTATTATAGATGAGACCTCTCTTCTCAGATAACCATCATCATCCAGCGAGCCTATCAGCTGCAAAGCGACTTTTTTTTGTTGATCTGAGAGAACGAGCATACCAAGTTGTTGAAGCATTAATTCATTAAAACTGGTTTCTACTTTATGCGGGATGGTTCTGTTCTCATCTTTTTCAGGATAATTCTCGTCTCTTAATTTATAATCTCCTACTTCATCATCTCCCTCATGAACATATTCGCTGATATCAATGTTTTCATATTCATCCTCACTGCCTTCCGACTCAAATTCATCTTCTTTTGAATCTTCAAATTCATCTTTCATTTCAAATTCGTCCTCAAATTCGTCTTCCGATTGCTCCAGCGCCGGGTTTTCTTCCATTTCTTCTTTGATCCGGGTATCTAAAATTGCAGTAGGAACCTGCAGCAGCTTCATGAGTTGAATCTGCTGGGGGGATAATTTTTGTGATAGCTTATGTTGTAAACTCTGATGTAGTGCCATGCTGTTCCGTCGATTAATTCACCAAGGGCCAGATTTATTTTTTAACTCTGACCGGTCTTATTATACGTAAATTTACAACTCTGGTTCACTAATAATGAAAGAAAAACTTAAAATATTGTTGTTTTGCATGATTTTTGCGGGGAAGGGCGCTTTTTGTCAACTAACCTATACATATTTCCCTTCAGATTCATTGGACAGGCCATCCGTTTTCTTTTCAAAAACGGGGATCGGGCAACAAAAAATTCCCACAGTATTACCAGCAGATTTCTATTGTTCCCAGCTGGGGTTCTTTTGTAAAAAAGAATGGAAGTTTGAATCAGTAACAAAAATCCCGCTTAGGTTCAGGTTGGGAAGTTTACAGTATAATGATTGGCTGGAAGGGAAAAAAAATGCAGGAATAATTCCTGTAAGATGACCTCTGTTAATTAATTTTCGGGACTGCCGCCGGTATGCTGAAATAATTCAGTCTTAAACTATCTGACCAGCCATTGATATTTTTTTCAAAAGATTTACTGCTGTAAAACATCATCCCCTGGATATTAGGGGTTGCTCTTATTTTTTGAATTTGCCGGGGTAACTGAGAGAAATCTTTCCACGCAAGATTACTCCCTGCACGGTATATCCCCAATCCAATATAACAATTTTTTCCATAAGTATGGTTACTCCACCAGTCAACCAATACTTCAAAATCGGCAGATTTATGTCCGAATTCCCAATAGATCTGCGGAGCTACATAATCAATCCATCCATTTTTCAACCAAAGTAAGATATCTGCATAGAGGTCATCATAATTTGCCTGCCCGTTTGTTTTACTGCCGTTCAGGGGGTCTTTGTTTTCATTTCTCCAGATTCCAAAGGGGCTTATTCCGAACTGGCATTTGTTGTTTTGTTTTTTTATTACTGTATAGAGCATTTTTATGATGGAATCAACATTGCTCCTTCTCCAGTCATCCTTTCTCATTCCATTTCCATATTTATTAAAACTGGTATGATCGGAAAACTCTTTGCCCGCAACAGGGTATGGGTAGAAATAATCGTCAAAATGTATTGCATCCACAGCATAGCGGGTTACTACGTCGTTTACAATTTTTACAACATACTGCTGGGCATCTTTATTTCCCGGATCAAAATATTTTTTATCTGCATAATTGATAAACCATTCGGGGTGAATCCTGGTAATATGGTTTGGAGCAATGGATGAATTGAAAATATTAACAACAGCCCTGTAGGGATTCATCCATGCGTGAAACTCCATTCCGCGTTTATGCGTTTCTGTGATCATAAATTCAAGCGGATCGTAATAAGGCATGGGAGCCTGACCTTGTATACCTGTTAGCCATTGGCTCCAGGGTTCAAAAGGCGATGGATAAAATGCATCCGTAGCAGGGCGGATCTGCATTACAATTGTGTTCATCCCATTGCGCTTGTGCATTTCCAGCAGTTTAATGAACTGTTCTTTTTGTAAGTAACTGTCAATTGTGGGTTTGTCAGGCCAGTCAATATTATTGATGGTTGCAACCCAAACAGCTCTTAATTCTGTTTTTTGTACCGGTTGTTGAGCCAATGAATTAAAACCGGTAAAGATCAAAAAGAGGGCTGCGATCGATCGGAAGATTTCAGGCATTGGAATAGCGGATTTTGTCAAACAGGGTATTAAGTGTTTTAATTTCAGTTGCAGAGAGGTTACCCAAAAATTCATCCATTTCATTTTCATATTTGTCCAGTTTTTCCAAAAGTTTTTTTCCTTTTTCGGTTATTGAAACATCCACCAGTCTTTTATCATCCGGGCAAACGGTTTTCTTAACGAGATCTTTTATGATAAGCCGGTCAACGATCCTGCTGGTATCACTCATTTTATCCAGCATGCGTTGCCGGATCTGTAATGTTGAAATAGGTTTGGCTGCCCCTCTTAATATGCGCAAAATATTAAATTGCTGGGAAGTTATTTTTTCTTTGTCGAAGTAAACCTTCATTTTTTCATTCAGCCAGTTATACGTAAAAATAAAATTCACAATAGCTTTCTGGTAATCATTTCTGAATTTCGATTGTGATATTTCTTTTTCTATACTCATAGTAAGCATGGTTGTATTGCAATAATATAACTTACCCTCTGTATTCCGGTAACGACTCTGATAAAAAACAGATATTGGCAGATAATATTTACAATTTCTTTTAATGCAAATTAATAGGATAAATATTTAAGATATTGTTTTACCGGTTTATTAAAGAACAATTAACGTTTAATCGGGGTTTTCGTTTGCATTCATAACACCAAATTCGTTGAAATATATTTTTGAAAGTAAAATGATATAACTGAAAAGGAGTGGGCCAAAAATCACACCCCAAAATCCAAAAAGGTTGATACCAACAATGACACCGAAAACAGTTATCAGGGGATGAATGTCCATAAATTTCTTTAAGATCGTTAGCCTGGCTATATAATCAATATTGGTAATGATCACTACAGAATAAATCAAAAGGCCAAGGGCTTTGCCAGATTCCCCCAATGATAAAAGATAAAGACAAAGCGGTGCCCATACAACGGCTGTGCCAATTATTGGAAGCATGGAAAACACACCAGTTACAAAACCCCACAATACAAAATCATTCACACCAAAGATCCAATAACCCAACATAGCAATAATGCCCTGGATGATAGCCAATACCGGGATTCCTATTGCATTCGCTTTGATCATATTTTTGGTTTCCTTACTAAGCAGGACGATGTTTTTTTTCTTTAAAGGAATAATACGGGTTAAAAAACCCTCTATTTCCCCGCCGTTTTTCAATAGGTAGTAAAGTAAAAAAAACATAACAAGGATATTGCCCAGCAGACTTGCGGTGTTTGTTAGCAAGATGGGCACCAAACCGGTTACACTATCCTGCAGGGATTTGATATTTTCATCAGTGATGATTGTTCTGCCGGTAAGCTCCTCAACTTTTTGCGCTATCAGTGTTGCATTTTTTATGATGGTTGAAGGGTCTGACAGTATCGCAGAAATTTTACCGCTTACCAATTCAATGGAAAAATAAAATGGCAAAGCGATGATCAGTAAACTGCCTGAAATAAATAATATGTTTGTAAGTAACGGGTTCCATTTTTTTCTTTGAGTCAGCAGGATGTACTTTCCCCGTAACATGATATACATAGTAACTGCGCCTAAAAAACCGGGTAAGAAAATATAGAGTTCTTTTATCAACAGGAGTCCCAGTAAAATGACGAGAATAAGAAGTATTATCTGGCGTAAACGGTTGTTGAATAATTCTGACATAATTAAATGGTTGGGAGTTTAAAAATAAATCAATCTTTCCACACAGAAACCCCCTCGCTGCAATTGGAACAAATGTCAATATTTTTTCTGCTTTTCATCAATTCAGACCTGAACTGTTTATAATTGCTGTTTTGCCAGATATTCTTGAAGGATTCATTTTTTAAATTGCCCAACTGGTGTGTTGCGTCTTTATCAAAACAGCAGGGAACAACCAAGCCATCCCAGGTAATTACATTTGCATGCCAGAGTTTCCAGCAATGGTTGGCAAGTTTATTTTTTGCAGAATAGGTTCCGTCTTTATTTTTTTTATACCGGCTGAATTTTTCTGTTACAGGGATGAGTTGGTTTGGATCATTTTCAAAATCATATACCTGGGCCGTTTTGAACCGCACTTCATCAACTCCAATTTCACGGGCCAGTTTTTTTATATCCTCAATCTGGTGTTCATTTGGTTTTACCACCAGAAATTGAAAAAAGACAAAGGGTGTTTTACTATTCAGTTCTTTTTTCCATTTTACGATCTTTTTTGCTCCTTCAATAACCTTTTCAAGATTACCTCCTATACGGTATTGCTGATACACATCCTGCGTGGTACCATCTATAGAAATAATAAGCCGGTCCAAACCACTTTCAATGGTTTTTTTTGCAGCCTCATCTGTTAAATAATGTGCATTGGTAGATGTGGCTGTATAGATGCCCTTTGCCGATGCATATTTAACCATATCCAGAAAATCGGTATTCAGGTATGGTTCTCCCTGAAAATAAAAGATCAGGTAAAGGATATGCCTGTGAATATCATCGATGGTTTCTGAAAAAAAATCTTTTTGGAGCATTCCGGTTGGGCGGGTGAATTGCCTCAGCCCACTGGGGCATTCAGGGCAGCGTAGGTTACAACTGGTTGTTGGTTCAAATGAAATGGAAACAGGGTATCCCCATTGAACAGGATTTTTTGTAAAACGACTTATATAAAAACTACTTAAAACTTTAATACCATTCCAAACACGGGCAGCGGTTAGTTTGCTGAACAGGTTTATGGTATCATTGTAATTGAGCTTGGGCATAGCAGCGAAATTACTGCTATTTTATTTGCAATAGTTTTTGATACTTATTTATTAAAGAGTCTGGGCAATATAAAAAGGAAGATCATTGAATAATACCTCAGCTTTACAGGTCTCCTGTTTGAAACAAAGCTTATTTTTTGAGAAATTATCATAATTATGGAATACTACATTCATTGCGATAAAATTCATAACATATGCTCTTGTTTCGGCAGGCACATATTTTTTAATATCCCAGAATGTAGGATTCAATTTTCCGGTTTTTTCCATTGCATTCCACACATTACCTACACCCCAGTTATAACTTGCTGCAATCAGTAACCAGTCATTGTTTAAATTCCGACACCTGTCTTTGAGGTATTTGGCAGCAGCATGCGTAGATTTTACAAAATTTTTCCGCTCATCTGAAAAACCTTTCTTAACAGGTTGTTTTTGTAATGCCTTGTTAGTTTTCTGGGTTTTTACTGAACGACTCTTTTCGGTGATCTTTAATCCGTATTCCTTCGCTACTTCATCCATGAACTGCCAGTATCCTACTGCACCCGCAGTAGAAACTGCATTGCCATTAAAACCACTTTCAAGTGCAAGTAAAATTTTGAATTCTTCCGGTATTTTGTATTTTTTTAAGATAACAGCAGCTTTTGGAAACAATATTTTACTTTTCTTATAAGTGCGTATCAGATACTCCTTTCTTGATTTAGAAAATTTTTCTACATATTCAATTGATTCAGCTTCATTTCCGGCCAGGATTGCCGGAAATTTAACATTTGCTTCCTTCAGTACAACAACTGTTTCATTTTTTTTCACAACGGAAGCCATTAATAATTTACGGCTGGTATCTTCCGGGTTTACATCCGAAAAAGCAAATAAATTCCCAGTGAATAAAATAGTAATAAGTAAAGCAGTAAATGCTTTTGCAACAGGTGGTTTCAAAATAGGTTATTGTTAAATGATGAATAAACGCAAAAAAATTACGTTAAACCCAAAGGCATTAGCATAAACGAACCAATAATGGCATTATTGCCTTTCCATTAATTTTTGGTAAACTTTGTAGCAGCAATTATGCCATAAAACATCATCATGCGTATATTTTTATTTTTAATATTGGCAGGGTTTTCAAGTTTTGCGCAATCAACTGATGAAAACAAACAATTGATATCCATCGCAGATATAGAGCGGGATGCACATCAAAGGTTGTTATTTGGTAAAGAAGCAACACTGGCATCAGATAATTTTGATGTAAAGTATTATCGCTGCGAATGGGAAGTGGATCCTGCAGTACGATATATTAAAGGAAATGTTACCATTTATTTTGTTGTTTCTGTCCCATCATCATCTATAACACTAGATCTGAAATCAGCCTTGCTTACAGATAGTGTAACACAACGGGGTGTTTTGCTTAATTACACACAACCGGCTGATGGTTTACAAATTAATTTTTCATCATCGCTGAATGCCGGCACTTTGGATTCTGTAAGTATTTTTTATAAAGGAATTCCCCCCAGTACAGGCTTTGGATCATTTATACAATCAACCCATGCTGGAATTCCTGTGATGTGGTCGTTAAGCGAACCATACGGAGCAAGAGATTGGTGGCCCTGCAAAAATGGGTTAGATGATAAAGCAGATTCTGTTGACATCATCCTGATTCATCCTGCCGTTTATTCGGCCGCAAGTAACGGTTTGTTACAATCGGAAACGGTTATATCAGGAGGAACAAAAAAAATCACACACTGGAAACACCGCTATCCGATTGCATCTTACCTGATCTGTTTTGCCGTAACAAATTATACGGTTTTTAATAATACGGTACAACTGGGAAATATAAGCCTGCCGATGCAAACGCATTGTTATCCTGAAAACCTCACAGCATTTCAAACAGGAACACAAAATGTATTGGATGCTATGCAGCTTTTTCACAATCACTTTGGGGATTATCCTTTTATTAAGGAAAAATATGGTCATGTACAATTTGGATGGGGTGGCGGAATGGAACACCAGACTGCCACATTTGTGGTAAATACAAACGAATCATTGCTTGCACATGAACTGGGACATCAGTGGTTTGGCGATAAAATTACCTGTGGCAGTTGGGAAGATATCTGGTTGAATGAAGGATTTGCCACTTTTCTTGCACGGTTTTATATGGAAAATAAATACCCTTCTTCGATCATTAATAACCGGAGATCTGTTTTAAATAATATCACCTCCAATACCGGGGGCTCAGTAAAAGTGGATGATACAACGAGTGTAAACCGGATATTTAGCAGCCGGCTATCCTATGATAAGGGTTCTTTTTTAGTTCAGATGTTGCGGTTTAAATTGGGGGACTCGGCATTTTTTAACGGGATCAGAAAATACCAAAAGGACCCGGCAATCATATATGGATTTGCCCGTACTGCAGATCTGAAACGAAACCTGGAACAAGTGAGCGGGCAGGACCTGACGGTATTTTTTAATCAATGGTACAGTGGCCAGGGTTATCCTTCTTATCATGTGCAGTGGTCGCAGCTTGGCAACAATAATGTAAAGATTAAAATGAACCAGGTTACATCAGATGCATCCGTAGGTTTTTTTGAAATGCCCATTCCCTTGAAATTCAAAAATGCAAGCCAGGAAATAACCATTGTAGTTGATAATAAATTCAATGGAGAAAATTTTATCCGAGCCATAGGATTTGTTCCTGATACGGTGTTGGTTGACCCCGAATATTGGTTGATATCCAAAAACAATACAACAGAAAAAATGGCATTAACAAACTCAGGTAACCCTGTTGTAGAGATATATCCAAATCCAGTTCAAAACCCACTAACTGTATACCTGCATGATTTTGGCCGGACTAATGCAGATATTACCATCTACAATATGCTGGGGCAGCTTGTTTATAAGAAACAGGTAAAACTATTGAACGGAGCAGAGATCCTGTTTTTAAATTTAAATTATTTATCAAAAGCTGAATATATTATCCATATAACTTCAGGGGATTTTAAGTATTCAAAAAAATTATTGAAATAACAACTGTGTGCTGATGGCTAAAAAGAAAAGGAATTTAAACAGGCCGGTATTTCTTACGTTGATCATATTAGTTATACTGGCTATGGCTTCATATTATATCAGTGATTATTATTACAAACCTGCATTTATACATTACCGGGAGTTCGGAATTGACCTTCCGGCAAAATACAGTATTCATGGTATAGACGTGAGCAAGTACCAGCAAGAGATATCCTGGAATGAAGTAAAAGAAATGGAAGTAAAAAATGTTAAAATAAAATTTGCTTTTATCAAAGCAACAGAAGGTATCGAAAGAGAAGACAATAATTTCAAAAGAAACTGGAATCATGCACAGAAAGCAGGTATAGCCAGGGGAGCATATCATTTTTTTATTTCCAGCAAAAGCGGAAAAGCACAGGCGGAAAATTTTATTGAAACGGTGCGGATCAAAAAAGGAGACCTGCCTCCTGTGCTGGACATTGAACAAACGAATGGAACTTCAAAAACCCAATTACAGGAAAGGGTATCTGACTGGTTGGTTACAATTGAAAAAAAATACAAAGTGAAACCGATCATATACACAAATGCAGATTTTTATAAAACTTTTCTATCAGGAAGATTTGATGAATATCCTCTTTGGGTGGCACATTATCTGGTAAAGGATAAGCCACGCATTGATCGGGATTGGTCATTCTGGCAGCACAGCGAAACAGGAAGAGTGAATGGGATCAGATCTTTTGTGGATTTTAATGTTTTCAGCGGTGACAGTACTGCTTTTCAGAAATTAATCATTCAATAATAATTAAAACCGAACAGGTGGGAATGGAAGATGATACAAGAGGGTTTCTGGTTCTGATTTTGAATACCATATCCATTGTATTGTTGTGGATGATGCTCTGCGTTTTGTTTGGAATTTATCTGGGATATGGTTTTTTTGAAGGCAGGCCTGATTGGAAAAATATCGTTTTTTATTGCATTTTTATTTCAACACTCTATTTACTTTTCCGCCATCTCTGGAAGAAATGGAAACACATCATCAACAGTTAACTGCTGTGGTCAGAAATGATCACCCATTTGCCTTTTATCTTTTTGAACAGCAACGTAAAGTGGCCGCTCAGGTCTCCGATAGTTCTTTTTAATTGCCATTTACCCACAACAGAAAAATAGAGCACAGACAATCTCTTTACCTGTATGATATCAAAATGCAGTTTACCCATTGCCGTTGTATCCGGGTATCCTTTTAAATAGTTATCCTTTGTATTTTGCCAGCCATAAGTAACACCGCTTTTTCCAATAAACATCAGGGAGTCATTTTCCCAGTATGTACCCATAAAACGGTTTATATCACCCGCATTCCAGGCGGTTAACTGTTCATTCATGGAATTTCTGATAACTGTTTCATCTGTAGTTTGGGCCGATGAAAAATTAATTATATAAAAACTCAGTACTAGAAGCAGGTATTTTTTATTCATTGTATCATTATTTTGAGTAACAATATATGAATTTCCCATAAATAATCAGGGGACTATATATCAATGTTTGTGATGAGCAGAACTGCATTTATGCCGTTGACAGATCCTGTAGTTGATATAATGAGCCGATATGATCAGAATAACAGCAGGAATCAGCAGAATTATTTCATAATCATGCATGACTTGTTTGGCAAAAAGAAAAGAACATCCTGCAGAAAAAAGTAAAACCGGTAACAAGGATCGGTGGTGTTTTATAAAACCATGATATAAGGAGTAAGATCCGATGACACAAGCAAGAAGGATCATCCCCCATTCGAAATATACATTGTGGATGATATTCATACCAAAAAGAGGAAGGGTAGAAAGTATTAAAGGCAAAACAGCACAGTGAATAGCACAGGCAAGCGATGTGGCAATTCCGAGGCCGTCCCAATTCAGTTTTACGTTCATACGAAATGCAAAGATAATAAATTTGCAATATTGTTGCAAGTTTTAACTTACTATTTTAATCTTAGTTCTGAAAGCGGGGCAATCGTTCGTAAATTTGTTGATATTTTACAGGTATGAAGAAAAAAATAATGTGGTTTTATGTTGGTTTTTTTGTTGTGTTGCTTGCAGTATTTTATTGGTTTATTTCGGGAGAGCATCATTTTACCGATTCAAAACTGGCCGTAATAAATCCGGTAATTCCATCATTCAGTTTTATTAACCAGGATGGAAAAATGGTTACACAAAAAAGTACAGAGGATAAGGTATATGTGGCTGAATATTTTTTTACAACCTGTAAAGGGATCTGTCCGAAAATGAATGCAAACATGCGCCGGGTTTTTGACAAGTATAAGGAGGAAAAAGATTTTCTTATTATTTCGCATACATGTATGCCCGAAACAGATAGTATTCCGTTGTTAAAAGCGTATGAGCAAAAGATGATCAATGGTATTTTATTGAAAAATGAAGATGGTTCGTATAAAATTGCAAATTCTTCAGCTGGGAATACCGGAATAAATACAAATTGGAATTTTGTAACAGGCGATAAATCTGAATTGTATAAAATGGCGAGGCAGGGTTACCTGATCGATAACGGCAAACCGGATAGCACCCAGCGGATGGAAGATCAGTTTATCCATACCCAGTTCTTTGCACTGGTGGACAGATATGGGAGAGTAAGAGCCATTTATGACGGATTGAAAGAAGAAGAAATTCAAAAATTATTGGGTGATATTACCGGCCTGCTTAAAGAAAAAGTTGACCATACCCGATTCATGAACGGGTTCAGTAACAGCCCCAATTAAATCATTTATTTATGGATGCAAACCTGGATATTTTAAGAAGGAATGGCCTGAGTGTAACAGAAGGCAGAAAAAAAATACTGGATCTTTTTTTAGATACGGAAGGCGCTTTGGCCCATGCAGATATTGAAAAGCAAACAGACGCTGCATTCGACAGGGTTACGGTATATCGTACGCTGCAAACCTTTGTCGAAAAAGGGATCATCCACCAGATACCAACAATAGACAACTCTATTTTATATGCTTTGTGTAAACACAATTGCGCAGAAGGGCATCATCACGATAATCATGTTCATTTTATTTGTATCAATTGCAATAAGACCATTTGTCTCGATGATGTAACCGTTCCGGAAGTAAAACTTCCCAAAGGATTTTCGCCCTCGCAATCAGCAATGGTGGTAACAGGGGTCTGTAACGAATGTAAATAGTGAATCACTCTTTCATCAGGTTATTCAATTCTTCACTTACAAAATTCATCAGCACTTTAATTTTTTCAGGAGAGAAATCAAATGCAAGTCCGGCAGTTTTAAATAACTCGGGTAAGGTTTTTGTTCCACCCAGACTCAGGGCATTACAATAATTATCCAAAGCCTGTTGTTTGTTTTCTTTGTATTGCATCCACATCCCGATGGCACCTAACTGAGCGATCCCGTATTCAATGTAATAAAACGGCACTTCAAAAAGGTGTAACTGGCGTTGCCATGCATTGTTCCGGAATGACTCCAGTCCGGTATAATCTATTTCCGTATCACGGAATTCATCCAGAATTTCTGTCCATTTACTTGTCCTTTCTTCCTGTGTATGTAAAGGATGTTCATATAACCAATGCTGAAATTTATCAATGATGGCAATCCAGGGGAATATGCTGATAACCCTTTCCAGCTGATGTGTTTTGGCTCTTTTTAAATCATCGGCATTATCAAAAAAAGTATCCCAGTGATCCATACTGAACAGCTCCATGGCCATACTGGCAACTTCAGCTATTTCCATGGGGTATTCCTTAAAGCCATTCAGTTCAAGTGGATGGGCAAGAAAGGAATGAACCGCGTGGCCTCCTTCATGTAACATTGTGGTAACATCATGCATCTGGCCTGCAGCATTCATAAAAATAAAAGGGGCACCGCTTTCTGCTAACGGACAGTTATATCCGCCGGGAGCTTTGCCTTTGCGGCTTTCCAGATCAAGATGCTGCAGTGATTGCATTTTATCCAGGCATTCTCCAAAGAAAGGATTGAGTTTATTAAAACAATCTGCCGCTTTTTTAAGCAGCTCTTCACCCGTATTAAATGGGTGCAATGGATTCGTTCCTTCCGGTTCTGCTTCCAGGTCCCAGGGACGTAAACTATCTAATTTTAACTGCTGCTTTTTATGCGCATAAATTTTATTAACCAATGGCAGAACATGCAGCTTTACAGCATCCTGGAATTCAAAACAATCTTCTTTTGTATAATCAAAACGGCCCAATTCTCTGAACCGGTAATCCCGGTAATTTTCAAAACCGGCATTGGCCGCTTCTTTGTTGCGCAGTATTATTAATTTATCGAACAGCTCATCCAGTTTTTCTTTATCCGCTAACCGGCGATGTTGAATTTTTAAATATACGTCTTCACGCAATTTCCGGTTGTGACTTTCTAAAAACTTGCCAGCCTGCTGAATGGTATATTCTTCCCCATTAACTGTAACCATCATTGCACCGGTTATTTGTCCATATTGTTGTTGCAGTATAGAGATTTCTGCCTGGATCGGAATATTTTCTTCTCTGAATAATTCAATGCTTTTCCGGATGCTGCGTAAATATGTAAAATATTTTTCATTATCCAGTTCTTCCAATAAAGGGGAAGCCAGCAGTTTCCTGTTCAGTGCATCGGAATAGGGCTGGATCTTTGGCTGTATTTCCAGGTAGAAATAGTTGAAAGCTTCTTCCAAAACCTTGTTTTCGGTATCACAGGTCATTTTTATCTGTCTCCAGCAGGCGTCTTCATTTACCACTGCTTCCAGTTCGCTTTGATCTTTCAACCATTGTTCAAATTCTCCAATAGAGGATATGTTTTGTTCCAGTAATTGTTTAAAATAAGGCTCCATACTTTCCCAATCGGTTATTTTAAAATCAACGGGTAAAAAAGTTCTTTCCATTTTTTTGATATCTGCTGAGTAGTTCATTATTCGTTATTAAATTCTTTAAACTGTTTTATTAAAAGCTGAAAAATCCAATTTTGGAATTATCAGGTTGTATGCACAGATAACAAAGTAAATAGATTTTTTGTTACGCTTTTGTATAAAACTTTTTTTGTGAAGTTGGATGATATACGAATCAGGCAAGAGAATATGTATTTTTCCGAATTTTTATTTTTATATACCGAAAGTCAGGCTCGTATAAAAAGAAATCCCCTTTAATAAAATTAAAGAGGATTCGGTTGGAGAATTTATTTCTTTATCATTGAGGGAAAAAAGTAAACTTAAAAGCCAGAATGGACAATTAAGCCATTTTTCTTGGTGAATTTATCTTTTTTGGCGGAGCACTTTTTACAGCAGCAGTTTTTGTTACTGTTGTTTTATTTGTTGTGGTTTTTTTAGCTGATGCAGTATCCACAGCTGTTTCTTCATCACTGATCTCCGATTGTTTGATCTCTACTTTGTTTTTGGTAAGAATATCGAACCATTTTACCATTTTCTTCATATCACTTCCATAAACTCTTTCAAAATCCATATCGGGATATACTTTTTCAAAGTAAGCCTTAATAGCTTTTGCATCTGCTTTTGCATCAGGCAATGCTTCTTTATTGGCTTTCATTGCAGTGAATATATCTACCAAATTTACATTGTCTTTTAAAGTGTAAACCTCAATACTTTCCAAATGCGAAAAACTATGAATACGGGTACTTACGAATTTTGTGCTGTTGTCTTCAAGTGAACGAACAATACCACTATCTGTTTTAGATGATATCAACTCAAATAATCCACCCATGCCCGTTACGGAAACTATTTTATTATAATCCATTCTATAAAATTTTAGGCGTGCAAGATATTGTAAAATGACAGAATAACAGAGAATGGAAACCTTAAAAATGAATAATTATTAAATAATTAATTAAAAAGCGCCTGTTTTTTTAAAAGACTTCGTCTAATAGAACATATAAAAGAAAATTTATGAGATTAAGAGCTGTTTTATTGTTATTCATTTTTAGTATGTGTGCAGTAGTTTCAAAAAGTCAGGACATTACACTTAAGGGGAAATTGTCAGATAAAGACAGCAAAGCTCCTATTGAAGGTGCCACTATAACAATAATAGCCCAAAAGGATTCTCTAAACCCCCTGACGGTGCTTTCTGACGCAAAAGGGGTTTTCGAAATTAAAGGTCTGTTCGTAGATAAATACAGATTAATTACAAGCATCATTGGTTATGATATTATTATACAAAATATCAATATACAAGCAAGCAACAAAACCCCTTTACAATTCAGCCTTTCAAAAATGGCTAAAGAGCTGGAAGGGGTAGTACTTTCCAGCAAAAAACCCCTGGTCATGCAAAAAGGGGATACACTGGAGTTTAATGCCAGTGAATTAAAAGTTAACCCGGATGCTACAGCAGAAGACATGATTAAAAAATTACCGGGTGTAACGGTAGATAAAAACGGAAATGTTACAGCTGCCGGAGAACAGGTTAATAAAGTTACCGTTGATGGACGTGATTTTTTTGGTGATGATGCAACCGCAGCCTTAAAAAACTTACCTGCATCTATTATTGATAAGATCCAGGTATTTGATAAACTAAGTGACCAGGCTGCATTTACAGGATTCGATGATGGAAATAGTACCAAATCAATCAATATTGTTACAAAGGCAAATATGCGTAATGGTCAGTTTGGGAGGCTCTATGCCGGTGCGGGTACAGACAGCCGTTACAATGCGGGAGGAAATATGAGTATGTTTAAAAGTAATCTCCGGTTAACTTTTGTGGGATTGACCAACAATGTGAACCAGCAAAACTTTGCTGCTCAGGACCTGCTGGGTGTTACCAGTAGCGGCGGAGGCGGGGGTGGAAGAGGCGGTGGACGCGGAGGCGGTGCAGGTGGTTTTGGCGGTTCCAATAATAATTTTTCTGTTGGGCAACAAAACGGGATCAGTAAAACCAATTCTTTCGGTTTAAATTATTCTGATCTGTGGGGCAAAAAAACGGAAGTATCTGGTAGTTACTTTTTTAATAACAGCAATACGGATAATGACCAGGTATCCAACACGGAAAATTTTCTGGCATCCGGTAAAAATCTTTTTTACAATGAAACACTTAAATCAAACATAAAGAATGACAATCACCGGATCAACTTCCGGTTAAATTATAAGATCGACCAAAAAAATTCAATACAGATCACTCCAAGTTTCAGCTTTCAGAAAAATGTTTCCAACAGCAATTTGCTGGGCATAAATTCATACAGCCCATCTGAGATCATCAGTAATTCCATTAATAATACCGACAGTAAAACATCGGGCTATAACTTTAATAATAATATTCTATTCAGGCACTCTTTTGCAAAAAAAGGGAGAACCATTTCTATTAATCTTTCAACTGCTTTAAACAGAAAGAACGGCGATACGTATATCCAGAATAATAATAATTATTATAACAGCAGCGGAAATTATTATGATTCACTTCAGCAGTATACTGATGTATTGACAAACGGCTACCAGCTTTCAACCAATATTTCTTATACAGAACCCATTGGTAAAAAGGGGCAGTTACAATTTAGTTATACTCCTTCTTATTCGAAAAGTGAATCTGACCAGGAAGTTTTTCAATATGATTATTCCGGAGGGAAGTATTCAATTTTCGATAATAACCTGTCAAATAAATTTGACAACATCATTACGAAACATAATGTAGGAACGAGTTACCGTGTGGGAGACAGGGACAATATGTTTTCAGTAGGATTGTCATATCAATATACTGAATTAAACAGCGACCAGATTTTTCCATATGCAGCAACTGTGAAGAATAATTTTAATAATGTTTTACCTCAGTTAATGTGGAGAAAAAAGATCAATGTCAGAAACAGTATCCGTTTATTTTACAGGGCTAATACAAGTACCCCATCCGTTTCCCAACTACAGGATGTGATCAATAATACAAATCCTTTGTTTATTTCAACCGGAAATCCGGAGTTGAAACAACAGGTTGGTAATATGCTGGGATCGAGATATACTTTTACCAACACGGGAAAATCAAAAAGCTTTTTTGCAAATATTTTCCTGCAACAGAACAGTAATTATATTACCAACGCAACGTATACGGCATCCAGTGACAGTGTTTTGAATAGTACGGTAACTTTATTCAGGGGATCCCAATTAACCAAACCGGTTAACATGGATGGGTACTGGAGTCTCCGTTCTTTTTTAACCTATGCCATGCCATTAAAATTCATCAAATCAAACTTGAGTATTAATACCGGCTTGACATATAGTAACATTCCCGGCTTGATCAATAATGTAAAAAATAAATCGAAATCAACAACATACAATGCTGGTGTTGTGATTGCCAGTAATATCAGTGAGTATGTGGATTTTAATATAAATTATACAGCTAATTTCAGCAATGTAAAAAATTCCATTCAACCAAAACTCGACAATAAATATATCATTCAATCGGCAGGTGTGCAGTTGAATTTATTATCAAAAAAAGGCTGGTTCTTACAAAACAGTGTGAGCAATGAAAATTACAGTGGTTTTACCGATGGTTTTAATCAGAATTACTGGTTGTGGAATGCGGGTATCGGAAAAAAATTCTTAAAAAAGCAACAGGCAGAATTAAAATTGACTGTATTTGATCTGTTAAAACAAAATCAAAGTATTACAAGAACTGTTTCAGATTCATATGTTCAGGATTTACAAAACCAGGTACTGCAGCAATATTTTATGCTGACGTTTACGTATAACCTTAAAAATTTCGGTACAGCAAAATCTGTGAATACAGGTAACGAGGGAGAGAAAAGGGGTGGCCCGGGCGGTTATCGCCCTTTTTAATTAAATTTAGGCCAGACAAATAAATGAAGCGTTTTGAATCAACCGGAATTAATCGAACAACTGCAGCAGGGAGATGAATCCGCTTTTAAAGCGCTGGTTGAAGAATGGCAGGGTCTTGTTTACAATACGGCAATAGTAATAGTGCAGAATGAAGAGGATGCCGATGATATAACACAGGAAACATTTATTCAGGTGTATCAGTCTTTTGGTTCTTTTAAAGGAGATGCAAAAATTTCAACCTGGCTTTATCGAATAGCAATTAATAAGGCGCTGGATCATGAGAAGAAAAAGAAACGAAAAAGAGGTTTTGCTTTTGTGCAAAATATATTTGGCAAAGCAACAGATGATTATTTACATCCGGTAGATTTTAATCACCCGGGCGTGCAATTGGAGAATAAAGAAAGGGCTGTTGAATTATTTGCAGCTATCAGGCAACTCCCGGAAAAGCAGCGTGTAGCTTACTCATTGAATAAATTGGAAGGGCAGAGTTACCAGGAAATTGCTGAAATAATGAATACGTCTTTATATGCTGTTGAATCTTTACTCGGAAGGGCTAAAGCAAATTTGAAAGCAACGTTAAAAAAATATTACGAAAACAATATTTCGGAACAATAAAAAAATCCGGCATGAATAAAATAAAAAATATTAATGAATTGATCGAGGAAGCGTTGAATAGTCTGGATGATGTACAGCGTGCAGAACCACGGCCTTTTCTGCTCACCCGTATCAATGCCAGAATGTACAGAAAGCCAGAGTCGGTATGGGAAAAAGCCGGTTGGTTTATCAGCAGGCCTGCAATTGCGTTTACAGGTTTGTGTATGATTATTTTGATAAATGTAGCAGTACTCATGTATAATAATCCTTCAAACGGGTTAAACTCAACAGCACAATCTGTTCAGATCACAGCGGATGAGTTCTCGTATTCTGTAGCAACTATTTATGACATTGAAAATGTGCAACCATAATGATAAACAAAGAAAATAAAAGCAAATGGCTCCTTTTAATAATTGGGATATTGTTAATAACAAATATTGCATTGCTTGCTTTTGTCTTTTTAAAAAAGGATAGAAGGACCCACGAAAAACATACAGACAGAAAAGCGATGATCTCTGCCTTCTTAAAAAATGAGATCGGATTTAATACTGTTCAGTTGCATCAGTATGATAGTCTGAGTAGCAGTCATAAAGAAAAGGTAAAAAAAATGTTTGAAAATTTGCGCAGTTCAAAAGACAAGCAATTTAAACAACTTGCATCAGCTAATTTCAGCGATTCAGTAATTGAAACAGTTGCAAGCCTTTCTGCCGGATCACAGAAAACAATGGAATTGCAGATGTTTAGCCATTTGAGAAATGTGCGTATGTTATGTACAGCAGAACAATTGCCAAAGTTTGATTCCCTTTTTGTAAAAGTTTTAAACAGGCGTAACAGAGACGGTAAAAATGAGGAAAAGAAAAATTAATTTCCACATGTGCTTACAATTAATTAAATATTATAAACCTGATAATTTAAGAAAAATGAAAAAACAAATTGTATTAATGGCTTTAACAATGTTAATCAGCATTGGAGCTGTATTTGCCCAGGGCGGCGGCCAAAGGCAAACACCGGAAGAAAAAACAAAAGAGACCATGGAAAAAATGGAGCCATTGAAAATGGATGCATCAACCAAATTAAAAGCCGAGGTCATCATTACAGACTTTAACAATGCGCAACAAAAAATGATGCAGGAAATGAGGGAGAGCGGTAGTTTTGACAGAGAAACATTCATGGTAAAAAGAAAAGAACTTGCCGGCGAAAGAGATGAAAAATTAAAAATCAAATTTCCCATTAAAGTTCTGAAAAATATTTTAAACAAAGCCTCCATTCATAAAAAGACAGACTTTTAGGATAGACGTAAATTTGTATAGGTATTCACAAAAAAAACCGCTGCATAAACTGCAACGGGATTTTAGTAATTCAAAACCTAAATTATTAATTCTGACGCCTTTGTGGCCTCATCGAAGGCTCAATATCATCAATCCATTTTTTCAATTGCTCCTGTGTAAAGATCATTTTTAATTTTTCATCTCTTTCGCCGGCAAGTT
>JBBKWV010000165.1:0-3749 GCA_037969135.1 Ferruginibacter sp.
TTCATTCGGTTTATCAATGATCCTGAAATGCCCTGCGACTTTAAAATATACTAAAGCAGCAATAAGCAGTAACCCAAAAGGCAATACGTAATCAAATAAATATTCAGACAGTGATCCCATTTAATTTTTTAACAATATTTGATCGGTAAAAAAATACATTTAAAGTAAACAGCATCCATAAAATTTATTTATTTTCATTTTGCAAGGCCAGCAATCTTTTATAAAATCCGGCAGATAGTGTTTCATAAGAAAGATTCTTTTCCAGATATTCTTTTCCCCTTTGTCCCATTTCCGTTAGCTGGTCTGTTGTCATTTCTGTAAAACGGATGATCCCTTTTACCAGTTCAGCAGAATTTTCAGCTGGAACTACGATCCCGCACCCGGCATCTTCTATAATACAGGTATCGCCACTAAACCCAACAAGAACAGGCCTTGCAGCATACATATAGTCGATCCATTTATTTGGACTGATGCCAAATTTGTAAATGGGTATATCCAGCCAGGTATTAATCAATATATCCATTTTTGTCAGTTCATTCTGCAATGCAGTTTTAGATATTGCGGGAACAAAAATGATGTTATGCAGGTCTTTATATTTTTCTGTGAAAAGATTTTTCAAAGGCCCGTCACCAATAAAAACAAATTTAATATGCGGATGAGAAATATTCAATATTGCAGCTGCGTCAAATATTACATCCAGCGCATTTGCCTTACCGATAGTTCCGGCATAACCAATGATAAAATCTCCGGGATTTCTCTGGAACATTTCAATTTTATCAGACAACTCCGTTTTTGAATAGTAATCCATATCTGCACCCTGCGGAAACCAATAAAAGGGAACATCTTTTTTTGCTACCATGTTCACATGTTTATATACATGCGGAATGGAACTTACGATCAGATCAGCATTCCTGTATCCCCATTTTTCAATCCCTTTTAAAACACGTATTGCCGGATTATTCGGTGAAAAATTCCCTACTTCAACAATTGTCAATGGATGAATATCCCTGATTTCCAGCACCAGTGGGATTTTAAGCCATCTTTTTAAAAATATGCCTGTTAAGAAAGTGAGAATGGAAAGAGAAGAAACGATAACAACATCCGGTTTAAAAGAGCGGATCTTTTTTCTTAATCTGAATATATTAAATTCAAAAACGAGCCAGCTCCATAATCTTTTAACATTAAAACCGGGGTCAACAACCGGTCCCTGCAGTGTGATCATTTCTAGATTTCCCTCTTTAACAGAAAGGAATAACCCTTTAAAATCCGGAACAGCAGCCAAAGTGGATTTTGATCCGATCAATAACACTTCAGCACCCGGCTGACGCGATAAATACTTTGAAATAAAATACTGCCTGTTGGGTGCCCTGTATTGCGGAAGTATTGTGTATTTACTGATATAAGCAATTCTCATTTAACGTTGATCATTTAATTCCTGAACAGCCTGTGCAAAATTGATGAATGCATATTTCTGTTCAACCAAATAAGATAGCATCCATTCGTACCAATCTTTAAAATCGGGATAAGCATCAGAATAGTACAGATCATGAAAGTTGATCACAAAATACGGCTGCTTATTATCTTCAGCTTCTTTGAGTTTCTGAATGGCTGCATGCTTCAATTGCCCGGTGTTATTTTTAAAATTGGAAATAAATCCGGCATCCATAATGTTGATGGGGATTTCCCAAAGCTTTCCATGCAAAAAAAGGGCATCAGCAGCTGCATATTTACCTCCACTTGTTTTATAATAGGAAGAATCAAATAAGAATCCATTCTTATCCATGATCCCCAGACTATTTTCATCCATCCGGAGATAATGATTCCGGATACCCAAAGGATAATTTTCCGGTAACAATGTTTTGATGCGGCTCATTTCTTCCTGCAACAGATCAAAGGAGTTGTATCCCATTCCATGCAACCCAACAAGAACTTCCTCTTTCAAAAGATATTCTATAAAAGGAGCTGCGTCTTTCCAGTGATAAGATAAATTCAATCCTTTGCGCATGCCAAAAAAAAAGGTTTCCCTGATACCGTTTTTTTTATTGAATGCATGTAATTCTTTTACCCTGTTCAATTTTGCAGGGAACCTTTTCCTAAATGTTTTCAAAGAAATATTACCCTGAAACAGGTTTTTTACTCCTCTGTAAATACAACCCAACAAAAAGCTATCCCTAAGGTGTTCTTTTAAATATAAATGGTCAACATCATGTGAGATGATTATTTTCATTTCTAAAACCCCTTTAATATTTCAACAATTTTTTCAGATGTTGTACCATCCCCATAAGGATTAACGGCCCTGGCCATTTGGTCGAAGATCCCATTTTCATTAATCAGCAACGCGTGCAGATTTGCAACGATGACCTCTTTATCCGTTCCTACAAGTTTAGCAGTTCCGGCTTCAATCCCTTCCACTCTTTCGGTTACATCACGCAAAACCAAAACGGGTTTACCCAATGCCGGCGCTTCTTCCTGAATGCCCCCTGAATCTGTAAGTATGATCGTTGACTTCTCCATTAACCAGATCAGTCGTGGATAATCGAGTGGTTCAATTAAAAATATTCCTTCTTTGTCGGCCAGTTTCCTGTTTACAACTTCCCGCACATTTGGATTAAAATGAACAGGGTAAATAAACTGAACTTCCGGATGTGTATCTTTAATTTCGGTGATCGCATCACATATATCTTCAAAAGGTCTTCCAAAACTTTCACGTCTGTGTGCAGTTATCAGAACAACTGGTTTAGTAAAGTCCAGATAGGAAAACTCATTTGCAAAATCGATCTTCCTGTTCTTTAAATTTTCCAGTCCGAGTAATAATGCGTCTACCACTGTATTACCTACCATCCAAACTTTGTCTTTAATATTTTCTTTTGCAAGTGCATTCATTGCCAGTTCTGTGGGCGCAAAATGATAATTGGCTATACTTCCAACCAGCCTTCTGTTTGCTTCTTCCGGAAAGGGAGAAGCCAGATCTCCGCTGCGTAAGCCCGCTTCCAGATGGGCAATACTGCATTTTTCATAGAATGCTGAAAGGGCACCTATAAAAGCGGTTGTTGTATCTCCCTGCACAAATACCAGATCAGGTTTACAGTCATCCAGTACCGGTTTCATGCCTGCCAATGCAGAAGCAGAAACATCAAACAGTGTCTGATTATGTTTCATCAGGTTCAGATCGTAATGGGGGATGATCTCGAAAAAATCCAACACCTGTTGCAACATTTCCTTATGCTGACCGGTAATGCATATACGCAGGTCAAAAAAAGGATCTTTAGCAAGCGTTTTTATCAGTGGTGCAAATTTGATCGCCTCGGGCCTTGTGCCCATTATGATTAATATCTTCATGATGATTTTAAAATATCCTTATACAATTCAAAATATTTTTTCCCAAAGTCCTTGCTGCTGAAATCTGTGTTCACTTTTTTAATAACTGCATCCTTCAAAGATTCAATCTGATCCTTATTATCAACAGCCCATTTCATTTTTTTGTATAAACCTTCCTCGTTATTTGAATCACATAAGAGCCCGTTTACTGCATCAGTAATCAGTTCAGGAATACCGCCAACAGGATTTGCTATAACAAGGTTTCGGGTTGCCGCTGCTTCCATGGCCACATTGGGAAGGCCTTCTTCCAGACTGGGGATCAAAGCTATATTTCCGGACCTGTGAAAATCTGCAATTTCAGTGGGATCAATTTTGCCGAATATTACCACCCTTTCCGGATCGTTTAATCCGGACTGCCATTTTTTTACCAT
>JBBKWV010000166.1:0-5101 GCA_037969135.1 Ferruginibacter sp.
GTTTTCAACCCTTACCCGATATCTGATCGCCTGTTGGTAATCAAAGACCAGTTCAAGATAATACAGGGATTGTTCTTTTACGATATAATCAAAACTATACGTATCATTTTCTTTTTTGAAAGACAGGTATTGTTGTTTTTTTTCAGCCCATGAATCCTTTACAAGTTTTGTCTTTCTCCTGGAAATCTGAATTGTAGTCCATAAAGAAGGGTTTCTGAAAATATTGCTGTTGATCTGCAGCAGGTTAATATCTTTTTTATACATGAATCTAAAGTGGATCGTATCGCCTTTTTTTACTTTCAACACACCGGTTGTAGGAATAATCTCCGTAATATTTTCCAACACTTCAATAGAATAATAGTGAGGTTTCATAAAAAACTGCTCCTTGGAGAGTTCCGTTGTTTCCAGAAAATTCCCCTTTTTGGGATAATGATTGCGTGAAAATATTTTGAAAGAGGACAGCCAATAGTAATTGTGATAATCTTTTATAAATTTCAATAACCTTCCGGTTTCCTCATCCTCAGGGCAATTTCCGGCGGCCCAGGTTGCATCAAGATAATACCAGTTTGTATTGATCAATACAGCATTCCATGCATGGTTTACACCCATATTATTCCCTATCTGATATGGTTTGTTCCTTGCATATCCTCTGATATACTCGCACTGAATGTAATTCTGGATACATAATTTTTTAAGCAATTTTGCATATCCGTCGGCAGTAGCTTTTTTTCGTTTAAGTATCCGTTTAAGATACCTGCTTTCCCAATCCCGGACCTTCTGAATACAATCAAAGTCGTTTTGAAATGCGCAATCAGGAATTTCAATTTCATCTCCACTATTCACAAATTTGTAATCATACTCGATATTATCTGTCACCCATTTGAATATTGCCCTTACTTTATAAATGTCCTCATCAAAGGGCGTTGCCAGATCTTTGGCAAGTTTATCAATATCATTATCATATTTAACTGTTTGTACAAAACTATCCACCTTACTGAAATCCCTTACTACCAGTTGTGCCTGAGCCACAGGAATGTATTGAATAAAAACAAAGAAATTGAAAAATATATATTTGCAGTACAAGCGGAATATTTATAGATGAATGGATGAATCTGCAAAGGCCTTAATGAGGGCCAGGGCATATAAATATAACAAAAGTATGTCGCAAAATCAAACAGGGAGGGGCGACTGGAAAACATAAAATAAAAATACCCCTTAAAAAAACGGAAGATTATTTATAAGCTGATTTATCAATATTCCAGCTAATGGTTCCTTTCAATCTTTTCCAAAAAGACTCTCGAACCCTGATATTGATGAAATCTTTATTGAAAGCATTATCAAAATTAATTTCAGGGTCAATCATTACCGGTTGCATTGAACGAAGTGTATCAAATACAATTGGAATGATACCGATATTTTTATTTATCCGAAGATGCGCATAATTTTTCAACTGTTTTGCCTGATAAGGATCTGTTGCAAGTGCAATTTTATGAAACCCCAGTTTTCTGGATTTAAAATATCCATAATAAATATTTTCAGTGCTATGTTCAGCTTTAGTTTCTGTAAATATATTTTCTCGGGGAATGCCGATTGCTTCAGCATAAAGTGCCATCACTTTTCCTTCATAATAAGGACTGTAAACAGCAGAACCGGAGTACATGATATTTTTAGCAATTTTATTGTCAAATAAATATTTCGACCAGTAAACCCTTGCCTTCATGGCACTATCCCATTTCCCATCATTTAAAGGAACTCCGGGAACTACAATCATATCATAAGATTTCCCTCTGGAATTTTCCAGCATTCGACGGGTTTTATTAGCAGAAAATGAACAGGACATTGCAAATAATGTCAGAAATGCAATAAATAAATAGGGGATCAATATATAATCCTTCCGGGTTATCGAAGTGAAATTTCCAAACATGTATTTAAAACAAACAAAAAAAGCAAAAGTTCAATATAGAATAAAAATAAAGTTGAGAAAGGAGTCAAGTTTAATGAAATTAATAAAATGCCGGGCATCTTACTTTATCCGCGGAACTGTTATAATTATTTCTGAATGCTTTATAAGAAAGCGTTACTTCATAACCTCCTCTGTAAAGAGATGCAGATTTTAATTTACTGCTATTTACATCATAAGAAATGCCGATGCTGATTTTATTATAATCCAGTTTTACAACCGGAATGAATGCATCCTTGAACCGATAAAACAATCCGGCTGAAATACTTGTCTTCTTATTGTCTTCATTTTCCTCGATCATGTGTGTCAATAAAAGCCCACCCTGAATCTGTCGTGTTCCACCCTGCATAAAATAATCTGCATACACGATCAGTTGTTTTTCAGCACTTATCGGTGCGGAGAGCCCGGCATTGACAACATATTTTTGGTTTAAGATAATATCATTTTGTTTTTGAAAAGCCACTCTTGGTTTTGTAAAATGAAATACGCCGCCGCCAATATAATAACGGGTATTTTCCCCGGCCATACTACTGAAACATAATCCCACAGCCGCATCCCAGTAAGTTAAATTCGTTCTGTTGAAAGTTTCCCTGGTCGGATTACTGCTGGTATATGCACCATTCGTATACTGGTCATCAAAATTAAGTTTTGAAGGATCAAAACGTTGCATAACCGGGCCTCCCATAAATCCCATAGATAAATAGGATCCCTTTTCGCCGTTTAAAGATTTATGATAATTGAATACAGGGAATATTTGAATTCTGCTCAATTTGGAATCGCCGGCCATATCATTACTTGCCTGTAATCCATAAGTAATATAATCATTGGCATTCCGGGCTGATACTTTTTTATATTCAATTCCCAGCCCGATGGTTTTATAAGGCTCTGTTACGGCCTGCCATTGGCTTCTGAATGCTGTAGTAATTCTTATATCGCCGGAAAATAAGCCTGCCAATGCCGGATTTCTTAATAAGGGCAGGTCATAAAATTGAGAAAAATTAATGTCCTGGGCAGAAGCAGACCTGCTGATCTGCAACAGAAAACACAATACCAGGATTGGTTTTAATAGTTTTTTCATCGACATTGGATATTACATTATTTTAAAACGGTCGTATTCCCTTTGTATATGTATGTAACTGCATTGTCGCAAATCACTTCTGCTGTATACACATATACATCCGGAGATACCGGAACACCTCTCACTTTTCCATCCCACCCATATCTGGGATCGTTCGCATTAAAATTCAATTTTTCAAATACCAGTTCTCCCCAGCGATTGAATATCCGGAATGTTTTCACACGTATACCGGTTCCTCTCACCATCAATATTTCATTCAAACCATTACCATCAGGCGTAAACGCATTTGGAATAAATACCTGTGTATTTTTACAGAATACACTTATGTTTATCCTGTCTGTGGCCACACAACCAAAATTATTTTTTACTGTTAAACTGTACGACATATTATTGCTTATCGAAACAACGGGTGTTGGACAATTATTACAACTCAATCCGGCAGATGGGGTCCATAAATAACTCACAATCGGTCCATTTTGAATTTGTGGATGTAAGGTTATATTATTTCCTGTTTGAGTAGATATGTCCGGGCCAATCTCCACAGTAGGCCTGGGCCCCACTGTAATAGTCACATGTCCGGTATCTGTAAAACAATGGTATGCATCATATCCCACAACCTGGTAAATTGTAGTAACCGACGGGGTTGCCCGCGGAGATGCCACATTGGTATTATTTAACCCCGCAGGAGGTGACCATAAGTAAGTATTTGCCTGCATTGCATGTAATTCAGATGTTTCACCAACACACAAGGTATCATTGGGTGATATCAGTATTCTGAAAGGCTTTATCACCCTTAATGAAACAGAATCATAATTTATACAACCGGCAGCACTTGTTCCTTTAACTACATACATTATAGAATCAACGGGTGTAGCAACCGGGTTTGAACAATCCGAACAACTTAACAAATTTGCCGGACTCCATGAATATTGTGATGCTCCGGTAACAGATAATTGTGCTGTTGAACCCAGGCAAACAATTCTGTCATTGCCTGCAACAACTTTTGGAGTAGGGTTAACAACAATTGCAACAGTTGTGGCCGGGCCGGTACAGCCATCAATAGCTGCAGCTACAGAAATGAGTGATGTAATAATATTTGAAGTATTATTATGTACTATAAAAGAAGCAATATTACCGGTACCAGTAGCCGCCAATCCAATAGCAGTATTATTGTTTGACCAGCTGTATGTTGAACTGGATTGTGTTCCGGTAAATTGAATAAAAGAGGTAGAATCTCCATTACACAATGACTGTGCTGCTATTTGTGTAACAACTGCAGCAGGCTTCACTTTAATAATAAAATCTTTTGAAAGGCCGGGACAATTATTTGCTTTGGGTATTACAGTAATTATAGCTGTTGATAGACTGTCGCTATGATTTATCGTCTCAAAAGTTGGAATATTTCCGATACCGGTAGCTTCAAGGCCTATGGAAGGATTCGAATTTGTCCAGCTATAAATAGTGCCGGGTACAGAACCATTAAATATAACTGCAGTAGTGCCGGAACCTGTACACAATGACTGATCCGCAGGTTGAAGAACATCCGGTGTAGGATTTACTTTTATGGTAAATAATTTTGAGGTTCCTGTACAACTTCCCGCAACAGGAGTAACCGTAATGTTAGAAATGATCGTTGAATTGCTGCTATTATTCGCAATGAATGATGCTATGTCACCTGAACCAATAGCTGCTAAACCAATGGCAGTATTGTCATTTGTCCAGTCATACACAGTGCCGTTCACTGAGCCGTTAAACTCAATTACAGCAGTATTTTCTCCATTACATAAAACAAGGTTAGGAGGTTGAATTACATTTGCAACCGGATTGACTGTTATGGTAAATATTTTCACCTGCCCGGTACAATTGCTGGCAGTAGCTGTTACTGTAATATATGCTGTTACCGGTATATTGGTATTGTTGATTGTTGTAAATGCAGCAATATTTCCGGAACCACTTGCGCCTAAGCCAATAGAAGGATTATCATTCGACCAGTTATAAGTGGTACCAATTACATTTCCGGAAAAAATGATCTCGTCGCTTAAATTCCCATTACACTTTATTTG
>JBBKWV010000167.1:0-51853 GCA_037969135.1 Ferruginibacter sp.
TAATTAAAACCATCTGTTGGATTTATTTCAGCGGCAGCAGTTTGCCTGATAACAACAATTCTCGATGCACCGTTGCCGTTAGTCCAGTTGATATCCAACCCATTGTTCATTACATTGGAGAGAATGATGTTGTTTGCCTGTGTTCCCGGTTCTGTATCCAGTACATTACCGGAAATATTGACTGTCGCATCCGGCGCACCGCCTCCTTCACAATTAACAGTGGCACTAACGGCACCCAATGGGGCCGTTGATTTAACACGTACATAAATTGCTGTTGCATTTAAGGTTGCTGATGTGAAGGAAACATCTACCGTAGAAGCATATCCGGTACCCATGGACAATGAAACTTCAATATCGGCAGAAGAAGCAGTTACTGAAATGTTATCGGGAAAGCCAGCCAGGTTTGTTCCCGAAACGGTAAAACTCATTGGGGCAGATGTTACGCCAAAAACAGTATTTAAATTCGTGATATTCGGTCCTGCAGATAAAACCGGACCGGGAGCGCCACAAGTAGCAATTGTGCTACCGCTGTTTCTTGGAACCGGATTTGTGATCACTTCAAAATCTGTAAGGTTATTGTCAGTATCCTGGCAGCCATTTATTTTACGCACTGCCCCGGTGCTAATAGAGAGCGCCGAAACGGCAGCACCTCCTTCGGCCAGATTTGCCGCACCCCAACCAACCAGATCGATCACATTTACAATGGGAAAAGTACATGGAGTTGCTGTTGCTCCACAACCCAATGCAGCGGCGTTATTTATCAATGCAACTTTACCGGCAGTTGCAGACAAACTCAGGTTTGTTGTTACAAGATCTGCAGTTATCGGTAAATCTGCACCAGCAGTTCCTGCTGAGCCCGTCTGAATCAAAAGATAGGCCCCTGCAGGAATACTTGTGAGTGCAGGAAATGCATAGATCTGGCTTGCAGTACCTCCGATTTGCCCTGCTGATGAACCATACTGCAGGGAATAACCACTGATGTCCTGAACAGCAGTACTTATATTGTGTAATTCAACATAGTCATTTTTGTAGGTAACACCTGCTGTACTGCTCCCTCCACCAGAATATACCTGGCTGATAACAACAGTTGATGACTGACTGAATACAGAAAAACCAATGAATAAGGATAAAATAGTGTAAAGTAACTTCATGATACAGGCTTTAGTCTATAAAAATAAATTTTTTATAGCAGAAATCCTTATTCTGCATTTACTTACCTCAATCACATCTTAAAAGAGATCAGTTTACTTTTTTTAGCAGGGTAACATATACCGGAAAGTGGTCACTATAGCCGTAGTTGTAGGTAGTGCCATCCCAGGTCCTTTTTGGATAACCTTTATATTTACCTGTTTGCTGAACAAGGAATTCGTGGTTGAAAATATTTGCTTTATAAAAATAATATCCCTTTTGTTCTTTATCGAGCCATGCACCAGAAATAACAACCTGGTCAAACAGACCCCATGCATCCTGGTATGCAATGGTTCCAATTCCTTTTTTATAAAAATCTACCCATGGATTGTAAATCCCGGATTCTTTTACTTCAGACAACTTTCCTTTTGTTCCCAAAGTTTTGGTCATACTCGGACTTGTGGGATCATCATTCAAATCTCCCATGACAATTACTTTTGATTTCGGATTGATTGCCATCAAAGAATCAACAACTCTTTTATTTACTCCTGCAGCGGCAGCTCTTGCAGGGATGGAACGTTCTTCACCACCTGATCTGGAAGGCCAATGGTTTACAAAAACATGAACTGTATCTCCGTCCATAATACCTTTTACATATAAAACATCCCGTGTAAAATAAGAGTCTTTAGATCCGCCAGGTAAAGTTACAAACAGCGCTTTACTGTATATCGGTGTAAAATATTTTGGATTATAGAGAAGTCCAACATCAATCCCTCTTTTATCGGGAGAATCGTAATGAACGAATTTTAATTTCCTGTTTTTTAAATTCGGATGACTGATCAAAGCATTGAGAACGGTATCGTTTTCAATTTCTGCCACTCCAAGTAATGAAAGTCCATCCGGATTGATATCTGTACCAATTTGGGCTATCACAGAAGATAGCTTTCCGATCTTATCCAGAAAAATGCGTGTATTATAATGTCTTTCACTATTTGGCAAAAATTCTTCATCATCAACAATTGGATTATTGATAGTGTCATACAAATTTTCAAGGTTATAAAAACCAATCAACGATGCATGGTAATTGCTTTTTTGTGCATAAGATCCTGATACTGATATTAATACAATAATAAGAGCGAAGAAAAATCTATTCATAAATTTTATTTAATAAGCGGCAAAGTTATCTATATACGCGAGATTTGAATTAATTAAATATCAATAAAATGTTAATGGGCACTTTTTATGTTCAAAACCACTTTAAATTAATACATTTGCTGTCTTTTTTAACAAAACATATATGACACCAAAACTTAAACATTGCTTGCTTATGATTGTGGTCTCGGGTTTTTTAATTCCGACAGCCTATTCACAGGTAGAGAAAGCTAAAGAAACATTACCTGTCAGGGACACTATTTATGAGGGTTCAAGAGACAATTTCCAGGACAATCTTCCGGTAATTTCATTGGATGAAAATGATGGCGTGGATGGAAGTGCTCAAAATATTTCATCTCAGCTTGGCGCTGGCCGTGATCCATTTTTAAATGCAGCTACTTTTAAATTCAGTGCAGTAAGATTTCGTATCAGGGGATATGATGCTGACCAGTTCAGTACTTATATCAATGGGATACCCATGGAAAACCTTGATAACGGGTTTACTCCTTACGGCCAATGGGGTGGGTTGAACGATGTGATGCGTAACCGCGAAAACTCTATGGGATTAAGACCAACCACTTTTGCCTTCGGGGAAAATGGCGGTTTAACCTCCTTTGATACCCGTGCATCTCACCAACGTAAACAAACCAGCATTAACTATGCATTGTCTAACCGGAATTATGTACATCGCATGATGCTTACCCATTCTACCGGTTTAAATAAAAAAGGGGTTGCATTTTCCTTTTCTGCATCACGCCGTTGGGCTGATGAAGGATTTACAGATGGAACCTACTATGATGGCTGGTCTTTTTATGCCGCTGTTGATAAACGATTTAATGACAGACATCTGTTATCCTTTGTTGCTTTTGCAACACCTACAGAAAATGGCCGTCAGGGTTCTTCTGTAACAGAAATGATTGAAATTGCCGGAAATAATTATTACAATCCTTATTGGGGATATCAAAATGGCAAAAAAAGAAATGCCAGTGTGGGCAAATCTTTTCAACCGGTGGGTATTTTAACCCACGACTGGAAAATTTCAGATAAATCCACTTTGGTTACGGCTGGTTCTTTCAGTTATGGTAAAAGAAGTACAACTGGATTGGATTGGTACAATGCTGCTGACCCAAGACCAGATTACTATCGCTACTTACCAAGTTATCAAAATGATCCTGTTTTGGCAGAAAGACTTAGGGAAGAACTTGGTTCAGATATAAACAAGCGTCAGATAAACTGGGATGGATTATACAACACCAATTACGGTGCTTATGAAGTATTTCACAATGCAAACGGTATTATAGGGAATGATTATTCCGGTAAAAGATCGCATTATATACTTGAAGAAAGAGTGATCAATACAACCAAGTATAATTTTAACTCAACATTTAATACAAATGTTTCTGAGAATATAACCTTTACTGCTGGTATGACTTACCAGTCGCAAAAGAATAATTATTACAAAAGAATCAATGATTTATTGGGTGGAGATTATTATGTTGATATTAACCAGTTTGGTGAAAGAGATTTCCCAAGCAGTCCAAGTGCAGGTCAAAATGACCTGAACAATCCCAACAGGATTTTATTAACCGGAGATAAATTCGGTTATAATTATGATATCGATATTAAAAAAGGATCGGTTTGGTTACAGGGTGTATTTAAGTTCCGGAAGCTGGATATTTTTGTGGCCACTGAACATTCTTATACCAGTTTCTACAGAAAAGGAAATGTAAAGAGTGGTTTGTTTCCAAATAATTCCTATGGGAAATCTGATACGTATAATTTCTACAACTCAGCACTCAAAGGAGGTATAACATATAAGATTGACGGACGCAATTATATTTTCGCCAATGGTTCTTATCAATCAAGGGCTCCTTTCTTTGAAAATGCTTTTATTGCACCAAGAACAAGGGATTTTGTGCAGGACAACCTTAAGTCGGAAGAAATCGTTTCTGTTGAAGGAGGATACGTGATGAATGCCCCGAAATTAAAATTAAGGGCAACTGGTTATTTTACCCAGTTTAAAAACCAGATAGATGTAATGACATTCTATCACGATGAATTAAGAAATTTTGTAAATTACGCTATCAGCAATATCGGAAAAGTGAATACAGGTATTGAATTTGGTGCTGAAGCAAAAGTGTACAAAGGTTTGAGTGTTAATGCTGCAGCTGCAATAGGAAAGTATTATTACAATACCCGCCAGCTTGCAACGGTAACAGCTGATAATAGTGCAACGGTATTATCGAAAAATGAAATCGTTTATTCGAAAGATTTTTATGTACCAACACCACAACAGGCCTATACGATCGGATTGGATTACCGTTCACCTAAATTTTGGTTTGTGAATGTAAATTTTAATTACTTTGATAAAATGTATTTGAATTTTAACCCGATTCGCAGAACTGCAGCAGCAGTTAACGGTGTGGATGAAGGTTCGGTATTATGGCATGATATTGTTGATCAGACAAAATTGAAATCACAATACTCACTGGATGCATTTGCCGGTTATTCATGGATGATGAACAGGAAATTTAAAAGCATGAAGAAAAGAACATTTCTTGTATTCAATCTGGGTGTAAATAATATTCTGGATAACAGAGAAATCGTATCCGGAGGATTTGAACAACTCAGGTTTGATTTTGCAGAAAAGAACACAGAGAAATTTCCGGAGAAAAGGTTTTATGCATATGGCATTAATTTCTTTGCCAGCATGGGATTAAGATTCTAATGAATAAAAAAACACTTATAAAAATTTTAAAAAATAAATTATGAACAAGATTTTTAAATTAATAACAGCGGTAATACTGATTGCTTCAATCGGCGTTTTCAGTGCATGTAAAAAATCATTTGATAATCCTCCGGGAGCTTCAGATCCTAATATTGTAGCCAATACAAGCATCAAAGCGTTAAAAGCTATGCACACGACTGCAGGTGCATATGATGTTATCAGTACCGATATTATTATTTCGGGTATTGTAGTTGCCAATGATAAAAGCGGTAATCTGTATAAGCAATTATATATTCAGGATTCAACCGGTGGTTTGCAAATATTATTAGATGCAAACAGTTTATATGGAACTTATCCAGTTGGACGCAGGATCTATATCCGTTGTAACGGTCTTACTATAAGCGATTATAATAAAACAATGGAATTGGGTATAAAAGCTTTGGTTGCTGGTTTACCTTCTTTGGAAGCGATTCCTTCTAACCTGATCAGCAAATATGTTGTGGGTGGTTCTTTGAACAATCCGGTTGTTCCGATCCCGGTTACATTTGCCCAATTGGGTGGTACTTCTACCGTGAATATGCAGGATAAGTATATCGGTACTTTGATTCAGTTGGATGGATATGCGTTCTCTGTACTTTCTGGTACTTATGCAGATACTTCAGTTTATAAAAGTACAGTGAACCGCGATATTAAGAATTGTGCCAATCAAACCCTGATCGTTCGTTCAAGTGCCTATGCAAATTTTGCTGCACGCCAGGTAGCACAGGGACGTGGAAAGTTGAATGCGATCTATACCGTTTTCGGAAATACAAAGCAATTGATCTTGCGTGATATTGATGATGTTCAATTCAATGATCCATATGCTTGTCCTTTGCCGCCCGGAACATTGCTTTTACAGGATTTTGAATCAATTGGTGCAAATAACCTGACATTGACTTTACCAGGTTGGAAAAATATAGCAGAAGTTGGTGGAGTGCTTTATCAGAATGCTGTATTTGGTCCGGTTAAATGCGCTAAGATATCTGCTTTTGGTTCAGGTTCTTCAACTGCTACCAGTTGGTTGATTTCTCCGGCAATTAATTTAACAGGAGCAACTGCTCCGAATCTTAGCTTTACGCATGCTTCGGGATTTGCAACAGGTCCAACAACTTTAAAAGTGATGATTTCTACCAATTACGCCGGTAGCAATACACCATCTACTTCTACATGGACGCAGGTTTGGCAAACGCTTGCCACAACACCCACAACCGGATTTTCTACTTTTGCAAGTTCTGGGGTAATTAATTTGTCAGCATATATTGGTCAGACTATTTATATCGGTTTCAAGTATGAAGGTGGTGATCCAACCAAAACAACTACCTATGAAGTTGATGACATAAAAGTATTGGCTCTTTAATCTATTATTAAAAACATTCAAGGATAAGCGCCATGCTATAATGATCATGGCGCTTATCTTTTTTTCGAATTTCAAAATTAAAAGCGGGTTATGAAAAAAATATTTACGTTGTTTTTTATGCTTTCTGCATTCCTTTCTTACTCTCAGTCAACTACTTTGGTTATAAGCCAGTTGTACGGAGCAGGAGGAAATACAGGTGCATTGTTGGATGCTGATTACGTTGAATTACACAATGTATCCGGTTCTGCAATCAGTTTATCCGGATATTCTATTCAATATGCATCCTCAGCTGCAACCGGTACCTGGACAGGAGTTTCTCCTCTTCCTGTTGCCAGCATTCCAGCCGGTGGGTATTATTTGATTCAAATGTCTGCATCTGGTGCAAATGGTGTTCCATTACCTACTCCTGATTATGTGGCAAATCCTTCGATCGCAATGGCTGCAGCCAATGGAAGAGTTGCGTTGGTGAATGGTTTAGTTGCCCTTTCTGCCTGCCCGGCAACAAGTGCTTATGTTGATCTGGTTGGGTATGGCACGGCAACCTGTTTTGAAGGTACCGGACCAACAACTGCAATCAGTACGATCCTCGCTGCTTTTCGGAACAACAGTGGTTGTACGGATACAAACAACAATGCAGCAGATTTTACCATTGCTACTCCTGCTCCCAGAAACAGTGTTACTGCTATTTTTGCCTGTGGTGCAATAGCACCTTCACTAACAGTTACGGGTACAGTAACTGATTTTGGAAATATTTTTGTCGGTTCAAATTCTGTTTCTCAAACCTATAATATTTCCGGAGCAAACCTTACAGGTGCCCCCGGTGTTATTACAGTCACTTCTCCTTCAGTAGATTTTCAGGTATCAAATGATAACACAACCTGGGGAGCTACAACTACCATTGCATATAGTTCCGCTACACTTGCAGCTACAGCTGTTTGGGTAAGATTCACTCCTCAGTCTGCAGGTCCTAAATCAGGTAATGTAAGCAATTTGGGTGGCGGCGTTTCCACGGCTGTTAATGTTGCTGTAAGTGGAAATGGCGATGTTCCCGTTACGCCGGTTTTATCTGCAACTACGCTTACTGCTTTTGGAAATACCTGTTTGAACACAACTGCAGGACCCAATAGTTTTTCTATCAGTGGCATCAACCTGACAGCGACGAATATTACCGTTGGGCCTTTGGTTGGTTATAGTTTTTCCACAACATCAGGTGGAACGTATATGGCATCATTAGATTTAACGCAGCCTGGTGGAATTTTTGCTCAAACCGTTTTTGTCAATTTTACCCCTGTTGCCAATCAGTCATATAATGGCAATATCAGTGTAACAGGTGGCGGTGCCACAACAGTTGATGTTACTGCAGTAGGAACGGGTGCAAATAATCCTCCTGCGGTTACAACAGGAACTGCAAGTGCTATTACAATAACAACAGCTACACTGGGTGGAAGCATAACCGATATTGGTTGTTCTGCAATTACTGCTTATGGTTTTGAATACAGTTTAACAAGTGGATTCCCTAATGGTAGTGGAACAGCGGTTGCATCAACCAATCTGTCAACTGGTACTTTTTCGGCAAATTTAGCTGGACTTACTCCTGCTACTACTTATTACTATAAGGCATATGCAACAAATACCGGCGGTACCACATACGGTGCTCAACAGTCATTTACAACTGCAACTCCGGTATTAACTGCAACAACATTAACCGGGTTTGGAAGTATCTGTTTGAATACCACTTCAACGGAAAACAGTTTTACTATTAACAGCACCGGATTAACGGCTGCGAATATAACAGTCGGGCCACTTACCGGTTATAGTTTTTCTGCAACGTCTACCGGAACTTATACTGCTTCTTTAAATTTAACGCAAGTTGGAGGTCCCTATACACAGGTAGTTTTTGTCAGGTTCACTCCGATTGCAATCCAATCGTATAATGGGAATATTCCAGTTGCCGGTGGCGGTGCAAATGCTATAAATGTAGCAGTTACCGGAAGTGGATATGATGCAAAACCTACAGTAGTTACAGGTTCTGCAGTTGTTAACAATCCCAATTCTGCAACAATGAATGGGATAGTGACAAGTATCGGTTGCAGTCCACTTTCTTCATATGGTATTGAATACAGTGGTGTCAATGGATTTGCAAATGGACACGGTACAAAAGTTACCGGTTCTAATATTTCAGGTACAGATTTTTCTGTTACTTTAAATTCACTGGTACAGGCTACAAAATATTATTATAAAGCTTATGCAGTGAACAATGGGGGTATTTCTTATGGTTTACAAGATTCATTCACAACTGATACAATCCCTTCAGGTTTGATCGTTTATTCTTCTCCTGTTGTACGTGGTGGTAGTTTGCATTATACTTTGAACAATATGAAACCTGGTCATTACCAAACCATGATATTTAACCAGGTAGGACAATTGGTTTTCCAGCGTGAAGTAATACTGCAAGTTAATTTCATTGACGACAATTTTGTTTTACCTTATCAATTGGGTACTGGTTTATATACATTACAGGTATTTAACCATGAATTCAAAATGAGTAAAGCATTTTTAATTTATTGATACTATTTGATCTTTTTAAAAAAGGAGACTCAATTTTGAGTCTCCTTTTTATTTTTTTACAACCCATAACCGGTGTTCTTAACCCGGCAGATTGAACCGGATCCTTATCGTTAGTAAAATATGGTTGTTCCTTTTTGACAGTCCTGATCGTGATTCTTCAAGGGTAAAATTTTCAGTAAAGTGTCAAAATGACCAAATTTGAATTATGGTAATGTATTTGCATACCTGTAAATACAAATTATTAAAATATTATTTATGCAAAAAGGAAGTATAAGGGTACAAACAGAGAATATTTTCCCCATTATTAAAAAGTTTTTATACAGTGAACATGACATATTTATCAGGGAACTGGTGAGCAATGCTGTTGATGCATCCCAAAAAATAAAAACATTATCATCCATTGGTGAAGCAAAAGGTGAATTGGGTGAGCTCAGGATCAATATTATTATTGATAAAGAAAAGGGAACATTAACCATTGAAGATAATGGAGTGGGAATGACTGCTGAAGAAGTGGATAAGTATATTAACCAGGTTGCTTTCAGTGGGGCAGAAGAATTTCTGGATAAATATAAAGGGCAGAACGAAAACAATATCATTGGACACTTTGGTCTTGGTTTTTACAGTTCATTTATGGTGAGTGAAAAAGTGGAGATCATTACAAAGAGTTACCAGGCAGATGCAAAAGCAGTAAAATGGGAATGTGACGGAAGCCCGGAATTTACCCTGGAAGAAACAGAAAAATCAGGAAGAGGAACATCGATTATCATGTACCTCAATGAGGAGAGCAAAGAATTCCTGGAATCTGAAAGGGTGGGTAAGGTGCTGCAGAAATTTTGTAAATTCCTGCCCGTACCCATTTATTTTGAAGATAAGCAGATCAATAATCCGGCTCCGGCATGGACCAGGAAACCATCTGAATTGACAAAAGAGGATTATGAGAATTTCTACAAAGAATTATATCCGTTCAGTGAAACGCCTTTATTCTGGATCCATTTGAATGTTGATTATCCTTTCAATCTTACAGGGATACTCTATTTCCCTAAAATTAAACAGAGTTACGAGATCCAGAAAGACAAGATCCAGTTATACAGCAACCAGGTTTTTGTAACGGATGAAGTAAAAGACATCGTACCTGAATTCCTGATGTTGCTTCATGGAGTCATCGACAGTCCGGATATACCGTTGAATGTTAGCCGCAGTTATTTGCAGGGTGATCCGAATGTAAAAAAGATCAATGCACATATCACTAAAAAGGTTGCAGATAAACTGGAAGAGATCTTTAATTCAGAGCGTAAAACATTTGAAGAAAAATGGGAAAGTCTGGGTTTGTTTGTAAAATACGGAATGATGACTGATGATAAATTCCTGGACAAAGCCAATAAGTTTTTTGTTATGGAAGATACCGGTGGGAAATTTCACACAGTAACAGAGTATAAAACTGCAACGGAAGTTTTACAAAAGAATAAGGAAGGAAAACAGGTAATCATTTATACAACCAATCCTGTACAGCAGGATGCATTTATACAACAAGCTGTTGCAAAAGGATATGTTGTAGTTAAGATGGAGACTTTGGTGGATTCCTCTTTCATCAATACAGTTGAAATGAAATGGTCTGATGTCGTCTTTACCAGGGTTGATTCAGATATTGCAGAGAATTTAATTGATAAGTCAGAAGCCAATGATAGTGTTTTAAGTAAAGAGGATGCGGAGAAATTAAAAGCCCTTTTTGATAAACCCCAGGAAGGACTTAACCTGAATATAGAAATTAAAGGGTTGAGTGCAGATGCAGCACCGGTAATGGCTACAAGGCCTGAACAAATGCGCCGTATGAAAGATATGGCTTCTATCGGCGGAGGAATGGCTGCATGGTATGCCAGTATGCCTGATGAGGTAAACCTTACTGTAAACGGGAATCATCCCATTTTTCAAAATGTATTGGCACTGAGTGATAGTGGTATGCAGGAAAAAATGGTAAAGAATCTTGCCGATCTCGCACTGCTTTCTCAGGGATTATTAACAGGAAATAACCTTACCAGTTTTATTAGCCGAAGTGTTGAATTACTGGAAGAAAAAAAGATAATAAGCGGTTAAAAAGTAAGACCAGGTATTTATTCAGGCAGGCCATTGCGAAAAAGATTTATTTCCATAAAACAGGGATAAATGTCTTTTCCGCAATGGCTTTTTTATTTTTGAAAAAGTATTTTTACTGTTCACTTAACCGGAGATCCAGCATTTTTAACTGAATGGTTTTGCTTCCATTCCATTCATTCTCATCAATAGTAAAAACGATATCCAGTGGTTTTTTAGAACCAAGCAGTTGAAATTTTTCCGGCATATTAAAACCAATTCCGTTGAGAACTACCTCGTTTTGTTTTAAAACAAATCTGATGTGCTGTTCTTTTAAAATTTTGGATAATCCGGTTTCTGAAACTCTTTTCGCAATAAAAACCGGCCGCATGTTTTCCGGTCCGAATGGTTCCATTTGACTGATGATGTCGAACAGGCTTTGTGTTATTTCTGAAAAACTGATCTCTGCATCAATAATTATTTCAGGTATCAGCAAGCGTTCATCAATTGTTGCAGAAACCACTTCATCAAATTTTTTGCTGAAGGCATCTACGTTTTCCGGCAACATGGAAAGGCCGGCTGCGGCAAAATGCCCGCCATAAGCAACCAATTGTTCCCTGCAGGCATATATCGCTTCATATAAATTAAATCCTGTCACACTGCGTGCACTACCGGTAACCATGTCACCGCTTTTTGTCAATACTACCGTGGGCCGGTAGTGCTGTTCAATTAACCTGGAAGCAACAATACCTACCACACCCTTGTGCCATGCTTCCCTGAATACAACGGATGATTTTCTGTTAATATGCTCCGGATCTGCCTGTATCATTTCCAGTGCTTCTTTAGTAATGTTTTTGTCTTCCAGTTTTCTGTCGCTGTTATCGGCGTGTAACATTTCAGCAAATTCCATTGCAAGTACAGGATCGGTTTCAATAAAAAGCTGCACAGCTTTACGGGCATCATCCATACGTCCGGCAGCATTTACCCTGGGTGCAATGACAAATACCACATTGGTTATGCTTAACTTATGTTGGATATTTCCTAATTGGATCAGCGCTTTGATGCCTTCAGACGGGTTTGTGTTTATTTTATCCAGTCCCCAAAAAGCCAGCACCCTGTTTTCACCCGTCATGGGTACAATATCAGCGGCAATTGCAGTGGCAACAAGATCTAGATAACACATAAAAGTTTCATCCGGTAGAGAAAAATGATCTGCGAGTGCGGTCATTAATTTAAATCCGACGCCACATCCGCAAAGATCTTTGTAAGGATAATTGCAATCAGGTTGTTTGGGATTTAAAATGGCTGCTGCATCAGGCAATATTTTATCCGGCAGATGATGGTCGCAAACAATAAAATCTATACCCAGTGTTTTGGCATAAGCGATCAGTTCAACAGATTTAATACCGCAATCCAGGCAGATGATTAAAGTGAATCCGGTATCAGCGGCATAATCAATACCCATTTTGCTTACGCCATATCCTTCTCTATAACGGTGAGGGATATAGAAATCTGTAAGATCAGGATTTGTGAGCTTTGAAATAAAGCCGTACATCGATGCAACAGCTGTAGTACCGTCGACATCATAATCACCGAAAATCAATATTTTCTCATTGGAAGAAAGTGCAGAATCAATCCTGTCTACTGCTTTTCTCATGTCTTTCATGAGCCAGGGATCATGCAACGTATTTAAATCCGGACGGAAATATTTTTTAGCATCTTCATAGTTTTCAAAACCTCTTTGGACGAGGATCTTACTAACAGTTTGATTTATACCAAGAGACTGTTGTAACAGGTCAGTCTTTAATTTATCAAAGGGTAATATGTTCCATCTTTTATCCAAACAGTTGTTAATATTTTCTATCTGTAGTAAAGCGAACCAATGATTCCAGTGCATTTCTCACCGGTGATTCATCAAATTGATTTAAAATTTCAAGGGCTTCATCTCTGTATGCGATCATTTTCTTTTCTGCATAAGCAATTCCACCACATTCATTTACCGAATTGATTACAAATTTCACACTTTCTTTATTTTTATTTTCATTTTTCAGGATGTATATTAAACGCTTTTTAGTGGTTTTATCCACTTTGTTTAATGTATAAATCAACGGCAGGGTAAGTTTTTTTTCCCTGATATCATTTCCGGTGGGTTTACCAATATCCGCTTCCCCGTAATCAAACAGATCATCCTTGATCTGAAAAGCCATACCAACTTTTTGTCCGAAATTTTTCATTTTCTCTGTCAAATCCAGATCCTTACTTGTACTGTAAATTCCAACAGCACAGGAAGAAGAAAGCAATGAGGCTGTTTTATTTTTTATGATCTCAAAATAAATATCCTCATCAAGATTCAGTTTTCGTGATTTTTCCATCTGCAGTAATTCACCTTCGCTCATTTGTTTAACGGCTTCAGAAAGAATGTGCAGATGCATAAAATCTTCATTGCTTGTAGACAGCAATAAACCTTTCGAAAGCAGGTAATCACCTACCAGGACTGCAATTTTATTTTTCCATATTGCATTTATAGAGAAAAAACCCCTGCGTTCCAATGATTCATCAACTACGTCATCATGAACAAGGGTTGCTGTGTGTAAAAGTTCCACCAGGGCAGCGGCCCGGTAAGTACTTTCATTTATTTCACCGTGAAGCCGGGCACTTAAAAAAACGAACATGGGCCTCATTTGTTTGCCTTTTCGCTTTATGATATACTTCATAATCCGGTCAAGCATCGGGGTTTGACTCCGGACAGCATCCGCAAACTTTTTTTCAAAAGTGTCCAGTTCCTTGCCAATTATATCTTTTACAAATTTCATTCAAAAAAGAGGCAATATAGCACAGTAAGCAACCTTATCAAATTATTTTATTTTTTAAAAAATACATTTTACGTTCGTCCGTTTTTGTATTAATTCTTCAATGATTACAGGGTTTTTTTCAAATAAACGACCATCGCGGAGCCGTATATACGAAATTTTATCCAACATTTAAAGCAGATATATATAAATAAATGTAAAAAAATTTGGTTTTTCGTACGCATTTGATAAATTTGCATCTAATCATCTCGTATATTTAGAAATCTATCAATCATTAAGTTATGGCAAGCAAAAAGTTAAAACTATTTTTATTAGGCATTTTTACGTTCCTGTTGTCAGGAGTGTATGCCCAAACTGGCAGTGGTTATAGTGTATATGACTCTTCAGTTATTTCATCAAAAAAAATGCCTCAACAGAATGAATTCTGGAATAACTCATATAGTTTTCCTGCTAAACCCCGTAATATGTGGGAGGTTGGTGCATCGGTTGGTACATTAATGATCAGTGGTGATGTGCCCATTAAATTTCCAACTGTTGGATTTGAAGCCCATGTAAGAAAGGCATTCGGATATGTTTTTTCTATGAGATTACAATACATGAATGCTACCGGAAAAGGATTAAGCTGGCTGGCATCTGAAAACTTTGGAAAAAATCCGGCATGGAAAGGTTATTTTGCCCCGGTTCGTACTAATGCAGGGCCAATCTCCTACAGCGATGGTATTCCTGGCAATGCTCCAGGCACTTCTCCTGATATCGTTTATTACAATTATAAATCACATGTGCAGGACCTTTCTTTGCAAGGTATCATAACGTTGAACAACGTACGATTCCACAAACAAAAGACTGGATTTATAATATATGGAGGTGCTGGTATCGGTGCTACTATTTACAAGACCATGGTAAATGCAAGAAATGCAGCCGGAGGTACATATGCGACTGATTTCAGAAATATTTTCAATCAATATGGCACAATATACAAAGATCGTAAAGATGTAACAAAAGCATTGAAAGCAGTTATGGACGATTCTTACGAAACTCCAGCTGAAACAAATGGCGAGCGTCGCCCAAAAATAGGTGATAATACCTTAAAGCCATCCGGAACTGTAATGGTTGGGATTGCCTTAAAACTGGGCAAGAGATTAAATCTGGCTATTGAAGATCGCCAAACATTTATTAAAGATGATTTGTTGGATGGTCAGCGTTGGCAGGAACATACATACGGAGATGCAGTAATTACAAGTGATTTTGATTCTTATAATTTCCTTTCAATAGGATTAAACTTCAATTTAGGTGCAAAATCTGTTGAGCCATTATGGTGGATTAATCCATTGGATTATGCATACAGTGAATTGAATAATCCGAAGCACATGAAGTTGCCAAAACCAACTTACGAAGATGCTGATGGAGATGGAGTATTGGATCAATTGGATCGTGAGCCAAACACACCCGCTGGTTGCCCGGTAGATACGCATGGTGTAACTAAAGATACAGATGGTGATGGCGTTCCTGATTGCAAAGACAAGCAATTGATCACTCCAACAGAGTGTCAACCAGTTGATGTTGATGGAGTTGGTAAATGCCCTGATCCTGAGTGTTGCAAAAATATTCAGGCAATGCAACAGGCCGCAATTCCAAATTGCCCTGCTGATTTCCCAAGTTTAACTTTTAAAGGTAACGGGATCACATTGGCTAATGATGCTAAAGCAATGTTGGCAACAGTAGCTGCTAAATTAAAAGCCAATCCAAACTGTAATATCAGCATAAACGGATATCCTGAGGCTTCTAAAGCTTCTCAGGCAGTTTGTCAGAAAAGGGTTGATGCGGTTAAAAGATACCTGGTAGAAAGAGAAGGAATCAGCGCTGACAGGATCACAACGAATTGCGAAGTAGGAGCAGGAGATAAAAATACAATTGACATTAAGTCAAACTAAAATAAGTTTTAATTCCACTTTTTGCTCAATGATGAAACCCTCCCAATTTTTGGGAGGGTTTTTTTAGCCTTTATGGAATACTTAACAACTCTTTTTTGGTGATTTATGTATTTACAGGCATTTTTGATAAAAATCTATTAATTTTGCACTTCTTTATGAGAATACTAAAAATAATTGTTCCGGCCCTTTTAATATTGTTTGGATTTACTGCTTGTAATAAATTCAGTAAAATTCAGAAAAGCAGGGACTACGAGTATAAGCTTTTGAAAGCAGACGAGTATTATGGAAAAAAGAAATATCAAAATGCCCGTCAATTATATGAAGAGTTGTTTCCGGTTTTAAAAGGCACACAAAAATTTGAAGATCTTTATTATAAATATGCATACTGTTTTTTTTATCAGAAGATGTACAGAGATGCTGAAAATTTATTTAAGGGCTACCTCGAAGTGTTTCCGAACAGCAGCAGGGCAGAAGAAGTGGATTATATGAGGGCATTTTGTTTTTATAAGCAATCTCCCAAGATAGACCTTGAGCAGGTTAATACAGTAAAGGCAATGGGTATGATGCAAACATTTATCAATACACATCCAGGTTCTTCAAGAATTAAAGATGCTACAGAAATTATTGATAAATCAAGAGCAAAACTGGAAGTAAAAGAATACAGAGGTGCTAAGTTATACTATAACCTAAGCCATTTCAGGGCTTCGGCAATTGCTTTTGGAAATTTACTTAATAATTATCCGGAGTCTGTAAAAGGGGAAGAGTATAAATTAATGATTGTAAAATCTTATTACCGGTTTGCCAAACTAAGTATTCCGGAAAAAAAAGGAGAACGATTTGAGAAAGTGATTTCGGAATACGAAGATTTTGCAGACAGATACCCAGAAAGCAACCTATTAAAAGAAGCAGAGAATTATAGTAATTTAAGTCAAAACCATATTAAAGAAATACAAAATGAGCAAAATACGTCGTCAGCTAAGCGCTAGTACCAATAGTGTTGTTGAGCCTAAAAAACTAACAGACCTGAAAGATAGAACCGGAAATTTATATGAATCTATTGCCATTATTGCAAAAAGGGCTAATCAGATTAATATATCTATCAAAGAAGAATTGCATAATAAATTGGAAGAATTTGCAAGTCATACAGATACATTGGAAGAAATTCACGAAAACAAAGAGCAAATTGAAATTTCTCGTGCATATGAGCGTATGCCCAATCCGGCTTTACTTGCAACGGCAGAATTTTTAGAAGATAAAGTATATTTTAGAAGGAATGAAGAAGATTTATTCAGTTAATTAAACCTGGATTCAACTTTACACATTTTTTTTAGAATAGAAGTTATAATTTTAATCTCGCCTTAATCAGGCGGGATTTTTTTATGTTAAAAGGAAAAAAAATACTTGTAGGGATTACAGGCAGTATTGCAGCATATAAATCTGCCATATTAGTGAGGTTATTAATCAGGGCAGGAGCAGACGTGAAAGTGATCATGACATCAGCTGCATCGGGTTTTATTGCACCCCTTACTTTGTCTACTTTATCAAAGAATGAAGTGTTAACTGAACTGTCTGACAATGATTCCTGGGCAAACCATGTAATGCTGGGAAGATGGGCAGATATCATGCTGATAGCACCTTTGAGTTGCAACAGCCTGGCAAAAATGGCCAATGGGTTATGCGATAATTTATTACAGGCAGTATATTTATCTGCCACCTGCCCGGTGGTGGTTGCTCCGGCAATGGATGAAGATATGTGGAAGCATCCGTCTGTGAAAAATAATATTCAGCAAATTCTCGCATATGGAAATTATGTCATTCCTGTAGAGAATGGTGAACTCGCCAGCGGACTGAGCGGTGATGGGAGAATGGCAGAACCGGAAAACATCCTTACATGGCTGGAAGGTTTTTTTTTGAAAATTCGCGACCTGGCAGGTAAAAAAGTATTGGTTACTGCTGGCCCAACTTACGAGGCGATAGATCCTGTTCGATTTATCGGAAACCATTCCTCCGGTAAAATGGGAATCGCTTTGGCGGATGAATTTTATTCAAGGGGGGCAGAAGTTATTTTGGTCACAGGTCCGGTTTCAGAAAACCTTAATGGTAATTATAAAACCATTAAAGTTACTTCAGCTTCAGAAATGTTTAATGCATGTTTGCAAATATTCCCCGGAATGGATATAGCCGTTATGAGTGCAGCTGTAGCAGATTATACCATTGCAGATCCCTCACAGGAGAAAATAAAAAAGAATGCGGATAAAATTAATATTGAATTGAAAAAAACAACAGACATTTTAAAGTTGATGGGGGAAATAAAGAGATCAAACCAGTTTCTTGCAGGCTTTGCACTTGAAACAAATAATGAAAAGGAATTTGCTTTAAAAAAACTGAATTCCAAAAATGCAGATATTATTGTATTAAATTCTTTAAATGATGTTGCTGCAGGATTTGGACACGACACTAACAAAATCACTATTTTTGATAAAGCAGGAAATGAATATCCATTTGAAACAAAATCAAAAACAGCGGTTGCAACAGATATCGTTAATACCATTCTAAAAATTTCTCATGCATAAAATAATATTGCTACTGGTTTTTTTTATTATGACCGGTTTGGTCAGGGCACAGGAACTCAATAGCAGGGTTACCGTTGTTACAACCCGTGTAGGAAACAATGTAAATAAAAATGCTTTCCGGACTTTACAGACCTCATTGAATAATTTTTTAAATAATCGGAAATGGACTGCTGAAACCTTTGCGCCGAATGAAAAAATTGATTGTAATTTTTTATTGAACCTGGAATCTACGGGTGAAATAAATGTGTACAAGGCGTCATTGACCATTCAGGCGGCCCGGCCTGTTTTTAATACATCTTATTTATCCCCGATCATTAATTTTAAAGACGATGACATATTGTTTAAATATGTTGAATTTCAGCAACTCGATTTTAATGAGAACCGGGTAAGCGGAACAGATCCGCAGGTGTCGAATCTTACAGCTGTATTTGCTTATTACGCCTATCTGGTTTTGGGGTTTGATGCAGCTTCTTTTGCGTTACACGGTGGTGATCTTTTTTTTCAAAAGGCCCAGAATATTGTAAATAATGCCCCGGATGGCAGGAATATATCGGGATGGAAGGCTTTTGACGGGATACGTAACCGTTATTGGCTTGTAGAAAATATGTCGAATAGCCGGTATGCCATTATGCATGATGTTTATTATAATTATTACAGGCTGGTAATGGATAAGATGTACGATGATGAAAATTCGGCGAGAACAGAATTATTAAATGTGTTAAACCAGCTTGAAAATTTTAATAATGAGAATCCCAATAAAATGATTTCCCAGTTTTTTTTCCAGGGAAAATCAAATGAACTGATCAAAGTATTCTCCAAAGCAAAACCGCCAGAGAAAGCAAGAGCTATTGAATTGCTTACCAAACTCGATCTTACCAATGCAGGGAAATATAAAGAGGAACTTAAATGAGGTATATAATACTTAGCCTGATTACCGTATTTATATTTTCGTGTACGGGAAAAAACGATGTTCCAAAAGGAATAATGAAACCCGAAAAAATGCAGGAGGTCTTTTGGGATTATGTAAGAGCTGATGTATATACACGAGAATATTTATTAAAGGACAGCAATAAAGATGCAAATATCGAAAACCTGAGATTGCAGGAAAAAATTTTTACATTACATCATACCGACAGGAAGACTTTTTACGAGAGTTTTAATTATTATTCAAACCATAAAGAATTAATGTCTGCTTTGATCGATAGTATGGTTACAAAAAATCAACGGGTTAAGGCAACAAAGAAAAAGGCTGATAGTTCAATTAAAAAATAATCTATTTGTATGAATAAAGTTTTTAAGGATGCCGATCAGGCAATTAGTGACATTCATGATGGTGCTGTACTTATGCTTGGAGGATTTGGTTTATGCGGGATACCCGAAAACTGTATTACTGCTTTGGTAAAAAAAGGTACAAAACAATTAACCTGTATTTCGAATAATGCCGGTGTAGATGATTTTGGTATCGGGCTGATGCTTCAGCAAAAGCAGGTAAAAAAAATGATATCATCTTATGTAGGTGAGAATGCTGAATTTGAAAGACAATTATTAAGCGGGGAACTTGAAGTAGAGTTAATTCCGCAGGGAACACTTGCAACGCGTTGTATGGCTGCCGGATACGGGATACCCGCTGTTTTTACTCCTGCCGGTGTAGGAACGGAAGTAGCTATTGGAAAAGAAATAAGGAATTTTTCCGGAAAAGATTATTTGCTTGAATATGCTTTTGATGCTGATTTCGCCATTGTAAAAGCATGGAAGGCAGATACCATGGGAAACCTGATTTTTAAAGATACCGCCAGAAATTTTAATCCCCTGATGGCTATGGCGGGAAAAATAACCATTGCAGAAGTGGAAGAACTGGTAGAGGCGGGAGAATTGGATCCCAACCAGATCCATACACCCGGAATTTATGTTCAGCGTGTGTTTCAGGGTAAGAATTATGAGAAAAGAATTGAACAGAAAACGGTTCGAAAAACAGCCCGTTAATCAATTTTTCAGAACAATTTTTCAAAATAAAATAGTATGCTTTCAAAAGAACAAATAGCTCAACGAATTGCAAAAGAACTGCGTGATGGTTATTATGTAAACCTCGGAATAGGCATTCCAACGATGGTTGCCAATTATATACCCGTAGGAATAAATGTAGTATTACAAAGCGAGAACGGATTATTGGGAATGGGGCCATTTCCTGAAGATGGACAAGAAGACGCCGACCTGATAAATGCCGGTAAGCAAACAATAACCACTTTACCGGGATCTGCTTTTTTCGACAGTGCAATGAGCTTTGGTATGATCCGTTCCGGGAAAGTAGACCTTACCGTTCTGGGCGCAATGGAAGTGAGTGAACAAGGTGATATCGCAAACTGGAAAATTCCCGGTAAAATGGTAAAGGGAATGGGAGGGGCAATGGATCTTGTGGCAAGTGCAAAAAATATTATTGTAGCTATGATGCATACCAACCCAAAAGGGGAAAGCAAACTGTTAAAAGCCTGTTCATTGCCGCTCACCGGTGTTAAGTGTGTGAAGAAGATCGTGAGCGATCTTGCAGTAATGGAAGTAACAGAATATGGTTTTAAATTACTGGAAAGAGCACCCGGCGTATCGGTAGAAGAAATAAAATCAAAGACCGAAGGCAAACTGATCATTGAAGGAGAAATTCCGGAAATGGTTTTCTGATCTTATAATCAATTGAATAAAAAATGCCCCGGTATTAACGGAGCATTTTCTTTTTAAACAATAATTCAATTAAATTTTTGGAGCTGCTGCCAGAATTTCTTCCTCAACACCGGAAGCATATTTTTGAAAGTTCGCAATAAATTCTTTTGCAAGTTCCTTTGCTTTTACATCATAATTTTCTTTATCATCCCAGGTATTGCGTGGGTTGAGGATCTCTGAAGGTACTCCCGGGCACTCTGTAGGCATCATCATACCAAAAACAGGGTGTGCTTCATATTGCACATTTTTCAGCTTGCCTTCAAGTGCAGCAGTGATCATTGCCCTGGTAAAAGCAAGTTTCATTCTTTGTCCAACGCCGTAAGGTCCACCACTCCAACCGGTATTGATCATCCAAACATTCACATTATGTGTTTTCATTTTTTTTCCCAGCATCGCAGCGTATTTTCCAGGATGTAAGGGTAAGAATGGTGCACCAAAACAAGCACTGAAAGTAGATTGGGGTTCTTTAACACCATCTTCTGTACCGGCAACTTTTGCGGTATAACCACTGATAAACTGGTACATGGCCTGGCCAGCAGTCAATTTACTTACAGGAGGTAAAATACCATAAGCATCGGCAGTTAAAAAGAAAATATTTTTAGGCGTTTTTCCAATGGATGGTTCCAGTGCATTGCTGATAAAAGACAAAGGATAACTTACCCTGGTATTTTCAGTGATCTCTTTACTGCTGAAATCTATTTTGTTTGTACCCGGAAAGAAAGTAACATTTTCAACCAATGCTCCCGGTCTGATCGCATGGAAAATTTCCGGTTCCTTCTCTTCACTCAGGTCAATTGTTTTGGCATAACAGCCTCCTTCAAAATTAAATACACTGTCATTCGTCCACCCATGTTCATCATCACCAATAAGTTTTCTGTTAGGATCTGCACTCAATGTTGTTTTGCCAGTTCCACTCAAACCAAAAAATACAGCAGTATCGCCGTCATTGCCCATATTGGCACTGCAATGCATGCTCAATACATCTGCACGTTCGGGTAAAACATAATTCAACATGGTGAAAATTCCTTTTTTCATTTCACCGGTATATCCTGTTCCACCAATTAATATTGTTTTATGCTTGAAACTCAGTACAGCAAAATTTTCTGAAGCAGTACCATCTGTAGAAGGATCAGCTTTAAAACCCGGTGCCTGGATAATATGCCAGTTGGGAGTAAAATCTTCTAATTGTTTTTCCGAAGGGCGAATAAACATATTATAACAAAACAGGTTGCTCCATGGATTTTCATTGATAACCCGTAATCTTAAACGATAATCTTCTGCAGCGCAAGCAATACAATCACGTACCCATAATTCCTTTCCGGAAAGATATTTAATCATCTTATCGTTTAGCTGGAGGAATTTTTTTTCTTCCATTGGGATATTGAAATTATTCCAATGAACAGTATCTGTTGTTAATTCATCTTTTACGGTAAATTTATCTTTTGGGCTTCTTCCGGTAAATTTCCCTGTCTTAATTACCAGTGCACCTGTATCATTTAAAACCCCTTCATTGCGTTTTACTGTTTGATCACTTAATTCACTTGGGCTCAATTGGTAATGTATTGGTAGCGAAGTTTCTAGTCCTAATTCCTTCAAAGCACCAATTGGTGCTTCAATCATAAGATTTTCTGACATAGCAAGCATTTTAGTTAAAAAGCAAAGTTACTATATCATTAAAATAAAAAAAATAACAATTTATTCATTTACATCAGGTTATTTGTATTCTGTATGCTTTGTTTGTAAAAATTTAATAAGAAGCGGTCTTTTTAAAAGATTGTCTTACCAAATCAACGTTCTGTTGAAGGAAGTTTATTTTAATTTATTTACTGCCATATAGAAAAATTATTAAAACGTATATTGCGTATAAATAAACAGCATATCTTATTATAAAGCATCAAAAATTTATATAATGAAATATCTTCCTTTAAATCCTGAAATATTTATTCATAACCGCAGCAGGTTTACTCCTAAGATCGGAAAAAATGCTATTGCCATTTTTAACAGCAATGATGAATTACCAACCAATGGCGACCAGTTATTTGGTTTTAAACAAAACAGTGATTTGTACTGGATGACAGGAATTGAGCAGGAGGATACGATGCTGGTAATATTCCCCGATAATCCCGATCCCAAATACAGGGAAGTTTTGGTTATTGTAAGACCGAATGCATTAAAAGAGAAATGGGATGGACATCGGCTGCGTATGCAGGAAGCGCAGGCTATATCCGGAATACAGACCATTGTTTTTCTGGATGCGCTGGATGGATTGTTGCAGCCATGGATACATCTGGCAGATACCATCTATTTAAACAGCAATGAAAATGACAGAAAATCCAATCTGATAGCAGTAAGAGATTACCGTTATGCAGAAATGATGAAGCAACGTTATCCCTTACATGAATTTAAACGGAGTGCAAAAATATTGAAAGATCTGCGGGCAATAAAATCCGGCCTGGAAGTGGAAGTATTGCAAAAAGCGATTGATATTACTGACAATACATTCAGGCGCTTATTGCAGTTTATTAAGCCGGGTGTAATGGAATATGAAATAGAAGCAGAAATTTATCATTCTTTTTTATCACAGAGATCTACAGGTCCCGGATATGGTTCGATCATTGCAAGTGGCGACAGAGCTAGAACACTGCATTATGTTGAAAACAACCAGGAATGTAAAGAGGGTGAATTGATATTGATGGACTTTGGTGCTGCCTATGGAAATTACACTGCGGATCTTTCCCGTACCATACCGGTTAGCGGTAAATTCGGACGGAGACAGAAAACGGTTTACAATGCCTGCCTTCACCTGCATCACTACGCAGCAAGCATTCTTAAACCCGGTATCAGCATTGTGGATTATACAGAAAAAGTTGGGGATGAAGCAACCATTGTATTTCAAAAGATCGGCTTACTTAAAAAATCTGAAATTAAGAATGAGGATCCGGAAAACAGGGCTTACAGAAAATATTTATATCATGGAATTTCCCATCACCTGGGTATCGATGTACATGATCTGGGTACCAGAACTGAGCCAATAAAAGCCGGTATGGTATTTACCATTGAACCCGGAATATATATTGAAGAAGAAAAAATGGGTGTACGGATTGAAAATAATTTCTGGATCACAAAAAATGGCAATAAAGATCTGATGAAGAATATTCCCATTACTGTGGAAGAGATTGAAGCACTAATGAAGAGGTAATATTAATTTGAAAATTTTAATATTTTAGAAAGGTTGCATACTTAAATTGAAAATATGCAAAAAAAGAAACCCGGATCTTCCATTTTTCAAATCAGTGAATTTTCAAATTAATGAAACAAATACCAAACCTGTTTACACTCCTGAATCTTATTTTCGGATGTATGGCGATCGTTGCTACATTACAAAATGGCATCAGCATTCAATATAATCCTGAAGGAGCACAGTTCATTGATATACCCGAATCAATCTGGATGGCTTCTTTGTATATCGGTCTTGCTGCCCTGGTTGATTTTTTAGACGGCTTTATCGCACGGATATTCAATGCATCCTCAGAAATGGGCAAACAATTGGATTCACTGGCGGATGTTGTCAGCTTTGGTGTTGCACCTTCCATGATCATTTACCAGTTATTGAGGATGAGTTATGCAAGAGAAGCTGCAGCTGTTGATGTGTCTGTCATGTATTTATTGCCCGCATTTATCATTGCCGGGGCTGCTGCTTACCGGCTGGCAAAATTCAACCTGGATAATACACAGCAATATGGATTTAAAGGAGTGCCAACACCGGCTGTCGGTCTTTTAATAGCATCATTTCCGCTTATATACTGGCATGCGGGTTCTGAAATTGTACTATCGCTTTTATTAAATAAATGGGTACTCTATGCGGTGATCGTTTTTTTATCCTGGCTCATGATAAGCAATATTCCCATGATGGCTATGAAGTTTAAAAATTTATCCATTAAGAATAATCTTTCAAAATTTTTGCTGATCATTTTTTCAATACTTGCCGTTGTTTTTTTGCACTGGCTGGCAGTTCCGGCCATTTTTATCACATACATTATTTTATCTTTGGTATTCAAAAATAATTGACCATGATATTTACAGCAGAGATAAAAGTAATGCCTTTAAAAGATTTGCTCGATCCGCAGGGAAAAGCAGTTCTAGGCGGATTACAACATTTAGGATTGAATGCAATTGCTGATGTGAGAATTGGAAAACACATCAACCTGCAAATTGAAGCAGAAGATAAAGAAGCTGCCCTTAGTTTAGCTTCCGAAGCTGCAAAAAAATTACTATCAAACCCGGTGATGGAAATGTTTGAGATATCCATTAACTGAAATGATAAAATACCCTGTTAAAAATTATTTAAGAATGTAAACAGGTTTATATGTATTAAATTCCAATTCCCCATCGAATAATTTCCAAATAGATGCTTTACTTAGTACCATCTCCCATAGGCAACCTCGCCGATATAACTTACCGGGCTATAGAAGTATTGAAAATGGTTGATCTGATCCTTGCAGAAGATACACGCACTTCTTCTGTATTATTAAATCACTACGGGATCAAAAAAAATATTTCTGCTTACCACCAGCACAATGAGCATAAAATTGTTGCACATCTTGCAGATCAGATGCATGCAGGGAAAAAGATTGCATTGATAACGGACGCGGGTACCCCTGGCATAAGTGATCCTGCTTTTCTGCTGGTAAGAGAGTGTATAAAGAATAATATTACAGTTGATTGCCTTCCCGGAGCAACTGCTTTTGTTCCTGCATTGGTAAACAGCGGACTTCCAATAAATAGTTTTTGCTTTGAAGGATTTCTTCCGCTAAAAAAAGGGCGCCAAACTTTTTTGAAAAAAATGGCAACGGAAGAACGGACCATGGTATTTTACGAAAGTCCGATGCGGCTGGTAAAAACTCTTTCACATTTTATTGAATACTTTGGAGGAGATAGACGCTGTTCTGTGAGCCGCGAACTTACTAAGAAATTTGAAGAAAATAAACGCGGATCCTTACAGGAAGTGCATGATCATTTTAATGCCAAAACGGTGAAAGGGGAGATTGTAATTGTTGTTCAGGGAAAAGAATAATTTTAAAATTATTTCATATGAAAAAACATTTTTGTTTACCGTTTCTCTTTTTTTTTGTTTCCGGAACGTATGGGCAGGACGTTTTATTTGCAAAGAAAATGGTTGATACACTCACATCATCCACTTTTTGGGGAAGAGGTTACACGAAGGATGGAATGGGAAAGGCCGCCGCTTTTCTTGCATCTGAATTTGCATCTTATGGCCTGGAGCCAATGAAGGGAAAATCGTTTATGCAGCAGTTTTCATATCCGGTGAATATTTTTCCGGGTAAAATGGAATTGATGATCAATAATGTGGATCTTATTCCCGGAAAGGATTTTATCGTTGCTCCGGAAGCAAAAGGAATAAAAGCAAAAGGAGATTTAGTTCAAAAAGACAGTGTTACATTTATCAATGCTGCTGAAAGATTTATTGTTCATTTGGATGACAAACTTACCTGGTCTGTATCCCAGGAAACAGCTGATTACAGTATGATCAATATTGACAAAAGATCTTTATCCGGCAAACCCGGTAGTTTTAAAGTGAATATTGAAAATAAACTGATTAATAATTTTAAGGCTGCGAATATATGTGCATTCATCAAAGGAAAAGTAAAGCCAGATTCAGTGATCATGATCACCGCCCATTATGACCATCTTGGCGGCATGGGAAAGGATGTTTATTTCCCTGGTGCAAATGACAATGCAAGTGGTATTTCATTATTGCTTAACCTTGCCCGTTATTACGCAAAAAATCCTCCCCCATATTCCATCGGATTTATTTGTTTCGCAGGTGAGGAAGCCGGATTATTGGGATCAAAATATTTTACAGAAAACCCACTGATACCATTAAGTCAAATCCGGTTCCTCATAAATACAGATCTGGCAGGAACAGGAGAAGAAGGAATCACGGTTGTAAATGCAACAGAATTTTCAAAAGAATTTGCAATGATGAATGCGGTAAATGATGAGCATAAATTATTGGTAAAGATCAATCCCCGCGGCAAAGCAGCCAATAGTGATCATTATTTTTTTTCTGAAAAAGGAGTCCCTGCTTTCTTTTTTTATACACTAGGCGGAATAAAAGCATATCATGATGTTTTTGATATTGCGGCAACCCTGCCATTGAATGAACACGAAGACCTGTTTAAATTAATCGTACAATTCAATCAAAAGTTAATGGGAAATTAAAATCAGTTATTTTCATAACCGTTTATCCGATAAATCCTTTTTAGCAATTTTATTTTACCGATTTTTGATCAAATAATAACTCAGCATGTTAATTAAAAACAGTTTCTTATTTCTTATCTCTGCATTTCTTTTCCATTTTGCTAATGCTCAACCCGATCGCTGGCAACAAAAAGTGAAGTATCAGATGCAGGTTGATGTGGATGTAGTATCCAACAGGTTTAACGGAAAACAAAAACTGGAATACAGTAATAACTCTTCTGATAAACTGGATAAAGTTTTTTATCATTTATACTGGAATGCATTTCAGCCAAACAGCAGTATGGATATCCACAGCAGGGAATTGGGTAAAGTACTTGTAAACAACCGGCCCGACTGGGATTCAAGGGTTAAAGACCGGATACTGAATCTGAAAGAGGATGAGATCGGTTATCAGAAGATCATTTCATTAAAGATGAATGGGGTTGCTCAACCATTTAAATATCATGAAACGATACTCGAGGTTAATCTTACAAAACCTATTTTGCCAAAGTCAAAAGTGGTTTTTGAAATGGAATTTGAAGCACAGGTGCCATTGCAGGTAAGACGCAGCGGCAGGGATAATCCGGGTAATGCAGTTCGTTACAGTATGAGCCAATGGTATCCAAAGATGTGCGAATATGATTATGAAGGCTGGCATCCTACACCTTATATCGCCCGTGAATTTTATGGTGTGTGGGGAGATTTTGATGTGACCATTAAAATTGATAAAGCATATAAACTGGGTGGCACAGGGGTTTTGGTAAATGCCAGTGAAATTGGATGGGGTTATGACAAGCCCGGGACCGAATTGAAAGCACTATCTGCAGCAAAAAGAAGCTGGCATTTTATTGGAAACAATGTGCATGATTTCGTTTGGGCTGCAGATCCGGATTACAATCACCTGGTAAGAAAAATCACCAACGGACCGGTTATTCATATCATTTATAAAAACAAAAAAGACAATGAAAAAAACGACAATGCATGGGAAAAAGTGGGAGATGCAGCTGTAAACGTACTTCCCTTTATTGAAAGTCACTTTGGAAAGTATGCATACCCGCAATATTCATTCATCCAGGGTGGAGATGGAGGCATGGAATACCCGATGGCAACTTTGATCAACGGGCCTTCTTTGGGAACTGTATTTCATGAATGGATGCACAGCTGGTACCAGATGATGCTGGGAACCAATGAAAGTCTGCATCCATGGATGGATGAAGGATTCGCAAGTTATGCGGATGATCTAGTTGGTAAATTTTACAATAAAAAATCCTCTTTACAGGATTACAGGGATACATTGCTTACAAAACCGGATAATAAATTTTTAAAAGACCTTATTGATAATGTATTGCCCGAAGATCATGCAGGATCTTATAATAGTTATTTCCGGTTGGTAAAAAGCGGCAATGAAGAACCGCTTACTACACACAGTGACCATTATAATTCCAATTTTGCATATTCTGTGGCTTCCTATAGTAAGGGGGAAGTTTTTTTAGAACAGCTTGGATATATTACTGGGGCTGCTGCAAGAGATAAAATATTATTGGAATATTATAAAAAATGGCGTTTTAAACATCCCAATGCCAATGATTTTATTAAACTGGCCCAGGATGTAAGCGGGATTCAGTTAGATTGGTATAAGCAATATTGGATCAATTCAACCAAAACAATCAATTACAGTATTGACAGCCTTTGGGAAGAAAATGGGGTTTCTAAAATCCGGTTGAAAAGGATTGGTCAAATGCCAATGCCTGTTGATCTTCAACTAACTTTTAAGAACGGGAATTCAGAGATGCATCAAATTCCATTGGACCTGATGTTTGGCAGCAAGAAAAGCGAAAATGAATCACAGCTTTATTTTGTACATGATGAGTGGAAATGGGTTCAACCTACTTATGTTGTTGAGATCAAACAAAAGCTTACAGATCTGGTGAAGGCAGAGATCGATCCTTCAAAAAGAATGGCCGACATCGATCGTAAAAATAATTTACTGGAACTTAACTGGTAAATAAAAACCCGGTGCATTGAACCGGGTTTTTTATTTTATGTATTTTCAAACATCAACGACCAAAAAATTTATTAACTGCTTCAACCCTGTTGGATACATGTAATTTGGCATATACATTGTATACGTGTTTTCTGACAGTTTCCGAACTGATATTCAACTGATCAGATATCTCTTTATAAATCAATCCTTTTGAAAGCATTTCCAGAATTTCTCTTTCGCGTTTCGTTAGTACATCCAGACTGTGATCAGCATGTATCCCTGATAGTTTATGCTGAAATGCGGTGACGACTTTTCTTGCTATCTGGCTGCTCATGGGTGCTCCACCTTCATACAATTCTTTTATCGCATCCAGCATTTTTTGTGGTGCGGTTTTTTTAATGATATATCCACTCGCCCCTGCATTCAATGCTTCAAATATTTTTTCATCTTCTTCATATATAGTACACATCATAAACTGCATATCGGGGAAAGAGGGTTTTAATTCTCTTACCACTTCAATCCCGTTGATGCCACCAAGCCGAATATCCATCAAAACGATCTTGGGTTGAAATATCGGTAGTTTGATCAATGCGTCTTCTCCATTTATGCAGGAGCAGGCAAGTGTGTAACCTTCGGCAGTATCGATAATTTGCTCCAGCGCATTGCGGATATCATGATTATCTTCTACAATGGCAACAGTTATATTCATAGTTACAAATCTGAATTAAAAATACCTAAAATACAATACCCTAAAGTGGTAGTGAATAACTATTTTCTGATTGGCTGGTACAGTACATATTTACTGGCAAAATAAGAGTCAGTAAAAATCTTTTCCACTTCCCAAATGAATGGTTTACAACCACTTTCAGATATTTCTTTGCTAAGGTCGCCTCCCTTTAGACAAATAAGACCGTTCACTTTCTCCGTATCCTTATTTTTATTCAGGAGTGGTTTACTCCAGTGCCAAAGATCTTTTAATGGGGCTACTGCCCGGGAAACAACGACATCAAATTTCCTGTTTTTGATTTCTTCTGCCCGTGTATGCTGCGTAGTAATATTTTTTATGCCAAGTGATTCAGCCACCTGGTTTACAACCTGTAATTTTTTATTGATACTGTCAACGAGATGGAAGGAAACTTCCGGAAAAAAAATGGCTAACGGGATGCCCGGAAAACCACCACCCGATCCAAGGTCCATTACCTGCATGTTATTTTCAAAATTAAATTTTGCTGCAATGGCCAGAGAATGCAATACATGATGCAAATAAAAATTATCCATGTCCTTCCGGCTGATAACATTTATTTTATCATTCCATTCCATATATAATTCTTTCAGTTGTGTAAACTGGTTTTCCTGTTCTGTTGAAAAATCTGAAAAATATTTTTTTATTAATTCCATATTCGAAATGTTGATCAGGCACAATATTAAAAACGGTCAAATAAAGCCCCGGTTTTTTATTTCCAGGTAGATTTTGGTTTTGTGAAAAGAGCTGGTGCAAAAAGTATATAATAAAAGAACATCCAGATATCAAATAAAATAAAATATGGGAAAAGGTCTTTTTCATCGAGCCTGTTCATCGTTTTGTAAAAAACAATGCATTGTATGATCAGCCTCAATGCAAATGCAATTAAAGCATATTGCCAGTTGAAAAATATACAGGTACTTATCAGTAACGGATAAAATAATAAATGCGATACTGCATACAGGCTTAATAAAAATTTATGAATAGGTTTATAAAGTTTACTGGTTGTATAGTGCCGTTTTTTTTGTGTCAGCCACTGGGTCCATGAATTGGGAGGTTTGCTGATCGTAAAACTTTCTTTATTGATATTAATTTTTGTGTTCTTCCTGTTTGCTGCAGCACTGATAAACAGGTCATCATCACCGCCGGGTATATTATTATGTGCTGAAAAACCTTTGTGACGGTAGAATATTGCTTTTTTGTAACTAAGATTTCTGCCAACTCCCATATAAGGAGTTCCGGCAAGTGCATAGCTGAAATATTGCAGGGCTGTATGAAATGCTTCCCAGCGGATGAGTTTGTTCAGAAACCCCGGTTTTTTATAATAGGCACCATAGCCTAAAACGATCTCTGTATCATCATCAAACACATTTTGCATGTTGGAAATCCAATGCTCTGTTGCAGGAACGCAATCTGCATCGGTTAGTAAAACGATCTCGTATTTAGAAGATTTTATTCCAATACTCAAAGGGAATTTTTTACCCGGAATCATTTTTGCTTCCTGTGTAAGTTCTACGATCTGTAATTGTTTATACGATTTTTTAAACTCTTCCAGAATATATTTACTCTCATCAAATGAATTGTCATTCACAACAATCACCTCATGTGTGGTTTTATAATCCTGTACCAAAGAACCCGGTAAATTGTTGGCAATATTTTCTGCTTCATCCCTTGCACAAATGATAACACTCACTGCATGTGTGCGGGAATGGGTTTTGTTTTTTTCTTTATAGAATGACAACCTGAAGAAAAAAAACAGGTAGTAGAAAAGCTGAACAAATGTAACTGTACAAAAGAAAATAAATAATATCAGTTGCCAGTGCAACAGTAATAGCTTTGGTAAATGCATAAAAGCAAAATTAAGCTTTAAAACAATTCATTATTTTATGATTTGAAACCGGTGATTGATTATTCATTTCAGGGAGATTTACCCATTTATGAATATCTTTATGCAAATTATTTATTGTATGAAAAAGTTACTTTTATTTCTGATTGCCTTAGTTTTTTATGGTTTTGCAATTGCCCAAACCCGCAGCATACAAGTAGAATATCAGAAGATTTCCCGTTCGGCAATGGAAAATGAAATGCCTTTTTCTTCCAAAACCGTTGAAAAAGCCATTGAAGATATGTTCTCAAAAATGGGATACAAAGGCTCAGGAATTAAAGGGTTTGACCTTTATAAAGGAGTGCGGATCTCAGATTGGGGAACAGATACTTATGATATTTATTTTAAAACAGAAAGAAAAAGCAGGAGAGACAAAGAAAATACTGTAGTTACCATGATGATCTCTAAAGGATTTGACGCTTTTGTAAGTGATACTTCTGATATGGAAGTTTTTAGAAAAGCTAAATTGTATTTAGACTCCCTGTTATTTGTAGTCGCGGCTTATGATCTGGAACAGGAAATTGCTGTTCAGGAAGATGAATTAAAATCGGCTGAGAAAAAAAGTACTAACCTCCAGGATGATGGGAAGGATCTTGAAAAAAAGAAACGTAAACTGGAAGATGATATTACAGATAATATCCGGGATCAGCAAAATCAGTCAAATGAGGTAATAAAACAAAGACAGATTCTGGAAAATTTAAAGGCAAAACGGGTTAAATAAAATTAGCATAAACTGCTTCTATAAAAAGATATCCGTAAATGGGTATCTTTTTTAATATCTGTAATAGAAAACGATTGCAGTTTTTGGATTTTATATAAAACTATATTTGCAGCATTAAGGAATCGAAAACAAATTATGGCTAGTTTACAGTTTGAAGTAATTAATACGGATAATCATTCAAAAGCAAGGGCAGGAAAAATAGTTACAGACCATGGCGAAATAACAACGCCCATTTTTATGCCTGTTGGTACAGTGGGCAGTGTTAAAGCCGTTACGCAGCAACAGTTGAAAAAAGAGGTGCAGGCACAGATCATTTTGGGTAATACCTATCATCTCTATTTGAGGCCTGGATTGGAAGTATTGGAAAATGCCGGTGGGTTGCACAAATTCAATGGCTGGAACCAGCCCATCCTTACAGACAGCGGAGGATACCAGGTGTTCTCTCTTGCAGGAAATCGTAAAATTAATGAAGAAGGGGTCGTATTTCAATCCCATATTGATGGAAGCAGGCATTTGTTCAGTCCGGAAAAAGTAATGGATATTCAGCGCATCATTGGTGCCGATATCATCATGGCTTTTGATGAATGTCCCCCCGGAGGCAGTGATCATAATTATGCAAAAACATCTATGGAATTAACACACAGATGGCTTGACAGGTGCTTTGAACAATTCAATTCCACAACAGACAAATACGGCTATACGCAAAATTTATTTCCAATAGTTCAGGGAGGAGTTCATCATGATCTGCGGAAATATTCCTGTGAATACATTGCTTCCAAAAATGCAACAGGCAATGCAATCGGAGGTTTAAGTGTGGGGGAACCTTTAGATAAAATGTATGAAATATGTGCGCTTTGCTGCGATCATTTACCTGAAGCAAAACCCCGGTATCTGATGGGAGTAGGTACTCCCTGGAATATTCTGGAGTGCATAGAAATGGGGGTGGATATGTTTGATTGCGTAATGCCCACCCGCAATGGGCGGAATGCCATGTTGTTTACTACGAAAGGGGTTATAAATATCGATAACAAAAAATGGGAAAATGATTTTTCAGTTTTAGATGATGGTTTTGAAAATGAGATGAGTAATTATTACAGCAAAGCTTATCTGCGTCATCTGATGAAATCAAAAGAATTCCTGGGATTAACCATCGCAAGTGTTCACAACCTGGCTTTTTATTTATGGCTTGTAAAACAGGCAAGAGAACATATTATTGCCGGAGATTTTAAGTCATGGAAAGAAAATATGGTTTTACAACTTCAACAAAAATTATAGTGGATAAATTATGTGTTAATTACAATTCCTTTAAATACTAAATGCATAGTTTAGTACCATCAAATATTTCAGAAGAATAAAAAAACAGATAAAATGAATAGAATTTTCTTAATGCTGGTCTTATATTTCATTATGCCGTCCAATGCTTTTACACAAACCAAGGAAGTACAAAATGCCTCCATACCCAAGGACGCTCAAATTGATGTAACAGTAACGGATTTCAAGAACAATCGGCGTTCAAATGAGATCATCATTTTCAAAAGCGAGTTAAATTCACGGGAATACCAGGGGCTTACAAATGAAAACGGCGCATTTTCTGTAAGGCTGCCTGCGGGTGATAAATATGAAATATTCATACTGGGGTTTAAAGACTCTGCTTCATATAATATTCTGGAAATTCCGGCAACAAAAGGGAATGCATATTATAAAGACCCATTTAAGATTGATATACAATTTCAGCCTGCGAAAACTTTTGTACTGGATGATTGTAATTTTGAAACCGGAAAAGCAACCCTGGAAGCTGAATCATTTTCCGTGATAGATGAACTGGTAGCTTACCTTAAAAGAAAAGAAGATGTAAAAATTGAATTGGGCGGGCATACAGATAATGTAGGCAGTGCTGCGAATAACCTGAAACTTTCACAGGAAAGAGCTAATACCGTTATGGCGTACCTGCTGGAAAAAGGGATTGATCCGGAAAGGGTAACAGCTAAAGGTTACGGGCTTACCCAACCGGTGGCTGATAACAAAACTGAAGATGGCCGTGCTCAAAACAGGAGAACAGAAGTAAAGATCCTGGAATAATGTTTTTCGGTATAAATAAAAAGGCAACCAATTAATCGGTTGCCTTTTTTAGATTCGGTTTATTATTTATAAAATTGTTGCTGTTTTTAAAAGCGTCTGTGTATTTGTGTTTGAACTGGTACCATTAAAACTAAAGTCGATCTGGCTGTCATTTTGAATCATACCAAATTTGCGTGCATAATAATAATGGATATCCGTATTCAATGTAAGTACTCCGGGAGGAAGTCCGGGAACGGATAAGGTAGTTATTACATGAATTACATCTGTATATGCAACCCCATTTACCGTTTTGCTTATTCCTTTTTCCTGTATTTTATTGGTTACTACTACAGTTACCGGAACACCGGAATAGGTTATTGAAAAATTTTGAACCCAGGTACTGTTTACCGCAGCATTGTCTTTCAGATAGAGGTTATCAACTTTTGTACCTCCCAATGCAGCAGGAAGGCTTTGAAATGAAAAATAATCATTACCGGTAATATTGTAATACTCATTGGCCCCGTTGCTGTTGGAAAATACATGGTATGTCTTGGCATTTACCGCTGTATCACGGGTTGTGGAAGTAATTGTATACAGGCTTGAGTTGGCAGGAGTAATATTATCCTTGAATTCATAATTCCATGAATTTCCGGCACTGAGGCTCATATAAGTATCCCCAACGGATGGGTTATCACTTTTTTTACAGGAAATTGCGAAAAAGCAAATGGAAATGCAGGCAAATGCAATTTTTTTCATATGTGTCTAATGTTTAATTATGTAAATATCAGTTTTATTTGTTTATAATTAAAATATTCCTCCTATCTTTGCGCTCCCAAATTTATGGCTAAACAGGCACTTATTAAACAAGACGGAACAATAGTTGAAGCACTTAGTAATGCTATGTTCAAGGTTAAATTAGAAAATGGTCATGAGATATTGGCTACTATTTCGGGAAAAATGAGGATGCACTATATCCGAATTCTTCCGGGCGATAAAGTTGGAGTGGAAATGAGTCCCTATGATTTAACGAGGGGCAGGATTATTTTCAGGTACAAATAAAAAACAGGCTTTTAGCCAATGGCTATTAGTTAATGCTCAAGATAAAAACCAAATAAAATGAAGGTAAGAGCTTCAATAAAAAAACGCAGTGTTGATTGCAAGATCGTAAGGAGAAAAGGACGTTTGTATGTAATCAACAAAAAAAATCCCCGCTTTAAGCAAAAGCAAGGGTAAAATGAACGTATTATATGAGGATATTGAAATTCCCCATATGCATGCAAATCAGAAATCGAAAACTCATAAATCTTAAATAAATTATGGCTCGTATTGCCGGTATCGATTTACCAAAAAATAAAAGAGGCGAAATTGGTCTTACCTACATCTATGGTATTGGCCGTTCTACAGCTCAGTACATTTTAACCAAAGCTGGTATTGACTTAAATAAAAAAGTTAATCAGTGGAATGATGATGAGCAGACTTCCATCCGTAATGTGATAAACAATGAGTTTAAAACAGAAGGAGCATTGCGTAGTGAAACCCAGATGAACATTAAGCGTTTGCTTGATATCGCCTGTTACAGGGGTTTACGTCACCGTAAAGGATTGCCTGTTCGTGGACAACGTACACGTACAAACAGCCGTACAAGAAAAGGAAAACGTAAGACGGTTGCGGGTAAGAAAAAAGTGGCTAAGAAATAAATCTGACAGCTGATAGTTAATAGCTATCGGCTTTTAGCATAGGCTTGGATTTCTTGAATTGATTCCGGATAGCTACAAGTCAGCAGGAGGGATGGTTCAGTTCCGGGTAAACCGGGATTATTTTTAATGATTACCTATTTTTAAAATTATGGCAAAGGCACAAAGCGCAAAAGCAGCTGCAAAAAAAAGAGTAGTAAAAGTAGATAGCTACGGCGATGCTCATGTTACTGCAAGTTTCAACAACATCATTATCAGTTTAACCAACAAAACAGGGCAGGTGATTTCCTGGTCTTCTGCTGGTAAAATGGGTTTTAAGGGCAGTAAAAAGAATACACCTTATGCAGCCCAGATGGCAGGAGCTGATGCTGCTAAAGTAGCAGTGGATGCAGGTTTAAAAAGAGTGGATGTTTATGTAAAAGGACCGGGAAGCGGCCGTGAAGGTGCTATCCGTTCTTTATCTCAAAATGGCCTTGAAATTGCCATGATCAAAGACGTAACTCCATTACCACATAATGGTTGCCGTCCTCCGAAGAAAAGAAGAGTTTAAGATATTTTGAATGATAAATTTTATTTGTTGAATTAAAAACCATTCAAAATTTATAATTCAAAATTCAACATTATTATTAACGGGTGCATTATTCATTTAAAAGGTCTTTATAATGATGCATCGACACTAAAAGACCAAAATATACAATTATGGCACGTTACACAGGGCCCAAAACAAAGATCTCCCGCAGATTCGGAGAGCCTATCACAGGCAACGGTAAGTGGTTAACCAAAAACAGCAATCCTCCGGGACAGCATGGTGGTACCAAAAAACGCAAAACACTTAGCGAATACGGTCTTCAGTTAAAAGAAAAGCAAAAAGCAAAATACACTTATGGTTTGCTGGAAAAACAATTCCGCAAAACATTTGATGAAGCTAACCGTAAAAAAGGTGTTACCGGTGAAAACCTGATCAAATTACTGGAAGCCCGTTTGGATAATACCGTTTTCAGAATGGGTATTGCTCCAAGCCGCCAGGCTGCACGCCAGTTGGTTAGTCATAAGCATATTACCGTAAATGGTGATGTTCTGAACATTCCTTCCTATTGTTGCCAACCGGGCGACGTTATCAGCCTGAAAAATAAAAGTGCTGCTAATGGAGCAATTACCGGAAATTTGCGTGGTAAAAATCCAAAGTTTGGATGGATCGAGTGGAATGAAGGTGATATGAAAGGTACTTTCATCACTTATCCTGAAAGAGAAAGTGTTCCTGAGAATATCAAGGAGCAACTGATCGTGGAATTGTACAGTAAGTAAGAGAAAGAAAAAAAGCAGCATAGTGCTTTAACTGTACAAGTGAGTCCAGATAATCCGGGATCAGGATAACACAACGAAGCCGGGATATATTCAAAAGCCGGCAAACAAATTTTAAACAATTAAACAACCGCATACAAATGGCAATTTTCAATTTTGTTAAACCCGATAAGATTGTACTTCAGAAAGCAAATGATTTTGAAGCACAGTTTGAATTTCGTCCGTTAGAACCAGGATATGGAGTAACTATTGGTAATGCATTACGCAGGGTATTGCTTAATTCCTTAGAGGGTTATGCAATTGTTGGTGTAAATATTGCCGGAGCTGACCATGAGTTTGCAACATTAAAAGGTGTTACTGAAGACGTAACAGAAATAATTCTTAACCTGAAGCAGGTAAGATTTAAAATGAAAGTTGACCATGATGTAAGTACGGAAAAAGTTTCTCTTTCCATCAAAAATAAAACTGAATTCACAGCAGGAATGATCGGAGAAGCTTCTCCGGCATTTGAAGTAATGAATCCGGAATTGTTGATCTGCACAATGGACAACAGTGCAAAATTCGATATCGAGATCAGCATTGGAAGAGGCCGTGGTTATGTGCCAGCAGAAGAGCATAAAGAAAAGAGTTCTCATTTTGGATATATTCCAGTTGATGCTATCTACACTCCGATCAAGAATGTAAAATACCTGATCGAAAATACAAGGGTGGAACAGCGTACCGATTTCGAAAAACTGATCATGGAAGTGGTTACCGATGGTACCATTCATCCGGAAGAAGCTGTAAAGCAGGCAAGCCGTATCCTGATCCAGCACTTGATGATCATCACCGATGAAAACATCACATTCGATACAAAAGAAGATAAGAAAGAAGACCTGGTTGATGAGCATACTTTGCAATTACGCAAAATGCTGAAAACACCATTGGAAGATCTTGATCTGTCTGTACGTGCATTCAATTGCCTGAAAGCCGCTAAGATCAATTCTTTGAGCGAACTGGTACAATATGAGCAGGAAGACCTGATGAAGTTCAGAAACTTTGGTCAGAAATCTTTGAGCGAAATTGATCAGGTATTGCAGGAAAGAGGCTTAAGCTTCGGAATGGATCTGAGCAAGCTGAAATTAGACGACGAGTAAGCATATTGAAAGATCGGGAAATGGATCCATTCATTGAATCATCATCTCCGGTCTGATCATTTTAAATAAAACCATTTTAAAATCATCTCTGTAATTCCTGACACGGTACAGAGTAAAACAAACAAGTCATGCGTCACGGAAACAAAAAAAACAATTTAAGCAGAACGGCTTCTCACAGAAAAGCATTGCTGATGAACCTGGGTTGCCAGTTGATCACTTACAAGAGGATCACAACCACAGTTGCAAAGGCAAAAGCTTTGCGTACATACATTGAGCCAATCATTACCAAAACGAAGCATACGGATACCAAAGAAGTTATCATGCACAATCACCGGTTGGTATTCAGCCATCTGAATGATAAAGCGGCGGTTAAAGAATTATTTACAGTGGTAGCTCCTAAAGTTGCCTCTCGTCCGGGTGGATATACACGTATCATCAAATTGGGTGCACGTACAGGTGATAATGCAGAAATGGCAATGATTGAGTTGGTTGATTTCAACGAGATCTATGGTAAAGGAATCAGCGCAGAACCAAATGTTGAAGCAGTTAAGAAAACACGTCGTTCAGGTGGTGCTAAGAAAAAAGCAACTGACACTACGGAAGAAGATACAACAGCTGAAAACACAGAAGCATAATTTTGAAATTAATGCATATTATAAAAGCTCCGATTTATTTATCGGAGCTTTTTTTTGATCTTTTTTACTGAATGATAGCATTGAATGATCATGTGAGAAATTTTATTTGTTTAAAATGGATTTCTATTCTTTTCTTTGCAAAACCCTTATTTATACATGGCTCATCTTTCAACAAAACCTGCGGTATTAATTTTAGCTGACGGAACGATCATTCGGGGGAATGCATTTGGTAAGATCGGTACTGCCACCGGAGAAATATGCTTTAATACAGGAATGACTGGTTACCAGGAAGTGTTTACGGATCCCAGTTATTTTGGACAGGTACTGATCATGAACAATGTGCATGTGGGTAATTACGGAACAAGAGCTGTTGATGTAGAAAGCAATTCAGTAAAAGTGAAAGCAGTTATCGGACGAAATCTGGAAGATAAATACAGCCGGTTTATGGCTGATGCATCTCTCCAACAGTATTTTGAAACACAACAGGTGGTTGCCATTGATGGGATAGATACCAGGGCACTTGTAACCCATATCCGCACAAAGGGTGCAATGAACTGTATCGTTTCTTCGGATAATACGGATCTGGAATTGCTGAAACAGCAATTAAAACTCGTTCCTTCCATGGATGGATTGGAACTGGCTTCTGCTGTCAGCACAAAGGAATCCTATGAATTGGGTACTGTTGACAGCAAATGGAAAATAGCCGTTTTGGATTTTGGAGTAAAGAAAAATATCCTCCATTGCCTTGTAGAAAGAGGTGCTCATATTAAAGTGTTCAATGAAAAGACGGCCTTTGAGGAAATGATGAAATTCAATCCTTCCGGATTTTTTATCAGCAATGGCCCCGGTGATCCTGCTCCCTTGGATTATGCGGTAAAAACAGTAAAGCAAATGCTGGCAGGAGGAAAACCATTATTTGGAATTTGTCTCGGACACCAGTTACTGGCACTCGCCAACGATATACCCACATTTAAAATGCAAAACGGTCATCGGGGTTTGAATCATCCGGTGAAAAATATCATCACAGGAAAAGCGGAGATCACCACACAAAATCATGGATTTGGAATAGATCCCGACGCTGTAAAAGCAAATGAACACATAGAAATAACACATGTAAACCTGAATGACAACAGCATAGAGGGTATCCGCATAAAAAATAAAAATGCTTTTTCAGTGCAGTATCATCCTGAGGCAACTCCCGGACCGCATGACAGCAGGTATTTGTTTGATGCATTCATCTCGATGATTCATAACAACCAATAATTTTTCAATAGCCCTAGATCAATCTGTATAGATTTGATTTTGATACGTGTCAATTTGTGTAATTTGTGACAATGAAAATAGCAATCATCAACGGACCAAATTTAAACTTACTCGGAAAAAGAGAGCCCGGTATTTATGGAAGCGAATCTTTTGAAGTTTTCTTGCAGCAGTTAAAAGAGACTTTCAATACTGTGGAGATTTATTATTTTCAAAGCAATATTGAGGGAGAACTGATCAATGAAATTCAACGGGTGGGTTTTGATCACGACGGCATCATACTGAACCCCGGAGGTTACACACATACATCTGTAGCGATAGGGGATGCGGTTGCTGCCATCAGCTCTCCTGTTATCGAAGTGCATATTTCGAATATTTACGGAAGGGAAGAATTCAGAAAACTGTCTTTTGTTTCCGGCAAAGCCAAAGGGGTTATTTCCGGATTGGGGTTAAACGGTTATACTTTGGCCATGGAATATTTTTTAAAGTTTTAATTTCCGGATGGTTGATTTAACCTGCGTTTTCAAAACATCCAATGCTGCCAACTGCTGCTGTATAAATACATTTTCTTCCAGTTTTCCCAGCACCTTGTTCATTTCTTTGTTGTTATCATAAACCATTTTCCTGAAATCATTGCTGTAATCTTTGGCACGGGAATCGTAAATGCCTTTACTCATCCAGGCTTTGGTTTCCAGCGCATTATTCAGCAAGTTTTTAAAAAGTTCGGGATTGAATTGTTTGGGGGTTATGTGAAGAATTTCGAGTAATGATGTATAAGCATGACTCAGCTTATCTTTTTCATAAGCGGTACCCTGTACACGATAAAAATCATGCAGCATTTCCCAACTGGTTACTTTACCGGATTTGATATTTATCTTAATAAGATCAATTTCTGTTTTTTGGATCAATTGCCCTCCGGTATTCACCCACTCACTGCGTTGAATTTTAGCCGACAATGATCTTTTCAATTTCTCAAAATCAGCAAATTTATTTTTCTGATAATGTTTGAAAATTTCCATGGTCCCATAATATTGAACCAGTTCGCGAAATAAATTAACCGATTGTTGAACTTTAAAAATAACTGTTTTGCGGCCAGAATTTTCCCAGCCGGTTACCATTGCGGAGCCGTCGGTTTCCGGTTTTAATTTTTCCAGGATCGACAAAGCATTGAATATTTCATTGATTGTATCCGGGGCAAGAAAATCATATTCTATATGTTGAATTTTTTCTATTCTCTTATCCCGGTCAATATATTTCCAGGCATTTCTTGCGAGGGCGTACATATTGTACATAAACCAATATCCTGGTATGATAACCAACCGGTCGCGGGCAGGGTCGTTACTAACCAAACTGAAAGGAATGGGTATATTTAATTCAGCCGGGTAATCTGCTTTTGCCATTATGGTAAAAGACGCAAATTTTGAATTGTGTTTTAAACTTACACAAAGCCCCGGCCAAAAACCACGTCCGGCAATGATCTCACCATCCGGGCTGCGGCTGTTGTGGTTGCTGCCAATTGTTGCACCGGCAGCAATATTGCTTTGTCCCATGATCGTGGAAGCACATAAAAAAGAATTGTTGTGGTGTTGTTCATGCGAGGGGAAAATCAATGAATTTAAAACCTCACAACAGGAAATGGTAGAATTGTTTCCGAGATAAGAATTGATAAGCCTGGCACCATATTTCAACTGCGAATGCGATGCCATTACAAATCTCACCGCTTTAACACCATAAAAAATACGACAACCATAGCCAACAATTCCATTTACCAATTCACAACCTTCACCAATCTGGCTTTTACGTTCCGGATCGCTGTTGATGGTCAGGTTTTTTAATTTATTGGCTCCTTTAATATATGCATCGGATCCGATCCAGACATCTTTTATGATCCGGCAGTTTTTGATGACGGTTCTGTCACCGATCTTACCATAATATCCCCGTTGTTTATCAAATTTTTCATCGGTAAATAATTTAAATTTTTCCAGTAACACGGTATCCTCTCTGAACTTACTCCAGAACCAGGCGTCCCCTGCAAGCATGCCGTTAAAAGGTAAAATACTTCTTCCTCCATTTTCATTGCATACTTCTATCCAGGTTCTTACATTTTCTTTTTCACCTTCTTTAAGAATTCCGTTTCCAAATTTTGAAATGGCGGTTGCAGCAAGTTCGTTAACATTGGCGATCATTACATTATTGCCAATGATATAATGGCTGAGGTAATTTACATTGTCTATGCAAATATTATCTCCCAGATCGCAACTGATGATGGTACTGTTGTATAATCCAACAGCCATGCGCAGGTTGTGAAACTCGTGGTATAAAGCCTGTAATTTTCCAATCCGGACAAGACCGAAAAATTTACAGTTTCTGACAAGATTTGCATTGAATAAGTCTGTTACCAGGATCCGGTTCCAGTTATCTGAAGTATTTCTGTTGTGAACAAGTGTATCTATTTCAGCTGTAGTCAGTGAACGGTAAATGGCTTTATACCTGTTCTGAATATTGCGGAGATAATATTCATCTTTCCCTTTGGGAATATATTTTTTATCAATAAAATTATAACCAAGTTCTTTTACCGGATGTGTTTGTATAATATTCATCTATTGTAAAGGAAATTTAATAATTGATAAGTGAAAATATGATGCATTCAATATAGCTTCCTGTATGCATTCAATTTCAACAATGCTTTTAAAGATCTCATGTAGCATTATCTTTTTTCTACTCCACCGTTACACTTTTAGCAAGATTCCTGGGTTTATCAACATCAACACCCTTGGCAATACCTACATAATAACTCAGCAGTTGCAATGGAATGGTACTCAGCAACGGGGCGATGATCTCATCTGCAGGAGGAACGTAAAAGATATCGTCGGCCAAACCAGGAATGACTTCATCTCCTTCAGTGACGATTGCAATCACTTTTCCTTTACGTGCTTTGATCTCCTGGATATTGCTTACGATCTTTTCATGATAAGAATCCTTTGTTGCAACAAAAACAACCGGTAATGCATCGGTAACCAAAGCAATGGGTCCATGTTTCATTTCTGCCGCAGGATAACCCTCTGCATGTATATAAGAGATCTCTTTCAGTTTAAGTGCACCTTCAAGAGCGATGGGGAAGTTATATCCTCTGCCCAGGAACAATGCATCTGCGGCACCCATATATTTTTGGGCAATGGGTTTTAACAGGTCTGCGTTTTTGAGCAAAGCAGCAACTTTTTCAGGAACAGCATCCAATTCAAAAAGTAAACTGGTATAACGTTCATCACTGATGGTCTTTTTTTCTTTGGCAATTTTCAAAGCCATCATAACAATAACTGCAAGTTGACCGGTAAATGCTTTGGTACTGGCGACCCCGATTTCCGGACCAGCATGCGTGTAAGCCCCGCCGTCACTTATCCGTGCAATGGATGACCCAACCACATTTACAATTCCAAAAATGATAGCTCCGTATTCTTTTGCTCTTTCTATGGCTACCATTGTATCGGCGGTTTCCCCGCTCTGGCTAATCGCTATGATGATATCACCTTTGTTAATGATCGGGTTCCGGTACCTGAATTCAGAAGCATATTCCACTTCAACGGGTATACGGCAAAGCTCTTCAATGATATATTCTGCCAGTAAGGCAGCATGCCAGCTGGTGCCACAGGCCACAATGATGATCCTGCTTGCATTCTTAAAATGTTCTATATTATTCTCAACACCACTCATGGTGATCGTACCGTTAGCTGCATCTAACCTGCCTCGTAAACAATCATGTATCGTACTCGGTTGTTCAAATATCTCTTTTAACATGAAATGATCATAGCCGCCTTTTTCAATGGCAGCAAGTTCCATATCCAGTTTGGTAATGAAAGGAGTTATCTTTTCATTACCCAGATTTTTCAGGATAAGTTCATTTGGTTTAACAATTGCCAGTTCATAATCGTTAACGTAAACAACCTCTTTGGTATATTCAAGCATCGGACTTGCATCACTTCCAAGAAAATGTTCGCCTTTACCAACACCAATAACCAATGGACTTCCTTTACGTGCTGCAATAATTGTTTCGGGATCACTTGCATCGATCAATAGAATACAATAAGCTCCTGTAATTCTTTTAAGAGCAACCCTTACAGCTTCTTCCAGATCACATTCATTGTTCTTTTGGATATCTTCAATAAAATTCAACAGTACTTCAGTATCTGTATCACTGGTAAAACTGTATCCCTTGTTTTCAAGTTCTTTTTTTATTTGTGCATAATTTTCAATGATACCATTGTGAATCATTGCCAGTTTACCACTTGCGCTGGTATGCGGGTGTGCATTGCGGTCACTGGGTTCGCCATGTGTTGCCCAACGGGTATGGCCAATGCCTATATGCGCATGCAGATCTTTGCCAATCAGCGTTTGTTCAAGATCAGCAACCCTTCCTTTCTTTTTATACACTTTCAGGCCACTGTTCAGTAAGGCAACGCCGGTACTGTCGTAGCCACGATATTCAAGTCTTTTTAATCCGGTAATTATGATCGGGTATGCTTCTTTAGGCCCGGTGTATCCAACGATTCCGCACATATATCTTTTATTATTATTTGTGTTAAGAATTTAATGCACAATATTATCGAAAATAATGCTTAAAACAAGGATTTTCGCATCTTATAAAACATATATTAGCAATAGATTAAGCCCCATTTAATGAAAAATTTACCGGTAATAATTTTATTTCTCTGCATCAACCCCCTGAATGGGTTGTTTGCTCAAAAGCAAACAGAACCATTTGAGAATATTTGCTTTTATCTGGTAAGGCATGCCGAAAAAGATACGGGTAAAAATCCAGGGCTCACACAGGCGGGGCTCATACGTGCCGGTGATCTCTTTCGTAAACTGCAGAAACTGCAGATAACTGATATTTTTGTAAGTCAGTGGCTTCGCACACAGATGACAGCGGATTCATTGAGGATCTATCAGCATATTGATACCATACATTACCGGGCTGATCTCACTGGGGATGATCTGATATCGAAAATAAACAGTCTTAAAGGGAAGTTGAAAAATGTACTGATCATTGGCCATAGCAATACTATACCGTCAATTATCAGAAGGCTCGAGATAAAGGATTATATAATAGATGAAATTCCGGATAAGGAATATGATAATCTTTACCGGATAAAATTCAAAAAAAAGAAAGCCATCTTTAAACAAATGAAATATGGAAAACGGGCTGATAATTTAATCTCAGCAGGAAATGAAAAGATGAAGCCATTACAATAGGAATCCTTTTAAGAAAAAGTATGCTACTGAAAAATAGATCACAATTCCGGTAACATCCACGAGGGTAGCCACAAAAGGAGCAGATGATGCGGCCGGATCCAGTTTTAATTTTTTTAAGATGATGGGCAGCATGGAACCCATCAGGCTTCCCCAAAGTACTATACCGATAAGTGAAAAGAAAATGGTAAAAGCAACCAGTTGCCAATAAATGCCATAATCAAAAATGTGCAGGTTTTGCCATAATAAAATACGCAGAAATCCGATACTGCCCAATATTATTCCCAATAATAATCCGGAGATCAGTTCACGCCTCATTACTTTCCACCAATCCAGAATGGTAAGTTCACCCAAAGCCATTGCCTGTATGATCAGAGTAGAAGCCTGTGAACCACTGTTTCCACCACTGCTCATGATCAAAGGTATGAACAGGGCCAATACGGTTGCAGTTTCAATTTCTTTCTGAAAGAACTGCATGGCAGTAGCAGTAAGCATTTCACCTAAAAAAAGCAATACCAGCCAGCCGGCTCTTTTTTTAACCAGTTTAAGGATATTAATCTCCAGGTAAGGCTCATCCAATGCCTCTGTACCACCAATTTTCTGAATATCCTCACTGAATTCCTCGTGGCCAACCCAGAGTACATCATCGATGGTAACGATACCCAAAAGTAAATTCTGGCTGTCTGTAACAGGTAAGGCTACCCGGTTATTCATTTTAAACGCTTCGTATGCCAGTTCCTGGTCATCAGTAACATTCAGTGAAATGTAACGTCCATCCATGATCTCATTAACCTTTGCATCCGGTGAAGCAAGGATAATATCTTTGATCCGGATATCATCAATCATTTCACCTTTTGAATCAATTACATAGATGACATCAATGGTCTCTGTGTTTTTTCCATATCTGCGAATGGTGTCTAATACTTCTTTTACTGTATTGTATTCATACACATAAACATAATCAGGTGTCATTAACCTGCCTACACTGTTTTCGGGATAACCCAGTAATTCAAGTGTTATTTTTCTTTCTTCAGGATCCAGTGTTTTGATCAATTCCCTAACGGTACTGTTAGGGAGTTCTTCCAAAAACGAAACACGGTCATCGGGCGGTAATTCATTTAATAATTCCGCAGATTTAAATGCAGGGAGGTTTTTGATGATCCTTTTCTGTTCATTGGTGTCCAGGATTTTAAAAACACCCGCTGCCCTGTGAATGGATAAATGGGAAACGATCTGCGTTTCATAATCGGTATTTTCATAAATGAGATTGGCAACATCACTGATGTTCTGGTCATTCAGGAATTCCTGAATGGCGAGTTTGTTTTCGGAGGCGATAACCTCTTCAAACTGTTGCTGTAACGATATTTCATCAATTTCCAATGGCATGCTGAATGACTGAAAATTATTTTTTATGAAACGGCAATTTAGTTTTTTTAAATTTAATCAAATGTTATGAATATGAGTAAGTATGAATTTATGAGCGTTCATTGTTGAATTAAATGCTAACAGATTGTATTGTACATTCGCAACAGGAATTATTATTTGCCTTTATGATAAAATCATACCTGTTTGTTGATAAAACAAAAAAAAAAGGGAAAGCGGTTTTTACCAGTGAAAAAATTGCTGCAGGTACTGTTATCGAAATTGCCCCGGTTATTGTGATGCATAAAGATGACAGAATCCATCTTGACAAAACCTTATTGCATGATTATATTTTTGAATGGGGAAAATTAAAAGATAAATGCTGTATGGCTCTTGGATTTATTCCGATGTATAATCACAGTTATAAAAGTAATTGTGAATATTTTATGGATTTTGAAGACGAAACCATTTTGGTGAAAACGGTTAGAATAATTGAAAAAGGAGAGGAGCTTACGATCAATTACAACGGTGATTGGAATGATAGTAAAAATGTATGGTTCGATGCGAAATAAGTTAACCAAAAAGTAAAAAGCGAAACCAATTTGGTTTCGCTTTTTACCAGCTTTTCATTTATTTATTGTTGTTCAATAAGTTGAATTTCACATACAATTCTTACCTCATCACTTACTACAATTCCACCTGCTTCGGTAACTGCACTCCAGTTCAGACCGAAATCTTTGCGGTTAATTTTTCCATTGATGGTAAAGCCTGCTTTGGTATTGCCATATGGATCTTTTACCACGCCTCCGAACTCTACCGATAATTTAATGTTTTTGGTTACTTCCCGAATGTTTAAGTCGCCATACATTTCGTAAGAACCATCCCCATCCGTATTTTCAAATTTTGTGGCGGTAAATTTAATTTGGGGATATTTTTCCCCATCAAAAAAATCGGCACTTTTCAGGTGGGTATCTCTTTGTTCATTATTGGTAGAAATAGAATCAATATCAGCTGTAAAACTGATCTTCGCTTGCATAAAATCTTCCTCATCTGTTTGCACAGTAGCCTGAAAAATATCAAAACTCCCTGTAACATTGGTAATCATCAGGTGCTTTATCTTAAAATGTACCTCGCTGTGTGTGGGGTCTATTACCCAATTTTTCGTAGCCATAATTTTTAATTTAACTGCAAGATACTAAAACAATGTTTAAACATCAAATATTGTTTTGAAAAGAGTTGTTAAATAAAAATCCCACCGGATGGGTGGGATCAAAAGCATCAAAATGAAATTTAATTTTTAGAGTTTTCAAATTCCCTGCGAATGATATTCAGTGCAGCTCCTGATTTAAACCATTCAATCTGTTGTTGATTGTAGGTATGGTTGACCATGATCTTATCTGTGCTGCCATCGGGGTGATTTAAAACCATTGTGAGTTTTTTATCAGGTGCAAATTCAGTCAGCCCGATGATATCTATATTATCATTCTCCTGTATCTTATCATAATCTGACTTGTCATCAAAGGTCAGGGCAAGCATCCCTTGTTTTTTCAGGTTGGTTTCATGGATACGGGCAAAGGATTTCACCAGCACGGCTCTTACTCCGAGATGGCGGGGTTCCATGGCAGCGTGTTCCCTGGAAGATCCTTCACCATAATTTTCATCACCCACAACAATGGTTCCAACTCCCGCTGCTTTATAAGCACGCTGTGTATTGGGTACAGTACCATATTCACCGGTCAGCTGATTTTTTACCGAGTCTGTTTTTTCATTGAAAAAGTTAATAGCACCAATCAGCATATTGTTGCTGATATTATCGAGGTGACCGCGAAACTTAAGCCAGGGGCCTGCCATAGATATATGATCTGTAGTACATTTTCCCTTTGCCTTGATCAATAGTTTCAAACCTTTCAGATCAGTTCCTTCCCATGCTGCGAATGGCTCAAGAATTTGTAATCTTTTACTATCTGGGGAAACTTTTACCTGAATATTACTGCCATCTGCAGAAGGAGACTGGTAGCCGGCATCTTCCACGTCAAAACCTTTTGGCGGAAGTTCAAAACCGGTTGGTGGATCCAGCATCACCTGTTCCCCTTTATCGTTAGTAAGGGTATCGGTAAGCGGGTTAAAATTCAATGTACCTGCAATGGCAAGTGCGGTTACCAGTTCGGGTGAACCAACAAATGCCATGGTATTCGGATTGCCATCGGCACGTTTTGCAAAATTGCGGTTGAAGGAATGCACGATGGTGTTTCTTTCTTTTTTCTCTGCACCTACACGTGCCCACATCCCGATACATGGACCACAGGCATTGGCAAAAACAGTAGCACCAATTTTATCGAATGTTTCTAAAAATCCATCCCTTTCTATAGTGAATCTCACCTGCTCACTGCCAGGTGTAATCGTAAATTCTGATTGTAATTTCAGTCCCTTATCTGTTACCTGTTTTGCCAGGCTCACTGCACGGCTGATATCTTCGTAAGATGAGTTTGTACAGCTACCTATCAGGCCATATTCAATTTTTGTAGGCCAGTCATTTGCCGCTGCCGCTTCTTTCATTTTTGAAATAGGAGTAGCCAGGTCTGGGGTAAAAGGGCCATTCAAATGAGGTTCCAACGTGTTCAGGTCAATTTCTATAACCTGGTCAAAATAAGCTGTCGGATTTGCATATACTTCAGCATCTCCGGTTAAATGCGCTGCAATGTTATCAGCCATCGCTGCAATTTCTTCCCTTCCTGTTGCTTTTAAATACCGGCTCATGCTCTCATCATAACCGAAAGTAGACGTGGTTGCACCAATTTCTGCACCCATATTACAAATGGTTCCTTTTCCTGTGCAACTCATGCTGGTAGCACCTTCTCCGAAATATTCCACAATGGCACCAGTTCCACCTTTTACGGTAAGGATGCCAGCTACTTTTAATATCACATCTTTGGGAGCAGTCCAGCCATTTAGTTTTCCTGTCAGTTTAATCCCAATCAGTTTTGGCATTTTTAGTTCCCATGCCAGTCCGGCCATCACATCGCATGCATCTGCTCCGCCCACACCAATAGCAACCATTCCCAAACCACCGGCATTAACCGTATGGCTGTCTGTACCGATCATCATCCCACCCGGGAAAGCGTAATTTTCCAAAACTACCTGGTGAATGATACCAGCTCCGGGCTTCCAGAATCCAATGCCATATTTATCAGAAACGGAAGAAAGGAAATCAAACACTTCACTGCTTTCATGAACCGCTCTGTCGAGATCGGTTTTGCTGTTCACCTTTGCTTCAATCAGGTGATCGCAATGAACAGTTGAAGGAACGGCTACTTTATTTCTGCCGCTTTGCATAAATTGCAATAAAGCCATTTGAGCAGTTGCATCCTGCATGGCAACACGGTCTGGCGCAAAATCTACATAATCCTTGCCTCTTGCATAAGCTTTCGTTGCAGATCCGTCCCAAAGGTGGGCATATAATATTTTTTCAGTAAGTGTAAGTGGTTTACCGGTTGCTTTACGGGCTGCTTCTACGCGGTTGCTGAAATTGGCGTAAAGTTTTTTGATCATTTCAATGTCGAATGCCATAATATATTTTTGGTTATTTGGGATTTGGCCAATAAGAGATCGGGGAATTTTTAAGAAAGAAATTATGTGATTGGATCAGCTAATTTACGAATCTCCAAATTTTCATATCTCCTGATTGGGATGTTGCAAATTTACTGAAACTACTTCACTATTTAAAGTGCTTGTTTTTGAAATAATTCTGTTTAATTTTGTGTCATGAACCGATTTAAGCATTTTATCGAATGGCATGTCTTCGGAGTATGCACTGCCATTGGTGAAAAGATGGGAATTGCCACCTCTATCATCCGCAAATACTTTATCTACATTTCCTTTCTTACAATGGGATCTCCGGTGATCATTTATCTATTCGTAGCATTCTGGATGAATATCAAGCGGTATATTTTCAATGCCAAGCGGAATCCGCTGCGGTATTTATAAGCTCTTGCTTTTTCTGCCCCATGAAGGTTTTTAAAAAAAATAATGAACAAGGAAAATTGAATAAAGAACAGATTTCTTCATTTCATATTCACTTTGTTTAAATCGCCGCTCTTATCTTCACCAATTTCTCCAACAACGGTTCCAGCAGATCCAATCGCAACATATTGGCACCATCACTTTTTGCAACAGCAGGGTTTGGATGAGTTTCAATAAACAATCCATCTGCACCTGTTGCAATGGCGGCTTTGGCAATGGTTTCAATGAGTTCAGGACTGCCTCCCGTAACACCGGCTGTTTGGTTGGGCTGTTGTAAAGAATGAGTACAATCCATGATTACAGGAACTTGTATCTCTTTCATCCAGGTGATATTGCGGTAATCAACTACCAGATCCTGATAGCCGAAAGTATTTCCTCTTTCAATCAATCCTACTTTATCATTTCCGGCATTTTTTATTTTTTCCACAGCAAACTTCATAGAGGGGCCGCTGAGGAACTGGCCTTTTTTTACGTTTACGAT
>JBBKWV010000168.1:0-17468 GCA_037969135.1 Ferruginibacter sp.
AATCGTCCACCACAACTTCTTCCGTTTTTACATATACATCCTTAACAACCGGTTCTTTCTTTTTTTCTGCCATCTCTTTATCATTTGCCTCTTCACTGTTTTTTGCCGATTTTACAAGCGCTGCGGATTCTTCTTCCATTGCTTTTTTTACAAAGGACAATTCTTTTTCCACCCCAAGCTCCTGCAGGTGAGGTACCAGTGCAGATTGCCAGAAATCATTTTTTCTCTGCAGGGATACACCCCCTGTCAATGGCGCATATTCTTTAGTCCGGTTTGTTGTAAATGGCCCCTTAAGGGTCATGATGCTGTCGGCGATCTCTAATGTAAGAATATTTAACTGTCTTACCCCTTTGGCCGGAGACACGGGATAATTATTTGAGATAAGACCTGCATCTTCGATGATGATTTTTCCATCACTGGCTTTCCTGATCTTTATCTTTTTTACGCCATAAAATTGTTTATCATCCAAAATAAACCAGGTATGTGAAAAGCCGGAAAGTTTTCCTTTTTCTTCACTGATGCCAATTTCATATTGGTAATATTTTTGTGTACTGTCGTTATACAACGTTCCTTTCCACAAACCGGTAATATCCGTTTTTGCCGTTGAATCTTTTTGGGCGAAAATTTTTGATGGAAAAAATAAAACAGCAAACAGGATCAGGTATTTACAGTTGCGCATGAAATTAATTTTTTTGTGTTTATAATATTATCAACATTGGTACAGTTAATTTTACTCAATAATACATCCAGATTTTCTCTGTTATGCAATGCCTTTAAATAATTTTTATCATAATAATTCAATAAAATCCTGAAACACTCTTTCACATTATCTTCCACTAAATAACCGATGGCAGTTTTAGTTTCCAAAGGGCCCAGTCTTTTTTGAATTCTCAAAATGGCTTCTATCAGAGATTCCTTTTTCAGGACTCCATATTCAGTTGTGATAAAATCAAGCCTTTGTTCAAAAGGTATGTCGATAAACCAAACCTGTTTTGTCCGCATGGTTTTCCAGAAAGCAGGGGGAATATTGAGGTTTCCGATGCGCTGACTTTCATCTTCGAGCCAAAAAAAATGATCCTTTTTTTTATTCAATGCTGTTGCCAGCAGGTTTTCAAACATTTCCTGTTTTGGTTGCAATGGCTGGCCAAGTGCCCCGAATGCAGAACCTTTGTGATTTGCCAAACCTTCAAGGTCAATGATGGCATGTCCTGTTGATTCTACAGTTTTTAAGAGAGCCGTTTTACCACTTCCGGTATACCCCCCGATAATATTAAAGTCATAGGTTGTTTCAAATTGTTGCAATACCCAGTTGCGGTATGCTTTATATCCTCCTTCCAGCTGGTAAACCTCAAACCCGTAAAAATTTAATAACCAGGCCACCGCCGTACTGCGCATGCCACCACGCCAGCAATGTACAATTACAGATTTTGCAGATCCTTTGTTTGATTTAAATTGTGCTGCAATTTTTTCTGCTTCCTCTACCATCGGGCGCATTTTTACCCCAAAAAAATCCAGTCCGAATTTGATCGCTTTTTCCCTGCTTTCTTTTTTATATACAGTTCCGATTATAGCTCTTTCCTCATCGCTGAATAACGGAAAACCATGGGCTCCCGGGATTTGTGCATGCTGAAATTCTCCCGGGCTGCGTACATCCAGCACAGGGAACTGTTCAGATAACTCTAATAATTGTTCTATTGAAATTTTTTGTATCGGCATTTTCAATCACTGTACACGAAGTTACATAAAGTAAAGCCCAATGTACATTCATTAAGATACTGATTCATATGATCTGTTACTCTTCTCTTTTTCGCCTTAAAATAATAGCTGCATTTGATTTAAGATCTGCACTGAATCGTACTTCATATACCGAACGCCCCTCTCTTACTACCAATAGTCCGGTATTGGGAGGTATGCTTCCCAGGTTTTCAGCATACATTACCAGCATCATTGAATCGGGTGTATCCTTATCAAAATATAGTGTATAGTAATTGGGTTGGGTGGTCAGGCCCCATTTGGCAATGATCACTTTTCCATTCAACAATACACTAACGGTATCTCCGTCTATTTCTCCGTTATCATATAAGGTAAGTTGCAGGCTGTCTGATTTATAATACAATGACTGAATACTGCTGATCGTTCTGCTTGCAACATCAACAGCCGCATTTTTCAATACCGGCAACGGGTTGTTCCTGATAACCACCGGTTTATTCTCAGGTGCTGTTGGTTTTACTGAATTTTCTATTTTAGGAACCACCGGATTCACTGATTTCGCTACAGCCACTTCTTTTGCTTTTACTACAACTGCCGCTATTGGCTTTTTAACCGGCTCGGTAACTGCCACCGGTTTTTGAGGTACCGGTTCCGCTGCTGTTTTTTCTATTTTTGCAATCGGCAATTCCCCGGGTCTTATAAAAAGTCCGGGCTTTTTAATGTTTGCCGGGAACGTGATCTTCTTTTTTGAAATGGGTAATTTTGTAAGGCCTGATAATATTATTTTTTCAAGTGTAATGGAAGGTTCTTCTTTTACCAATACCTGCTTTGTATTAAAAGACAGTTTGTCTGTAAGGGCAAGTTCATTGAGTTTTTTAAAGATATCTGTTGATCTGAAATCTCTTTTTTGCTGCATGTCAACTGTACCGGAAGCTGAAAGAAATCGTTTGGTTTTATTTGTACTCCAGCTACCTTTTAGCTGCATCGTGCTGTCTTGCTTTACCAGTGAAAGTAACATAGTTTTTTTTACTTCTTTGGGTTGTGAAATACTGGATGCTTTGGAAAGCTGGTTATCATCTTCAACAATTATCAGGTTGTCTTTTATGATAATAGTATGGTCTCTGAATACAACTTGCTTTATACCATTTTCTTCAAAAGTGATCCTGGAATAACCAGAAAATTTTTCTTTGTTTTTACTTATGGACAATTCAAAGGGGTAATATTTTTGGGTTGAATCAACATACAGTTCTCCTTTCCAAATGCCGGTTATTTCCTGAGCAAATGAAAAAACGGGAAATAAAAGTATCAAAAACAGGTATAAAAAATTATTCTTCAATTAAGGCAATTTAATGTTTTAAAAGTATCTTTTTATTTTGTTAACATAAAGCTATACTAAATAAAAAACCGTTGAAAAATCAACGGTTTATTCAACAATTTTCTATTGAAACAAATTATCCATTCATACTTGTAAGAAACTCAGCGTTGTTTTTTGTTCCTTTCATATTTTTCAACAACGTATTCAAAGCTTCTTCCGGATACATATCTGCCATATGTTTACGCAACACCCACATACGCTGGAAAGTATCCCTGTCCAGTAACAGGTCATCTCTTCTTGTAGAAGAAGCAACGATATCAATTGCTGGATAAATCCGACGGTTTGAAAGTTTACGTTCCAGTTGCAATTCCATGTTACCGGTTCCTTTAAACTCTTCAAAGATCACTTCATCCATTTTACTACCTGTATCAACCAGGGCAGTTGCTATAATTGTGAGTGAACCTCCATTTTCAATTTTACGTGCAGCTCCAAAAAACTGTTTTGGTTTTTGCATGGCATTGGCTTCCACACCGCCCGACAACACTTTTCCTGAAGAGGGAGCAACCGTATTATGTGCTCTTGCCAATCGGGTAATAGAGTCAAGCAGGATCACCACATCATGTCCGCATTCTACCAGACGCTTTGCTTTCTGCAGGGCCATGGTACTTACTTTAACATGTTTTTCCGCCGGTTCATCAAAAGTAGATGCAATGACTTCAGCCTTTACACTCCGCTCCATATCTGTAACCTCTTCCGGCCTTTCATCTACCAGAACGATCATCAGGTAACATTCGGGATGATTTTCTGCTATCGCATTTGCCAGTTCTTTCAACAACATGGTTTTACCCGTTTTTGGCTGGGCAACAATCAATCCACGTTGTCCTTTTCCGATTGGGGTAAACAGATCCATGATACGGGTACTGTAATTATCCGATTTGGTAGTAAGCTCCATTTTTTCATAAGGAAAAAGTGGTGTTAAATAATCGAATGGTACACGGTCTCTTACTTCTTCCGGACTCTTTCCATTGATTGTTTCCACTTTCAGCAAAGCAAAATATTTTTCCCCTTCTTTAGGCGGGCGAACAGAACCATAAACCGTATCACCGGTTTTTAATCCAAATAATTTTATTTGCGAAGGAGAAACATAAATATCATCTGGTGAAGAAAGATAATTGTAATCACTGCTGCGTAAAAATCCATATCCGTCTGGCATCATTTCCAACACACCTTCTCCCAATACCACTCCATCAAATTCAATATTAAAAGCGGGTGGTTCTTTGCGTTGCTGGAATGGTTTATTTTCTTTCACCGGCCTGTCCTGATCTTCCATATTAACTTCCGGCTGTTGAATATCTTCTTCATGAAGCATTTGAGCAATCGCTGCCGGGATGCTGCTATCCTCGTCAGTTAAAGGTTGTAACTCCTCCTCTTCTTCTTCCTCTTCTGCTATGGATTCTGCCTTGGATTTTTTAATGGCCTTTTTTTCTGTTTCTGCTTTTTTACTTTTTGTTGTTGCCGTTTCCTTTTTGGGGGCCTCTTCTTTTTCTTCTTTAACAGTTTCAGTCGTTTCTGTTTCTTCCGCAGATTTGAGAATGCGTTTACGTTTTGGCTTTTCGCCGCCTGGGTTTTTCTTTTCTTCTGTCATAATGGATTGTTTTTCCAGGATGCTGTCAATCAGATCCTGTTTGGTCATCTTTTTTGAATTTGGGATGTTTATATGTTCTGCTATATCAAGCAGTTCCGGAACAAGCAGGTCGTTCAGTTGCGTTATGCTATACATAAAATATGAGAAAATGCGTTTTTCAAAAAAATTCCGCTCTTAAATATTCTGTAAAAAATGAAGTTGAAATTTATGATGATGGACGAGGTTGAACTACTGAAGGAATATGACTTAGGATAATCTTCCCAACCTTTTCCAATGCAATGATACATCGTTTTTAGATAATAAAAGAATTTTTTGTGGTTGCTTTTTTTTGAAACCTGTTTTTATCTTATGATTAATATTAATTCGATGGGGGTTTTTCATGTAAATATTCACAGTAAATTGATTTCTGTAACATTTTTTTTCTCTTTTTGCAACAAAGAATCCGGAATTGAATTCAAAATAGATGCTTTTAAATTATCGAAGAGTTTTTTTCTTGGAAAATCATTGATGGTTACCATGCTGATCTCCCGTACAGGTACTTTATCTGCAAATTTATGCAGCTTTTCTGTTTGAGATGGCTTTAACAGCAATGTTGCAAGATGTGGAATAATGGTGATCCCCTGATTTTTATCAACCAGATTAATAAGTGTTTCTATGCTTCCGGCTTCATAATGCAGGTTATCGGATCTTTTGTCTTGCTTCTTTAGTTCACAAAAATTGAACACCTGGTTGCGAAAACAATGGCCTTCTTCCAAGAGCCATAATTTATCCAATTCAATCTCTCTGGGTAGTAATAATTTTTTTGCAGGAAATTTATTTTTTGCGGACACGTATGCGTAAAAATCCTCATAAAACAGCGGTTGTTCTGATAATTGTGGCTCCATTAGCGGAGTTGCCAATAAGCCAATATCCAGGTCTCCTTTTTTTAATTTATCAATAATGTCATTGGTCAGCATTTCTTTGATGTAGATCCGCAGATGTGGAAATTTTTCTGTGAATGATTTCAGGAACAGGGGCAATAAATAAGGTGCCAGGGTTGGAATGATCCCTAAATGCAATTCTCCTTTATTTTCTCCTTTCAGTTCAGCTGCATATGCTTTTAACAGGTTTGTCTTGGCCAAAAGTTCTCGGGATCTGCTGATAATTTCAATCCCTTCTTTTGTAGGTTCAACAGGTTTAACATCCCGGTTAAAAATTTTCACCCCAAACTCATCTTCCAGTTTTTGAATCATCAGGCTTAATGTCGGCTGTGTAACAAAACATTGTTTGGCAGCTTTGGCAAAGTGCCTGTGTTTGTCAACTGCCAGAATGTATTCAAGTTGCTGAAAATTCATCTCATAGATTTTGTCAATGTAAAGATAGAAAAATACAGATTTCATTTATCAGAATTATGCGGGATATTTGTACCCTTATTATTTAATACTTAAAGATTTATACAAATGGAAAACGGACATACAAAAAAAAGAAAACTTACCAGTGCTTCTGGTAAGCCATATACAGAAAATGAGAACAGCCTGAGTGCGGGCGCAAGAGGAGAATTGTTATTACAGGATTATATCCTTCATGAGAAAATGGCTCATTTTAACAGAGAGCGTATACCCGAACGTGTTGTACATGCAAAAGGGACAGGAGCTTTTGGTACACTCACCATTACACATGATATTTCAAAATATACAAAAGCCCGTATTTTTGATAAGATCGGAAAGCAAACCAAGTTATTGATCCGGTTTTCAACTGTTGGTGGCGAGAAAGGCAGTGCCGATACCGAAAGGGACCCAAGGGGTTTTGCCCTTAAATTTTATACCGAAGATGGCAATTGGGACCTAGTTGGCAATAACACTCCGGTATTTTTTATAAAAGACCCGAAAAAATTCGGTGATTTTATCCATACACAAAAACGGGATCCGAGAACAAACTGCAAGAGCCCAACTATGATGTGGGATTACTGGAGCCTGAATCCGGAAAGTCTTCACCAGGTAATGATTTTGATGAGCGACAGGGGAACTCCATATGGTTACAGGCACATGAATGGGTATGGTTCACACACTTTTAGCATGATCAATGTTGCCAATGAAAAAGTGTGGGTGAAATTTCATTTTAAAACAATGCAGGGAATAAAAAACTTTACCAATGATGAAGCTGGTGCAATGAAAGGATCTGATCCTGATTTTGCACAGAGAGACCTTGTGGAAGCTATAGATAAAAAAGATTTTCCCAAATGGGCAATGAAGATCCAGGTGATGACTGCAGAACAGGCCAGTGAATTCCGGTTTAACCCTTTTGATCTTACCAAGGTATGGCCACACGGCGATTTTCCGCTGATCGACGTGGGTGTGATGGAACTGAACGAAATTCCTAAAAATTATTTTGCACAGGTTGAACAAAGCGCTTTCGCTCCGGCTCATGTTGTTGATGGTATTTCCTATTCCCCTGATAAAATGCTGCAGGGAAGATTACTTTCTTACCCGGATGCACATCGCCATCGTTTAGGCGCAAACTATGAACAGATCCCTGTAAACAAATGCCCTTATATGGTTGCTAATTATCAACGCGACGGACAAATGAGGGTTGATGGTAACGGAGAAGACAATCCGAATTATTTCCCCAACAGCTTTGATGATATTTATGTTGATGAATCATATAAAGAACCACCTGTTACTTTATACAGCAATGTTGCAGACTGGTACGACAGAAACGGCCAGGGAGAAAATGATCACTTTACACAGGCCGGTTTATTGTTTACTAAAGCAATGAATGATTACGACCGTCACAACCTTGTATCAAATATTGTTGCTGCTATGAGCGGAATCAGTGGGGTTAAAAAAGAAATCATTACAAACAGACAGCTTTGTCATTTCTTCCGGGCAGATGCTAAACTGGGTGCAGCAGTTGCCCAGGGTCTTGGAGTGAATATTGATGCGGTAATGAATGAAATGAAACACGATCAGATTCCTGCATAAAAAAAACTATTAAAATAAAAAGAGGCTGTCACATAAGTGCAGCCTCTTTTTATTTATCAGGGCCGTGGCCACTATGGTGTGCCTAAGATCTTTTTTACTTCTGTTCTTATGAGTGCATTATCTATGCCATTAAAATTATAGGCTAAAACTTCCTTATACAATGCAATTGATTTGTCTTTATTCCCAGCTGCTTCATTTGCTTTTGCCTGCAGGTATTTATTATATATTGAATTCGGGTTTGTTTTTTCAAAATGACTGATAGCTTCGGTATAATTTTTCTGTTTCATGCTTATCCTGCCCATGTCTTCATGAAACGTTTCCAGCTTTCGGTCGTCCTTAATGGGATCCAGTAAGGATTTCATTGATTCCTCCGCCGCCTTTGCTTCTTCTAATTTTCCTTCGGTCATTAAAACCATTGCCTGCCAGTGCACGGAATCTGCATCTTCGTAAATCTTTATTTCTTTGGTATTTCCCAGGTCAATGCTGATCTGTTTTGAAGTAGCAATGATTGGAGAAACAACACTCTTCAGTGTTGCTGCATCCCCCGAATGAATTGCAATGGTGGCAATTGTGGTTAGGATATTGCTTTTTTGGTTAGTCTTTTGACTTGCATCGGCTGAACTGTTATTCAATTTTGCCAATTCATCGAAAAGATATTTAACAGCTGCCTTGGTATCATTGGCATACAGGTATGTATACGAGGAATTAAGTACAGCACCTGTATTTATATCATCATGCATTCCGGCTTCACTGTAATTTTTTCTGGCCTCTTCGAGATTCCCAAGGTATGTATTTGCGTGCCCGAGTTTATAATATCCTTCCGGTAAACTGGCATCCAGTTCAACCGCTTTGGCATAAGCATCTTTTGCTTTTTGAAAATCATTTTGTGCACGGTACACATCACCAAGGGTTATCTCAGCACCTGAACTTTTGGGAGCTAAGGAAACCAGTTTAAGAGCATATTCTTCCGCTTTTTTCAGGTCTAATGGTTCATTAAAAAGATATGAATAGATCAATGCATTGTGTGCTCCAATATTTGAAGGGTCCATTTGAATGGCTTTTAAAAAAGCCTCCCTGGATTTATCAAACTGGTTGTTGCCGGCATAGCCATTCCCAAGGTTAACCTGGGCCCTTGCAGCATCCGGATAGTCAGCTGCAATTTTTTGAAGGATCTCAATTCCTTTATTTCTTTCACCGGTTAAGTTAGTGCTCATATAATCTGCATACATTTTTTCCCAGGAGCTGGCACTGTCCATTTTTGATTTAGCGCTTGCAATATCATCAGCAAATTCTTTGGCAGACCTGGAAGTGCTTGCCCGCATAAGATAACATAATCCGAATTGAGGGTCCTGTTCAATTGATTTATCAAAAGATGCTCTTGCTTTTTTATTATCCCCAAGGTCGAGAAAGGCCATTCCGTCCTGAAACGATGCCATAGCAACCGTTGACTTTGTGGAAGCAGGAATATCCGTAATTTTTTCGTTCGCTTTTTTATCTTCGGTACTGTTATTATTGCAACCGGAAAAAATGAATAAAATAAGTAAAATAAACATGCTGAACAAAACCGTTATCTTTTTCATATAAATTATTTTGCCTGTTACCAGGTGGTTAAAAAAATAAAATCAAAGTGTATTTACACAACTAAACAATGCACAGTATTCAAAGGAGTGGATCGTGATATCTACATGAAGACTAAAAAGATACAGAAAAAAGTAAAGAAAAAGAAAAAATATTTCCCGCAAGAAAAATTCTTGAACAAAGAATGTTATTTTAAAAGAGAGGTTTATTCTTCATAATATGTTCAAAACATATTGAGTGCATTTAAATGCTTTTAATGAACTTGCAGTACTAAACTTATCAGTTATGTCATTAATCCTTCTTGGTGTTGTAGTTATTATTCTTTCCATAACTGTTTTGAAAACCAATCCGCAACTTGCAAAGTTTAAAAATACAGGCCGTCTCATTGGAATTGCTTTTATTGCCCTGGGAATTGCTTCCACTGCATTGGTCCAGATAAACCCCGGAGAAACCGGTATAAAAATCTTATTTGGAAATATTCAAAAAGACGTTTTGGGCAGCGGGCTTCACTTTATTAATCCATTGCTGGAAATTCAAAAACTGGATGTAAAAACACAGAACTATACCATGAGTGGTATCAATGACGAAGGAAATAAAAATGGAGATGATGCCATTCGGGTTTTAACAAGTGATGGTCTTGAAGTTACCATAGACCTCACCGTTCTTTACAGAGTGGTTTCAACTGATGCCCCCAGGTTATTAAGAGAAACGGGCAGTGATTTTCGCGATAAAATTGTTCGTCCCATCACCCGCACTAAGATCAGGGACAATGCTGTTTACTACCAGGCCGTTGATCTGTTTGGTAATAAACGGGATGAATTTCAACAACGTATTTATAAAAGTATCGAGACAGATTTCAAAGGTCGTGGCTTAATGCTGGAACAGTTGCTTGTGAGAAACATCACACTTCCTAACTCGGTAAAAGCATCCATTGAATCAAAAATAAATGCAGAACAGGATGCCAAGAAAATGGAATTTGTTTTACAAAAAGAGAAACAGGAAGCAGAGCGTAAAAGAGTAGAGGCACAGGGTATTGCAGATTATCAGCGCATCATCAATACCGGACTTACCAGCCAGCAATTACAATATGAACAAATTAAAGCGATGAAAGAACTGGCGCTTAGCAGTAATGCAAAAGTAATTGTGATGGGCAAAGGAAATGCACCAATCATTCTGGATGCAAAAGAATAATCAATAACCCGTTTTATTCATATCAAAATCCCTTGTATATCAGGGGATTTTTTATTTAATAACTTTAGGCAATGGAAATGGTAATCCTTAAAACTTTCGATAATTATTTTTCTGCAAATATTACCTTAAGCAGGTTGCAACAAGAGGGCATTCATTGTTATTTAAAAGATGAATATACGGTTACAATCGACCCCATTCTCAGCAATGCGATCGGAGGAATAAAACTTGCAGTTGAAAAAAATGATGTTGAACAGGCAATGGAATTGCTCCATCAATTTGAGAAAGAATATTTAAGTTCCGTTGAATGTCCTCAATGCGGAGGGAACCATATTGAACTGATTTCAAAACCCGGTGCAGGAAATTTTATTACAGCATTGCTTACCTGGATGTTTTCGAGCTATGCTATTGCTCCTGAAAAAATTTATCAATGCAGTGATTGTATGTATGAGAGCGAAAACCTGCCGATGAATAATGTTGATAATAATTGATTTTTTTTCTGCCCTGAACTTTAATATTTTTATCTCTTAATAAAACAATTATGCTTTCTCTGTTTGATAAAAATACTTTTGACCAGGTGATTTTAAGGATTGGCAACTTGACTCTGGAATCATCTGCCCAATGGGGCAAAATGAATGTGGCACAAATGCTGGCTCATTGTAAAGAGGCATTTAAAGTACCACTTAGCGAAAAAAAATTACCACCTATCTTATTGGGAAGATTATTGGGCTGGGCATTTAAGGCCAAATTATATAATGACGAACCCTGGAAAAAAAACCTTCCTACTTCCCCGAATTTTATTATAAAGGGAGAGCGGAATTTTGAAAATGAAAAAAAAGAACTGGTTGATCTGATCAATAGATTTTATCATGCAGGTCCCGAAGGAATCAGCAAACATCCACACCCGTTTTTTGGAAAGTTCAACCCGGAACAATGGGGTAAGAGTATGTATAAACATATTGATCACCACCTGAATCAGTTTGCCGCGTAAATAATAGACGGTTAAATTTTTAGCAGCTTGTTTGCCGCCGACTCCAGTGTGGATTCTTTTTTTGCAAAACAAAATCTCAACACTTTATTATCAACTGCTTTTTTATAAAATGCAGAAACAGGAATGGTTGCTACTCCCGTTTCTTTTGTAAGCCTTACAGCAAACTCATATTCCGGCTCATCACTTATTTCATCATACCGGTATAATTGAAAATAACTTCCATAAGAGGGTATGGGTTTAAATTTAGTCTGGCGCATGCAATCAAAAAAGAAATCTCTCTTTAGTTGCAAAAAATTCCCCAATTGTAAATACTGATCTTTGTCTTTTAAAAATGCTGCCAGCGCATATTGTGCCGGGCTGTTACAGGTAAAACAATTGAACTGGTGCACTTTACGGAATTCTTTCATCAGCCCATCCGGTGCAATACAATATCCAAGTTTCCAGCCGGTGCAATGGTATACTTTGCCAAAGGAAAAGCAAACAAAACTTCTTGCGGCCAGATCAGGATAACGAAGCATGGAAAGGTGTTTCTTTTCATCAAATATCAAATGTTCATACACTTCATCACTGATGATAATAATTCCGGTATCTTTTACAATGCTGCGCAGTTGTTCAATATCCTGGTTCTCTAAAACTGACCCCGTAGGATTATGGGGAGAGTTGATGATGATTGCTTTTGTTTTAGAAGAAACTTTATTTTTTACTTCCTGCCAATCAATTTTATAATCAGGATATTGTAATGTAACCGGCACCGCAATTGCTCCGTTGATCTCAATATTTGGAATATAGCTGTCGTATGCGGGTTCAAACAAAATCACTTCATCACCGGGCTGCAGTATTGTTGTGAATGCGGTATAGATCGCATATGTACCTCCGGGTGTAATGGTTATATCCGTTTCCGGATTGATTACAGCATTATAAAGTGCATTACATTTTTCGGCAAGGCCTTCTCTTAGCACCGGCAAACCACACATATGTACATATTGATTGTGCCCCTGCTGCATGGCTTTATACACAAGGTCGGGCAAAGCCTCATTCATTGAAAAATCCGGGAAACCCTGTCCGAGATTTACCGCGTTGTGTTTTGTGGCAAGAGAACTCATTATTGTAAAAATGGTCGTTCCCACGTTGGGCAGTTTGCTTTTGATAAATGTTGACAATGAAAGTATTTTTAGTTAATCTCTTTCAAAAATAACATTTAAGCAGAAAAGATGCGATGCGTTTTTAGAAGACCTGTTATATATTAGCCAGCGGAGTATTGATTCTTTTTTTGTTACGTCTTTTTACAACCAGCAGCAACAACGGTAAACACCATAAAGTTTTAGACAGTATGTCTGTGCTGCTTTGAAAGAAACGCAATCTTGCAGCAGGAATTTCGTTTACCGGACCAAACTCCGCCTTTTTTCCAATACCAAACTGGTAGGTTAAATTATGTTGCTTGGCTGTATCATAAAATTTTTTTAAACTGTCATTGCTTTGCTTCCAGTTTTCATGAATACGCTGGCTCAGATTCATATGTGGTTCCATATTGGGATCAAAATAATACCATTTCCCTTTTTTCATCACTTCTAAAGCATAATGATGCGGAAACCCGACTTTTCTATATGCTGTTTTTTTTCTTCGCAAGATTTCCATCATTACCAGTGCCTGTTGCGAGCAGGCAGCATTTTGATGAAGCATGATCTTTTCTGGTTGAACTTTACATGACAGGCCGATACCTGTCATTTTCTCACCTACTGCAGCAATCCAGTTTTCATTGAGTTTCCAATGTGAAAATCCATGATAAAAGCGACAGGAAATTATGTACGCTAACAACAAATCATATTCAATAGACTGCAGGTCTATATTCTTATGAACCGCCGTTTCGTCAACATATTTTTCAAGTTTATCAATAGAATTTATAGTAGCTAATGCCGGATGAAATCTTTCAATATTATCATATGGAGTAATCTCATTGATGTCTTTATCAATAAAATTGGGAATGGCAAACAGGATTGCTATGAGGATGAGAAGTGGTTTATAAATCATAGAAAACACCATGAATTAATGAATACAACTTTCTTCTGATTATAGAGAAAAGTTTATATATCTTCCAAAAAACGGAAAAACCCTGTTTTTATTGCTTTTTTGATCTCTCTTACAGATACTTATCTCCTTTGCTTCTTTTGATCTCCGCCACATATTCCTTTATTTCCTGCTCTTTATTTTTTTTACAGATAAGTAATACATCTTTGGTGTCTACTACTACAAAGTCTTCCAGGCCCTGTAACAATACAAGTTTCTTATTATCAACATGTACCATGTTTTTTGTTGCGTCAATAACTACTACATTGTTTCCTGCTACGGCATTGTCGAGATAATCTTTTTCAATGATATCATACGCACTGGCCCAGGTACCTAAATCACTCCAACCAAAGGAAGATGGTATCACATACACATTATCTGCCTTTTCCATCACCCCATAATCGATCGAAATATTTACACATTGCGGATAAATGCGCTCAATCGCTTCTGTTTCATTTTTTGTATTGAGGTTTGCTTTTTCAGCATCAAAAACTTCATGCATTTCCGGAAGTAATTTTTCAAATGCTTTGATAATGTTCTTTACTTCCCAAACAAAGATTCCTGCATTCCATAAAAAATCTCCGCTGGCAATAAATGTTTTTGCAAGTTCTTTATCCGGCTTTTCCGTAAAAGTTTTTACCTTATAAATATTCTCGCTTACCGAAAGTTGTTCATACTGAATATAACCGTATCCTGTGTTGGGATTTGTTGGCTTGATTCCAAGTGTCAGCAATGCTTTTATATGTGAAGTAAAATGCAAAGCATCCATGCAAACCTTTTTAAAGGCTTCCTGCTCAGTTATTAAATGGTCGGCTGGTGCACAAATCAGGTTGGCATTAGGGTTCAGTTCGTTTAACTTATATGAAATATAGGCAATGCAGGGTGCGGTGTTTTTTCTGGAAGGCTCACAGAGGATATTGGCAACATTTAATTCCGGCAATTGCTTTTTCACTATCTCTTTATAACTTTCGGATGTAACTATATAAATATTCTCTACTGGAATAAATTGAACAAACCTGTCGAAAGTTGTTTGAATCAATGTTCGTCCTGTATTTAAGATATCCAGAAACTGTTTTGGGAAATCGGCACGGCTCATCGGCCAAAATCTGCTTCCGATACCACCAGCCATAATAGCTACATAATTATTCTTATTCATATAAATACTTCTTTAAACAACTTTTTTACTCTGTTTTTTATATTATTCCTTCTCTTACTAAATCGTGAAGGTGGATAATGCCCGCATATCTTTCCTTGTCAGTTACAATCAGCTGACTGATGTTTTTTTCACGCATTAACTCAAGAGCTTCCGCTGCCAGAGCGTCTGAACCAATCATTTTTGGAGACAAACTCATGATATCTTTTGCTTTTAACAGAGCCAGGTCTTCATTCTTTTCTAACATCCTGCGCAAATCTCCATCGGTTACAATTCCGTATATCCGGTCGTCTTCATCAATCACCACTGCGGCCCCCAGTCTGTACCGTGTAATTTCTACAATTATTTCCTTTATGGAGGCATCCGGCTTTACAGTCGGTTTTTCGTTATTTACAATAAGTTCAGATACCCGTAAATATAATTTTTTTCCCAGTGTTCCTCCGGGATGAAACTTTGCAAAATCATTGCTGTTGAACCCTTTCATTTCCATCAAACAAACTGCAAGCGCATCACCCATAACCATTTGAGCAGTAGTACTGGTTGTTGGAGCCAGGTTGTTGGGGCATGCTTCTTTTTCAACAGTGGTGTTTAATACAATATCACTGTGCTTTGCAAGATAGGATTGCATATTACCAACCATGCCGATCAGTGTATTGCCAAAATTTTTAATCAGTGGAGCCAGCACTTTAATTTCCGGGCTGTCGCCGCTTTTGCTGATAAGCAGGATGATGTCTTCTTTTTGGATCATACCCAGATCGCCATGTATTGCATCTGCGGCATGCATAAATATGGATGCCGTGCCGGTACTGTTTAAAGTAGAAACAATTTTTTGAGCGATAATGGCGCTTTTTCCAATACCACTTACAATAAGCCTTCCTTTGCTATAAGCGATCTGTTCAATCGCTTTTTCAAAGTCTTTGTTTATAAACGCTTCCAAACCCTGTATAGAAGCAGCCTGAAGTTGAATTGTGCGTAAAGCAACCGGTATAATGATCTCATTGTTCATAATAACGCCGCAAACCTACTTTAAATAAGGGATAATGCAAAGAAACAGGAACCGGTTGCCATATATGATTTTTAATCTTCCTTTAATAAAAGATAAATATTTACTTCTCTAAAATATTGCTACCTTAATAGGCGAATGAAGAGAAATTGAGGTATAGAATACTCCTGCATTTGTTTGTTATTGCAACAGCATTGATTTAACTTCGTCCCCCTTTATGAAAAAGCTTGTTTCAACAATTTTGATTCATAATTAAATGTGAAAAAGAGGAAAATGTTATGGCTACAGTAAAATCTAAATCTACTCCGGTAAAAAAGGCAGTTAAAAAAAATGCAACAGACCTTACTTCCCAATTAAACCAACATTTTGGATTCAACGGATTCAAGGGGCCCCAGGAAGAAATTATTGCCACATTACTGGATGGGAAAGATGCATTTGTAATAATGCCAACGGGCGGGGGCAAAAGCCTGTGTTATCAATTACCCGCAATGATATGTGAAGGAGTTGCTATCATTGTTTCACCGCTGATCGCCCTGATGAAAAACCAGGTAGATCTGGTCAGAAGTTATAGCAGCATCGATAATGTTGCCCACTTCCTTAACAGTTCCCTGAATAAGGGTCAACAAAAGATCGTAAAAGACGACTTGGTTTCCGGACAAACAAAAATGCTTTATGTAGCACCGGAAACACTTACAAAAGAAGATAATATTGCATTCTTCAAATCTTTAAATATTTCATTTTTTGCTGTTGATGAGGCCCATTGTATTTCAGAGTGGGGCCATGATTTCCGGCCGGAGTATCGCCGCCTCAAAGAAGTTATGGATCAGATAAATCCTGCAATCCCAATCATTGGATTAACAGCCACCGCCACCCCAAAAGTACAAAGCGATATTTTAAAAAACCTGGGGCTTCGCAAACCGGTTGTCTTTATTTCCTCTTTCAACAGGCCGAATTTGTATTACGAGATACAACCGAAAATAAACCTTGAGCAGACCAATAAAAGTATCGTTCGTTTTATCCAGCTGCACAAAAATAAAAGCGGTATCATCTATACCCTTAACAGGAAGACCACCGAAGAGCTTGCGAAAATGCTGATGGCAAATGGAATAAAAGCAGTAGCGTATCATGCCGGACTGGATGCCAAATTGAGATCAGACAGACAGGATCAGTTTTTAAATGAAGATGTTCATGTGATTGTTGCCACCATTGCTTTTGGGATGGGAATTGATAAACCAGATGTGCGGTTTGTGATACATTATAATATTCCAAAATCAATAGAAAATTATTACCAGGAAACCGGAAGGGCCGGAAGAGATGGCATGGAGGGAAAATGTATTTTATATTACTCCCATAAAGATGTTGCCAAATTAGAGCATTTAATGAAAGACAAACCATTGAGTGAACGGGAAGTAGGCGCACAGTTAATTCATGAAACCGTTTCTTATGCCGAAAGCAGTATTTGCCGGCGCAAGACACTCTTGTATTATTTTGGTGAACCTTATGATGATAAAAAAAGCTGCGGGCATTGTGATAATTGTTTAAACCCCAAAGAAAAAATTGAATCCAAAGACGACGTAGTTACCGTTCTGAAAACGGTTAAGGCTTTGGGAGAACATTTTACCCTTGAATATGTAAATCAAATATTATTGGGCAATGCTACCCAACAGGTTAAAATGTACAGGCACCAGGAGCTTTCGGTTTTTGCCAGCGGAAATGATAAAGAAGCTTTTTTCTGGAGTAGCCTTATTCGCCAGATGTTGCTGAACGATCTTTTAGAAAAAGATATTGTAGAATACGGTGTACTTAAACTTACAAAGAAATCAGAAGCTTTTTTAAAAAAACCAACCTCCTTTAAAATTGC
>JBBKWV010000169.1:0-6033 GCA_037969135.1 Ferruginibacter sp.
GTATAAGCACTTTCCTCACTTCCACTTCCTGTTTTTTATATATTACAATCTCCTTTAGAATATTCATAGTACGATTACTTGCTTTTTGAATTATGGTTACCTGAAGATATAAAAACAAGGGAAACACAGGCCTGACTCCCGTTTATATTACAATTTAAACATTTATCATTAATAGACTGGTATTTCTTTAGAATACAAAAGTTTTTCACCAGAAACATGAAGAACAATGCATTTTCGCATATTGGATTTAACTTATTTAAATCCGGATCTGGTAATCAGCGAAAATCTCAAAACCCGTTATTCAAATAACCAGTTTTTTATGATCTGTTCACCACAGGGAGTTAATATACTTTCCGGATGAAATTGTACAGCTTGTACATCAAATTTTTTGTGCTTCAATCCCATGATATAATTATTTTCATCTTCGGCAGTTATTTCCAGTTCCTCCGGGAAATTTTCTTTTGAAACGATCCAGCTATGGTATCTCCCTGCTTCAACGACCGCATCCAATCCTTTAAACAATTTGCTGTTGTTCTTAAACAATCTGATGGGTGTTGATACCCCGTGAAAAACAGTATCCAGGTTTAACAATGTTGCTCCAAAGGATTCTGCAATTGCCTGGTGCCCCAAACATACGCCCAATATGGATTTGGAAGAAGCGTATTCTTTAACCAATGGCAATAAATTACCCGCTTCTTTTGGTATACCTGGCCCCGGTGATAAAATGAGCTTATCGTATCCCTTTACTTTTTCCAGTGGAATTTCATCATTTTTATATACGTCTACCCTTACATGTAATAATTTTTCAACCAGGTGAACCAGGTTATAGGTAAATGAATCGTAATTATCAAAAAGCATCAGCTTCATTCCTTGTTATTCTTTGATTTTTATTTATAGTTGAAATATATCAGAGAAAATTATCAGACACAAAATAGGATTTTTTTTTCCATCAAATTAAGCTGCAAGGATACTTATAATAAATTCAATGCTGCTCAAATTAAAATCATGCATCTTCCCGGACAGGCATCACGGAATAACCGGGACATGCTAGTATTTATTGGAACCAATTAAGCAGATGTATTATTTCTTGAACCAAAACAACGGCAATCCTGTTTTTAATCGCTGACAAAGTTTTTTTTACCTTATTTGAATGTAAATAAATAGTATAAACGGTCAAACTCACTATACAGGTAAATGTACAAGACCCAACAAGCAATTATATTTGCAGGAATTAAAAAACTTTTTATGAGAAAAATACTTGTATTTATTCTGCTGTTCATACACGGTGGAATATTTGCCCAGGAAGCTGTTGAATACAAAACACCTCCCAAAGAAATATTCGACCTTGTGATGGCCAAGCCAACTGCTTCGGTAAGTTTTGATCATAACGGAGAGTGGATGCTCATCATGGAACGCAGCAGTATGCCTTCTGTTGAAGAACTTGCACAGCCTGAATTGCGTATTGCAGGACTGAGGATAAATCCCAACAATTTCGGCCCCAGCAGATCCACCTATTTTACCAGCCTGGTATTAAAGAATATTAAATCAGGAAAAGAGTTCCCGGTAACCGGTATCCCAAAAGATCTGAAAGCCGGTAATGTAAAATGGAATCCTGATGAAAATAAAATTGCATTCACACAAAGTTCCAATAATGCCATTGACCTTTATATTATTGATGTAAAGCAATTCAAAGCTACGAAGATCAATAAACAGCCGGTGAATTTAATCAACGGCAATTTCGACTGGATCGATAACAATACTGTGATCTACCAGTCGATCGTAAAACCGTTATCCATGGCACCTGTTAAACCATTGGCTCCAACGGGACCAGTGGTACAGCAAAATTCAGGCAAGGTTGCTGCCAGTGTAACTTACCAGGATCTGATTAAATCTTCTGCGGATGCAATACATTATGAATTTTATGCCACTACCCAACTGGTAAAAAACAGCAATGGAATAGAAACAAAAATTGGATCTCCGGCAATTTTCAGTTCTGTGGATATTTCTCCAGATAAAAAATATTTACTTATCGAAAGAATTGATAAACCCTATTCTTACCTGGTGCCAGCCCGTGGATTTAATTCAACCATTTATATTGCTGATATGGCCGGGAAGATGGTAAAGGAAGTTGCAAAGATCCCAAGTGCTGAACTTGCTCCAAGAGGATTCGACAATGTGCTGAATGCTGCACGCGGGCATCAATGGCTCGATAACCAACCCGCAGTTATTACCTGGATAGAACCTTTGGACAGCGGGATCATAAAAAAAGAAATGGAATTTCATGATGCATTGTTTTCCTTATCTGCACCGTTCAGCGGCCAGGCAAAACTGATCGTAAAAACGCCGATGCGGATATATGCAGTTAGTGATATCAATGACAATTTGTTACTGCTTTCAGAAATGAGCCGGGCAAAACACCGGGTAAAAACCAGCAAACTAAATCCAGCAAACGGTAACATGGAGCAGATCATAGACCGTAGTACCGATGATGCATACACTGACCCGGGCACTCCGGTAACAGACAAAAATAAATATGGTAAAAACAGTATCAAACTGATCAACGGCACGCAAATGCTGATGCGGGGAACCGGAGCAACGCCTAAAGGCGACATGCCTTTCCTGTCGAGTTTTGACCTGGAAACAAAACAACAAAATATCCTGTGGAGATGTGCAGAAACTGATTATGAAAGCGTAATCTCCGTATTAGATTTTGAAAAACTACTGGTTATCACAAACAAACAAAGCCAAACGGAACAACCCAATTATTACTTCCGCGATCTGAAAAACAATTCTGTAAAAGCCATCACTGCATTTCCAGATCCGCAACCGGCCCTGCGTGGAGTTACCAAACAAAAGATCACTTATAAAAGAAAAGACGGTGTTGATCTTGCTGCCGACCTATACTTACCCAAAGGCTATGATGTGCAAAAAGACGGCCCTTTGCCGGTCTTCATGTGGGCTTACCCCCGTGAATTTAAAAGCGCATCAGATGCAGCCCAGATCAGGGGAAGTACAAATACGTTTACCCGTATCAGTTATGGATCACCTCTTTTTTGGGTAACACGTGGATATGCAGTAATGGATAATACCGAATTCCCGATCGTAGGAGAAGCTGATAAACAACCCAATGATAATTTCATTGAACAGCTCACTTGGAATGCAGAAGCTGCTATTGATAAAATTGCAGAAATGGGCATTGGTGACAGAAACCGGATTGCAGTTGGCGGACACAGTTATGGTGCCTTCATGACTTCTAATTTACTGGCCCATACAAATTTATTCAAAGCAGGTATCGCCAGAAGCGGGGCATATAATAGAACACTTACGCCATTTGGATTTCAAAATGAAGAAAGAACATACTGGCAGGCGCCGGATGTTTATTTTAAAATGAGCCCGTTCAGTAATGCCGATAAAATAAAAACGCCCCTTTTACTGATCCATGGCGAAGCGGATAATAACCCGGGAACTTTCCCCATTCAAAGTGAAAGGCTTTTTAATGCAATAAAAGGACATGGTGGTACTGCAAGGTATGTTCAACTTCCCTTTGAATCACATGGATATGCAGCAAAAGAAAACATACTGCACATGCTTTGGGAGATGAATGAATGGCTGGATAAATATGTAAAGAATGCCAAATAAAAATATAAACCCTTAAAATAAACCGGATCCGTTGCACAAAACCTTGCAACGGATCTTTCTTTTAGGAATTATTTTTAAGACGTTGTTAACGGGTAAACTGAATTTTAATAAGCATCTTTACGGCAATGAATTCAATTAAAACTATTTCACTCGTCGTTTTTCTTTTTGCATTTTCCTTTGCCAAAGCACAGAAAATTGAAAATATTTATGTGAACCTGTATACCGACAGTTTAAAAAAAGGAACCTACAATTATATCAATATTGACGGGCGTTTATCCAATGGAAAATATATACCACTCGACAGCAACCAACTTATTTTCAGCAGTTCTTACGGGAAATTTTATGGCAATAGTTTATTGATTGACCGGGATTGTACTGAAGAGAAAGTTACCATACGGGTGAAGATGAGAGACAACCCCGACGTGATAAAAGAATTCGTGATGTACATTAAGAAGAAAGCAGATGGCAAGTTACCCACAGTAGAAGAAATAATGAAAAAGAAACGTTGAGTGCGTTTATTGGATGATAAGGCAATTACTTTGAGATCAAAGAAACTGCTTTATCAAATCTAACTATTTTTACTACTTATCAACAACCTGTAGTATTACAAAAGCAATCAGGCTGTTTTCTTCGCGTCTTCCAAAAATTTAGCCAATCCGATATCCGTAAGTGGATGTTTGAGTAATCCCAGGATAGAATCCAAAGGGCAGGTACACACATCAGCGCCGGCTTCTGCACATTTGATGATATGATTCGGATTGCGGATAGATGCCGCAAGTATTTCTGTTTTATACCCCTGTATGTCGAATATCTGGCGCAACTGATAGATCAGGTCCATGCCATCCCAGCCACTGTCATCAATACGGCCCAGAAAGGGAGAAACATAAGATGCACCTGCTTTAGCTGCAAGTATTGCCTGGCCAGCTGAAAACACCAGGGTGCAATTTGTTCTGATACCATTTTCGGTAAACCATTTGATCGCTTTGATCCCTTCCCGGATCATGGGAACTTTTACCACAATATTTTTATGTATGGCAACCAGTTTTTTCCCTTCGGCAATGATGCCATCAAAATCAGTAGAGATCACTTCTGCGCTGATATCGCCATCAACCATTTCACAGATCGTTTTGTAATGCTGCATTACAGCATCCTGGCCTTTAATGCCTTCTTTAGCCATCAGGGATGGATTGGTGGTTACCCCATCCAGTATGCCCAATTCATGTGCTTCTTTGATCTGCGCAAGATTTGCGGTGTCTATAAAAAATTTCATATGCCACTATCCCCAAAAGGAGGACTGCTTTTTAATAATGAAAGGATGTATTTCAGCAAAAGTAAAATAATTGAAAGACTCTGACTTAAAATATTTAACCCCGGAGATAATTTTGACAGATGCTGCGTTAAAAAATTCCATTGAGCGTTGGGGGAAATAAAAAATGGCAAGTTACTTACATCGCACCGCTCAACCATTTACCCTTGCTACCTTCCGGTCCTGGGGGAGTTCAACAGGAGCTGGTCGTATAAGACTTGCCGCTGCAAATATACGAACCTAAAAACAATTAATATTTTAGAATGTATTTTTTTGTTTTGATAAAATACTTTATGAAGCCCCGCTTTGGTTATTTTGAGGCAGTTTCGAGAACAGATAACTTAAAATTTGCTGATCTGTTAAAAACTGAATCCCGGCCGGTCGAATCTGGAATTGATGCTCCCCACCCCTATCAACTGGTCACTGCGATCGGTAAAGGATTTATAATACACCAGGATCGTGTACATATTTTCAGTTTCCCAGTAATTTCCTTCCAGTTCCGTTTTCTTTGTGGGGTCATCTTCATCTACCGTTACATAAGTGTAATTATAATATCCCTGTTTCATAAAAGCAGCATATTCATATCTGCGGGTATTTTCATTGAAATACATTTTCCATTTATCGGAATAATCATAGCCGGTAAAAGCACCGGCCAGGTAAACATTCCGGTTAGGATAAGGATTGTTATCAGGGGTGGCCAGTGAAAAATTCACCGTTGCATAATCTCCCTGCCAGAATGGATTGATACTTTCATAAGAAACGATATTATACATCCCGTCATAATCCGGAAAATAAACATAGCGTTGGCCCGTTCTGTCGATATCTGTTTTTAGAAATATTTCCGTTTTGTCTTTCTTGTATTCTGCATGGTCCACCCGGTCGCTTTGAAGCCGGAAACTCCGCAGGTCGAGCCAACGCCATTCTTTACCTCCCGGAAAAATGGCCCGGTCTTCCGTATTGAATTCAAGAACATTGCCCCGGACAAATGTGGGGGGAATATCCCGTTGTGCAATATCCCAACGGTTGTTCTGAAGAATAACCACTTTTACCTGCTGTGCTGCACTGAAGCTGTTGAGGCCGGCAATATT
>JBBKWV010000170.1:0-11303 GCA_037969135.1 Ferruginibacter sp.
TTGTTTATCAATGTCAGCAATTTGCTTTTTTATTAAAAGTATAACCCTTTTTTATTCATAATGCATACTTAGATCAGTACGGCTACTGAACTTAGTCATAGCATTCAATGGCAGATTGAATGCCTGGTTGTTCCAGAGGCATTGCCGGACTTATATAGGGGATATGTAACCCAAGCCCCCGGATAATAAGTAAAACAGCCATCAGGATCATCATATATGGATAAAGCCTTTTTATTTTCATTCTGATATGCATCGTGATGGAATTGCCGAAAAATGCAATACTCCACATAACCGGTAATGTGCCGAATCCGAATAATGCCATAAACAAACTGCTTTTAATTATTGACCCGGTAGAAATGGCAGCAGCTATCGCCATATAGATCAATCCGCAGGGTAATAAACCGTTCAGCAATCCGATGAAAAATAAAGAAGTATAGTTTTTTCTTGAAAACAAATTTCCCATTGCAAGCCTTGTTTTTTCGAAAATTTGCAACACGATATTTTTGCTCTGAAAGGATCTTGTGAGTTTAGGCAGTAAAAGAAAGACCAGGATCAGTGAACCCAGAATAATGGATAACCATTGCTGGTAACCAAAAAAGGCAAAACTCATTCCTATGATCCCGAATAAAGAACCAAGAAATGCATAAGTAATAATCCGACCGGCATTATAGAGCAATGTTGAAATGAACCTGGATAGTGGATTATTGGAAACTACCGGTAATGACAAAGCGATTGGCCCGCACATGCCTATACAATGCACACTCCCGAGAGCGCCAAGTACAATTGCTGTGATGGCCAGGCTGATCATTGTATAAATATTTTTTGTTGGTTATAATAACTGATCCCATTGGCTACCCAGCTTATCTTTAGTTCATGCATTCCTTTGTTTTCTGCAGGCACATCAAATGAGATTATTCCGATTTCGGTAGCCAATCTTTTATTAATGTCTTTACTTTTATCTGCAATACAGTATAATAACACCTCTGCATTTAAAGGAATCCCTTTCATTTCTTCCGGAAAATCTATATGGATATTCCGGTCGCTGACTTTAAATTTTATTTCTGTTGATAAGGCATTGGCCCTTTCTGTTTCATCAATCTTTTCCTGATATTTCAATTCCTGTTCATAATAATCCGGTGTAACAAGATCCTGGTTTTGAACCGACGATTTATAAACCAGGAACAGGATGCCTGCAACAAAGACGATATAAACGAGCAGTATTTTTTTTCCCCAATTCATAATTGCATCTTAATTATTTAGTTATCAATGTTTCGTTCATCATTATTCATAAATTTCCGGTCCGATGAATTTGGCTGTTATGTCTTTTATTTTATTAGTAGAATCATATAATCCTATTACAACGGATGTTTTCCAGCTTCTGACATCAGCCCTGTTTAATTTCACAAAAAACTGTACAGTTGTATAGTCTTCTTTTTTAATTACAATATTCCGGTTGTTAATGAGCGAGATCTCACCCGGTATATTCTCCAGTTTAAGGTGAACAGGGATGTCTTTATGGGTCTTATTTGAAAGCTTAAGGCTGTACAAATTGCTGATACGGCCGTCGGGCATGGAAGTATAAGTCATGCCGGCTGTACGCATGAGTCTGGCATCAAGGTCTGTACGTGATATAAGCAGGAATGCCAGAAATAAGATCAGCAAAGTCAGCACAATGGTATACGCTTTGATCCGGCGGCTGAAATTTATTTTTTTTCCATGCATGATGCTGTTCTCTGAAGCATACCTAATCAGCCCTGCGGGTTTGTGTATGCTTGCCATAATAGCATCACAGGCATCTATACACGCAGTGCAGTTTACACATTCCAGCTGGGTGCCGTTGCGTATATCAATCCCGGTGGGGCATACCTTTACGCATGCGTGGCAATCAATGCAGTCTCCTGCAACAGGTACAGGTTGTACGGCATCCAGCTTTTTCAGTACGTCGTTGCAACCACCGTCTCCTTTACAATCTGTGCATTTGCAATCATGATCATCCTTGATCTTATAATTGTCTTCCCTGCTGAGTTTGCCCCGGGGTTCACCGCGTTGGTGATCATAAGCAACAACGATGGAGTTTTTATCCAGCAGTACACCCTGCAACCTGCCATACGGACAAACAACAATACATGCCTGTTCGCGAAACCACCAGTACACAAAGAAAAAAACGGTTGTGAAACCCAGCAGCGATATGAGTGTGCCAGTACTTTCTGCCGGGTTGCTGATATCATTTATCAGCTGATCCATGCTGATGATATAAGCAAGGAAAAAATTGGCAATGATAAATGAGATAACATAAAACAGGATAAATTTTAAAACACGTTTGCGTATTTTTTCTCCAGTCCATGACATGTTCTTCAGGATCTTTTGTTGTGTGGCATCTCCATCGATCCAGTATTCAATTTTACGGAATACCATTTCCATGAATATTGTCTGGGGGCAGGCCCAGCCACAAAATACCCGGCCGAATACAACAGTAAATAAAATTACAAAAACGATGAATGTGAGCATTCCGATACCAAAGATGAAAAAATCCTGTGGCCAGAATATCATTCCGAACAGAATGAATTTACGTTCAAGAATATTAAACATGAACAATGGCTCCTCATTCACTTTTATAAAAGGAAGGGTAAAAAACAGAATGAGGTAGCATATGCTAAACCAGGTACGTAAATTATAGAGTTTTCCTTTTGGTTTTTTTGGGTTAATAAAATTACGCTTGCCCTCCTTGCTGATGGTAGCAACAGTGTCTCTGAAAATATCAGCATTCACATGTATTTTGGATTCGGGCATATTGTAAAACTTATTTATTTATTGTTTTTGCAGAATCTGTTTGTATATTTTTATCACCGGGATCCTTACTTGCAATTACAGAATCTGTAACAATATTTTCAACAAATAAATCTCCCTGTGCATCTTTGGGATTGGGCGGCTTGGATCCCCTGAGTGTTTTTATAAAACCGGCTATATTATTGATCTCTTTTGGTGAATAATTCTTTTCCCATGATTGCATGCCTTTTTCCGGAACGCCCTGTTTGATTATATTATAGATATCTGAAAGGGAGCCCTTGTGTATCCAATAATCATCCGTAAGGTTAGGGCCGGCACCGCCTTCGCCCAGTTTTCCATGGCAGGCCCAACAAGCTGTTACGAATATTTCTTTGCCTGCTGCGAGCCCTTCTGCTGTAGGCATTAGAATATTATTTTCATCAATCTTATCTGCATTTTTAGCATCATATATTTCTTTTGTTTCCTGTGCTTTGATCATTTCTTCCTGATATTCTTCTGTTGGGTTTTGGCCATAACCAAGCACATGAAAATTCATCAAATAGATAAATGCAACTACAATGGTTATATAAAAACCATATTTCCACCAGGGTGGCAGGGAGTTGTCTAACTCTTTAATTCCATCATAATCATGATCCAGTAAAATATCCGCTTCTCTTTCTACCGACACAGCCTTGGTGAATAATTTTTTATCCATTCTGCTCCACCAATCTTTGAATGCGTCAGTTTTCATCTTTTCTTTCTGAGGTAATAATTCAGTTTGAATCCTCCTGATTGAAAACATCATGAAAAATATAACGATCACTTCAATAAATATTACAAATGCCAGAATCCAGAATGCCGTACTGTCCATACCGCCATAATTGGGAACCACATTCACTGTTTCTGCTACGTTGCTGTCCTGAGCATAACCGATAAGAGAAGAGAGAGTGAAGAATAGGAGCAGAATAACCGGCAGCGTTTTTCCTGAATTTTTGCTTTTTTCCAATGCCTGTCTGCCGATGGTAACCAATACCTGCCCCATGCCCCAGATAACGAATGCCAGCAGTAAACTGATAATCACCATTAGGGTGGAAAGCTGGTTATTGGCAGAAGTGACATTTTTATTTGCATTAACGGCATCCTGTGCTATTGCAGAATTGCAAAACAACGTTGCTATAAAAATCATTCCAGGAATAATGGTTTTGGTGAATCGCATGATATTACTTTTATAGTATGGTAGTAGTTTGTTCTTCGTTTTCATCGAGCGGAATATTTGATAATGTAGTTATACTTGATTTGTCCATTTTTGTTACATAGATCAGCAGTACAATAAAGAATAAAAAAAAGATCATAAGAGAGATCATCGGGTATACCTGTGCATGATCCATTTTTTCAGCATATTGTTTTATGAATTTGAACATGGTAGTTAATTTTTAGATTTACTGATATCTGTTCCCATCCGCTGCATATAAGCGATGACTGCAATCACTTCTTTTATGGGAGAAATGCGTATACTGTCTGATGCCAGATTTTGTACAATGGTATTGGCCTGCTGCATGAGTTTTTTATTGGCAATTTTGTCGAATCCTTTTTCATAAGGAACCCCCAAAGTTTGCATGGCCCTAATTTTTGCCCCTGTTTCAGACGTGTCGAGATTTTGTGAAAGCAGAAATGCATAAGCGGGCATGATCGACCCTTCACTCATGGAAGAAGGTTCCCTGAAATGACGGAAATGCCAGCCATTGGATTTTTTCAGGTTGCCGGTACCCTCCCTGGCAAGATCCGGACCTGTTCTCTTACTGCCCCATTGAAATGGATGATCGTATACAAATTCACCGGCTTTGGAATATTCACCATAACGTTCTGTTTCACTTCTGAATGGTCTGATCATCTGCGAATGACATACATAGCATCCTTCTCTCACATAAATGTCGCGGCCATGTAATTCGAGCGGGGTATAAGGTTTCACACTGCTGATTGTTGGAACATTTGATTTAATCAGGAAAGTGGGGATGAGTTCAACGGCTCCGCCAATTAATATAACGATCAGGCTGAGGATCATGAGTTGCACCGGTTTGCGTTCTATTGCCCGGTGCCAGTGTTCTCCTGTATGTTTTACATACACTTTCTCCAGGGGTGCTGCTTCTGCTTCTTCATCGGCTATCAGTTTGCCTGATTTTACTGTTTTGTATAAATTATATATCATCAGTAAAGCTCCTGTAAGAAATAACGTGCCGCCTAAAGAACGCATTGCGTAAAAGGGTTTCAGGTAGGTAACCGTTTCCAGGAAAGAATATTTTAACTGGCCACTTTCCGTAAATTGTTTCCACATACTGCTTTGTGTAAAACCTGCCCAGTATAATGGTACTGCATAAAAAATGATACCAAGTGTTCCCAGCCAGAAATGATTGTTGGCTAACTTTTTTGAATACAAAGGGGTACCGAATATCCTGGGGATGAGCCAATATAGAATTCCAAAAGTGAGCATGCCATTCCAGCCCAATGCACCCACATGTACGTGAGCTACGATCCAATCGGTATAATGACTGATGGCGCTCACATTTTTCAGAGAAAGCATAGGGCCTTCAAAAGTGGCCATACCATATGCCGTAACTGCTACCACCATGAATTTCAGAATAACATCATCTCTTACCCTGTCCCAGGCACCGCGTAATGTGAGTAATCCATTGATCATACCTCCCCAACTTGGAAAGATGAGCATGAAGGAGAATACAATTCCAAGCGACTGTGCCCAGTTTGGAAGTGCTGTGTATAACAAATGATGAGGACCTGCCCAGATGTATAAGAAGATCAACGACCAGAAATGTATGATCGATAACCGATAAGAATAAACAGGACGGTTAGCCGCTTTGGGCAGAAAATAATACATGAGTCCCAGATAGGGTGTTGTAAGGAAAAAGGCAACTGCATTATGCCCATACCACCATTGTACCAGTGCATCCTGCACTCCGGCATAAAAACTATAACTCTTAAGCCATGTGTAAGGAAGCTCACCTGATCGTACAAGATGCAGTACAGCTACAGTTACAAACGTGGCTATATAAAACCAGATGGCAACGTATAAATGTTTTTCCCTTCTCTTGATGATCGTGCCAAACATATTCCATCCAAAAAGTACCCAGATCACAGTAATTGCCAGGTCAATTGGCCATATCAATTCTGCATATTCTGCACCCTGTGAAAGTCCCAGTGGCAATGTAATGGCTGCAGCAACAATGATGAGCTGCCATCCCCAGAAATGGATCTTGCTCAGTTTATCACTGAACATCCTTGTTTTACACAATCGTTGCAAAGAATAATAAACACCCATGAAAATTCCATTACCCACAAAAGCAAAGATCACGGCATTGGTGTGTAATGGACGAAGCCTGCCGAATGTGTCATATTGTGTAATATTCAAAGAGGGGAACACAAGTTGTAGTGAAGCCCAGAGTCCTGCCAGCATGCCAACTGCACCCCAAACCATGGTTGCAAACGCAAAGTTTTTTACCGTCCGGTTGTCATAATAGAATTTTTCTACCTGCATTTTTTCTTTTTTGTTTTGGTGATTTTATTGATGCTTTATTATCGTTATTATCAAATAGCATCCTTACTGAAGGGGTATAGTCGTCATCAAATTGCCCATTATGTACGCTCCATAAAAAAGCAGCCAGGAAACTGCCTGCCACTAAAATACTGATACCAATAAGAATAAACAATACACTCAAAAGGAGATTTTTTATTTTTTCAAAAGTACCTGACTGCCCCAAAGAAGGGAATGAGGATCATCAAAATGTGTTATGATTAAAATCATCTGTGAAAAATTGTATGATATAAAAAATAGTTATAGATTTTTTTGCCTGGCAACGAAATTTGTTGCCATTGTAACAAATAATACAATGCTGATACTGCTTGCCGGCATAAGAATGGCTGCAACCATAGGTGACAGGTTTGCACTTACTGCGAATGAAAGCCCGGCAATATTATACAGAATTGAAAGAATGAAACTGGCAGTAACAATTTTTTTTCCCGCTTTGGAATAATTCAATAGTTTACTCAGATCTTTGATATTACTGCCGTTGAGGATAGCATCACATGCAGGGGTAAACTGAGCTGAGTTTTCATTTACGGCAATTCCAATATCAGCCTGCATTAAGGCCCCAGCATCATTGAGGCCATCACCAATCATCATCACTTTTTGATTGTTTTGCTGCAATTGCCTGATAAAGATTAATTTTTCTTCCGGTGTTTGCCTGAATTTTAAAATGGTTGAATCGCCAAATATATATTGCAGGTTTTCTTTTTCTCCATCATGATCGCCGGATAAAACAAACATATTGTATCCTGCATTTTTTAATAAACCAGCTTCTTTTTTTATACCTTTCCGGTATTGGTTGCCGATGCAGAAACGCCCCTTTATTTTTCCACCGATCTGTACGTGAACATGGGAGCCGGAATCCAGGCTGATCTTCTCAGAGATTCGTTCATTTATAAAATTTGCTGAACCCATTTTTACCTGTATACCATTTACCAAAGCGGCAATGCCCTGTCCGGCAATTTCATGGTAATTACGAACCACAGTCTGCTGATCCGGAAATTGTTCAAAATATGTTGCTAGTAGTACACTGAGTGGGTGAACAGATTGACTGCTTATTTTTTTGAGCATTCCTTTTTCAGATTCAGATAACGGAGTGCCCTTATAATCAATGGTATTATGATTTGGCCTGGTGATGGTGCCGGTTTTATCAAATACAATGCTATCAACAGTTGCAAGGCTTTCTATAACCGATGCATTTTTAAGGTACAGTTTATTTCTGCCAAAGATCCGGAGCATATTACCATAAGTAAATGTAGCTGATAACAATAAGGAACAGGGGCAGGCAACAATTAAAACTGCCGTTAAAGAAGGGAGAATATTTGAGGGATTGAAGATCCACCAGAAAATAACAGTGGCAATGGCAATAATGAACAACACAATGGTAAAATAACGGCTCCAGGGATGTATGAAAGATTGTTCCCCGGTTTTTGGTTTATTAAAAATGTCGTTATTCCATAATTCGGTAATATAACTTTGGGAAGCTTCTTTCAATATCTGCAACTCAATGGAACTGCCCATTTGTTTGCCACCTGCATAAACATATTCACCGGGATTTATTTTTACTGTCCTTTCTTCTCCGCTCACAAAGCTATAATCAATATTTGCATTTCCTTTTAACAGGAGGGCATCTGCCGGGATCATTTCTTCATTGCGGATAATGATCTGGTCATTTATTTTCAATTTGGTAACAGGGATATTCAATTCTTTATTTTCATTTTTTACTGTTACTCCCAATGGAAAATAGGATCGGTAATCCCTGTCAAATGAAATAGAATCATATGTTTTATCCTGGAACCACCTGCCAATAAGCATAAAAAAAACAATGCCGCTGCCCGAATCAAGAAACCCGGCGCCCTGTCCGCTGATGATCTCATAATACGACCTGGCAAAGGTTACAATGATCGCGAGGGCAATGGGGCTGTCGATATTTATAAAGCGTTGCCGCAATCCTTTCCAGGCGGAAATAAAAATTCCAGATGCACTGAAAAACAAAACGGGAAGAGAAAGAAACAGGTTTAACCAGGTAAAGGTTTCCTTCAGTCCTTTTTCATCAATGATCCCGGATGAGAAATATTCCGGAAAACTGAGCATCATGATATTGGCAAAACAAAAACCGGCGATGCCAATCCGATAGATCTGTTTTCTGTTTTCCGGCAACTTCTTCTTTACCGGCTTATCGTTTTCTGCAATGTTATTTAAACTGATAACCGGTTCGTATCCGGTAAAGGAAAGTAATTCAACTACTTTTCTCAATGTGATCAAAGCGGGATTAAAGGATATAAAAACTTCCTTTCGTTGGAAATTGGAACGGGAGGAAATGATCCCCGGTTCAATGCGGTGCAGGTTTTCTAGGAGGTAAACACAGGAAGAACAATGCATTTGTGGTAAACTGAACGTAATATTGGTATGCGTTTCACTGGTAAATTGCACTAGTTGCTGTACAATCGTTTCATCATCCAGGTATGCAAAATGACCACTTGTAAATTTACCCTTGGCTTTTATTCCGGGATTGATTTCGTAGCTGTAATAATTGCACAGGTTGTTTTCATTCAATAAAAGATACACCTGCTTACATCCCAAACAGCAGAAATCCTTTTCGGCTTCCTTGTATGTATTTTCACACAGATCTCCGCAGTGAAAGCAATGAACCAACGTCGTATTTATTGTTTGATTAATGGTAAGATGATTTCAGCAAAACTATATTTTTGCTGAAATGGTACAGATGATAAATGTCAAAGGGTAAACTGATGTTTATCAGTATGCTGATCTCTGTATAGAAAATCACATATAGTTAACGGAAATAACCTTTTACAACAAATTTCAATTTAACCTGCATTTAGAAATCAATTGCTCCGGTCGAAATGCAATTAGTAAATGGTTTAATCTGCAGTTAAACTGTTTTTTTTCGGGTACATGTATTGATGCCAAATAAAGAGTACAATGGACAACTGCCTGCAATAGCTGTGAGAGCCAGTATTGCAACGGCCACCCATAATATGATGCTGGCAGGTGAGCCAACAATACCACTTATATTTAATATACTGAAAACAACTGCCAGTAAAATCCTGATAGCCCTGTCTGTATTGCCTGTATTTTTTTTCATATTGATATAATCTTATTTTTATTCCCAAATATATATAGCAAATTTTCTACGATGAATGACGCTGATAACCATGTAGCCTGATATTTATCAGGAAAAACGATTATGTAAATTCTGCGATTGCATGCAGGTTTTGCGTTGTTCCTTTTTATTGTTTTTCAAACCTGCCGGTTTTCTTTTTAATTTTTATACAATACATCACTGGTTTTATTCTGTTATCATCTTTAACCGTGCTTGATACTTTGTGTTCGTGTGCATGAACAGTTGAACTTGTCATTAAAGGAAGTACACGGCTAAACAGGAGTTCTCTTGCTTTTTCTGCTGCTTTGCCCTTCAGTTCACGGAAACTGCCCAGCACCAGCACGCTTTGCCAGTTTGCCATATTCAGAATCAAATCTGTCTGGAAACAAATTGCCGGATTTTTCCTCATGATATCAAGCTTCATTCCTTCATGTGATTGACCATAAATATTCTCACCATCATAAACATAGGTTACAGGAATAATGTATGGTTGTTTCCCATTGCTGTATCCCAGTCTGCCAACTGCCTGACTCATTAATAAATTATTCACCTGCATTTCATTTAATTCTCCCAGCATATTTTTCATTTTATGATTAAGTCCTATGATTTCTTTACTAATTAAGTTCAAAATCCCAACAGCCGCTCATTTTAGTAAAACTGTATCTCAAATTTATTGCTGGAAATTAACTTGTTATATGATAGCTGCCATAAATAAACATGATATCAGTCATTCTTTTCTGAAACAAACCTCATTAAGTAAAATTGCCATCCAGATTACTTTTGAATTAAATGAAAAATATTTTAATAGTTACAGATTTTACAGAGGCTTCTAAAAATGCCGGACGTTATGCAGTTGAACTGGCAGGACAGTTAAATGCCGGGCTGCTGTTGTTTCATGTGTATCAGGCTCCATTGCAGATCCCGGAGAGTTATATTTTATATACGGCCGAAGATGTATGGGGAAATGCCAAAGATTTGCTGGAAAAGGAAGCCGCTGAAATAAATGAAAACAAAAAAGTCAGTATAGAAATATGTGGGGCAGAAGGTAGCACTGTAAATACGATTATCACTGAGGCGACTCACCGGAATGTAGATTTGATTGTTTGTGCAATGAAAGGGAATGCAAAGGGGATAAGGAAAATATTTGGCAGTACTACATCCGCCCTTGCAGCAAAAACCGATATTCCCCTGTTGGTTATTCCGGAAAATGCAGTTTACCGGCCTATTAAGAATATGGCCCTTGCCAGTGATTTTAATCCGGAAAATGAATCTATAAATTTTGAGGTTTTGAAAGCATTGGGAGCATCATTTAATTCAGGTTTGTCTGTTGTATGGGTGGTTGATGAAGGGTTTAATCCGGAATATGAAATGAGATTCCGGCCTGCCGGATTTATTAATCAGCTTAAAAGTATGAATCCTGTTTTTGAATTTCCAACAGGAGAAAATGTAATTAAGGCACTTGATGGGTTCATTAAGGAACATACTGTTGATCTGTTGGCAATGATACCATATAAGCATGATTTTCTCGAAAAAATATTTACGGAAAGTTTTACTAAAAAAATGATTTTCCATACGGATATACCACTTTTGTTATTACCACAAAAAAGTGACGAGAATCCTGCAGATCATAACGATCCGAAAAAATTAAATGAATCGGTTTGAGATTGATTTAAAAATCAAAATTGCATACCAGGATTCAAAGATATACCGCTTGCTATTTATTCTGTAAGGAATAGATTGGATTTACGTTTTGTTTATTTTATGGAAAAATAAAATCCCTCCGAATTAATAAATTATATTTAATTAAGAACCAGGAAC
>JBBKWV010000171.1:0-26822 GCA_037969135.1 Ferruginibacter sp.
AAAATATTATTATTCTTTTGTATACTATTTGATCTCCCCTGTTTTTTGCTACATATAATAAGTGTTCTGTGGTAATTTTATTAAGAACGAAATCAGGTTAAATCTTCTTTTACATATTCCTGCGATACTGACCACCTACACTATACAATGCATTAGTGATCTGACCGAGAGAACAAAATTTAACCGTTTCCATTAACTCCTCAAACAAGTTGCCATTTTTTACTGCAACCATCTGCAAATTGCGAAGCATCTCTGCAGATTTTTCTTTGTGTCTTTCTTTAAAAGACTCCAATGTTCTTATTTGAAATTCCTTTTCTTCTGTTGTTGATCTGATAACTTCCGTTGGTAAAATTGTGGGAGAACCATCCTTACTCAAAAAAGTATTTACACCAATGATCGGATATTCACCCGAATGCTTCAGCGTTTCATAAAAAAGGCTTTCTTCCTGGATCTTATTGCGTTGATACATTCGTTCCATCGCACCCAAAACACCCCCTCTTTCTGTAATTCTGTTGAATTCTGCCAACACTGCTTCTTCAACGATATCAGTTAATTCTTCAATCAAAAAAGACCCCTGATTCGGGTTCTCATTTTTTGCAGTCCCCAACTCACGGTTAATGATAAGCTGAATTGCCATTGCCCTGCGTACACTTTCTTCTGTTGGAGTTGTAATAGCTTCGTCGTATGCATTTGTGTGTAATGAATTACAATTATCATAAATGGCATAGAGTGCCTGAAGTGTTGTACGGATATCATTGAAATCTATTTCCTGGGCATGCAGACTTCTTCCACTTGTTTGAATATGGTATTTTAATTTCTGGCTGCGGCTGTTGGCTTTGTATTTATTTTTCATAGCCTTGGCCCAGATACGCCTGGCTACGCGGCCAATTACACTATACTCCGGATCCATGCCGTTACTGAAGAAGAAAGAAAGGTTTGGAGCAAAATCATCAATCTGCATTCCGCGGCTCAGGTAATATTCCACATAGGTAAATCCATTGGAAAGTGTAAATGCAAGTTGCGTGATCGGATTGGCGCCAGCTTCTGCAATATGATAACCACTGATGCTTACACTGTAAAAATTCTGAACCTTGTTATCGATAAAATATTGCTGTACATCTCCCATCAGTTTGAGTGCAAACTCTGTAGAAAAAATACAGGTATTCTGTGCCTGATCTTCTTTTAAAATATCAGCCTGCACTGTTCCCCTGACGGTTGACAAAGCATTGGCTTTTATTTTCTCATACACTTCAGAAGGCAGTACATCTTTTCCGCTAAGTCCAAGCAATCTTAATCCAAGGCCATCATTGCCGGAAGGTAAAGCCCCATTTAATTCCCCTCCCTCTGGTGAGACTTCTTTGCCATCAGTACCGATATATTTAGGCAGCTTTTGAATACTGTATTTTGCTTCGATGATCTTATTTACTTCATCCTTAAGTCCATTTTCAAGAATGTATTTTTCACATTGCTGATCAATAGCAGCGTTCATAAAAAATGCCAACAGCATCGGTGCAGGTCCGTTGATGGTCATGCTTACAGATGTTTTTGGATCGCACAGATCAAATCCGCTGTACAATTTTTTTGCATCATCTACTGTAGCAATACTCACGCCGCTGTTTCCGACTTTTCCATAAATATCAGGCCTGTGGGCTGGGTCTTCACCGTATAACGTTACGCTGTCAAATGCGGTACTGAGTCTTTTTGCCGGCTGTCCCAGGCTCACATAGTGAAATCTTTTATTCGTTCTTTCGGGCCCACCTTCACCGGCAAACATTCTTGTGGGGTCTTCCCCTTCTCTTTTCAATGGAAATACTCCTGCTGTAAACGGAAATTCTCCGGGAACATTTTCCTGCAACTGCCAGGTAAGAATATCGCCCCAGTCTTTATATTTTGGCAGGATCACTTTTGAGATAACGGTACCCGATAGACTCTTGTAAGTAAGTGGCTGTTTGATTATTTTGTCCCTTACACTGAATTCATAAAATTCTTTCTTATAACGTTCCTGTGTAACGTCCCAGGATGAAATGAGTTTTTTACATTCGGGAGAAAGGTTTTCTTCCAGTGAAAATTTTATTTTCATCAATTCATCTGTCAGGGATCCGGATGCAGAAACAGCAGAAAGTGCCTTCAAGCTGCCTTCAACCTGGTATAATTGTGTAGCTATCCTGCTTTGTTCTTTAACCCATGCATCATATTCAGCAATCGTTTCAGAGATCTCTGCTAAATACCTGACTCTTTTTGGAGGGATGATGGTTGATTGATTGCTGGTATCATTTTTATGCGCATGATGTATTATATCTCCCTGATAAGAAACACCAGTTTTTTCAACGATCTTCTCCATCAGTCTTTCGAACAATTCATTAACGCCCTTGTCATTAAACTGTGCAGCAATCGTTCCTACTACAGGAAGGTCTTCGTCTTTGGCATTCCATAATGCATGATTGCGTTTATATTGTTTGCGCACATCGTGTAATGCATCCAATGCACCGGCCTTGTCGAATTTATTCACACAAACCACATCAGCATAATCAAGCATATTTATTTTTTCCAACTGGGATGGAGCACCATATTCAGGTGTCATCACATACATACTGATATCGCAGTAATCCAGGATGGAGGCATCACTCTGGCCTACACCTGCACTTTCGAGGATGATCAGATCGTATCCTGATAACTTACAAATATCAATGGCTTCCTGCACATATTTACTAAGCGCTTTATCGCTCTCTCTTGTTGCCAGGCTACGCATATATGCACGCGGAGAAGAAATGGCATTCATGCGAATACGGTCGCCAAGAAGGGCGCCGCCGGTTTTTTTCTTGCTGGGGTCTACAGAAATAACAGCAATTGTTTTATCCGGATAATTATTCAAAAAACGGCGTACAATCTCATCCGTTACGCTGCTTTTTCCGGCACCGCCGGTACCGGTAATTCCCAATACGGGATTTTTACCCGGAGGATTCGGGTTTTCAATTTTTATTTCATCGTTTGAAGATGCATTCCCATTTTCTACATTTGAAATGGATCTTGCGATCTTCCGGATATCCCTGGCTTCTCCCAGTTTTAAATCACCGTTGATCTTTAAATTACCATTTAGCGGAAAATCACATTGCCTGATCACATCTTCGATCATCCCTTCAAGCCCCATTGTCCTTCCGTCATCCGGGCTGTATATTCTCGTAATGCCGTATTGATGCAGTTCTTCGATCTCTGATGGCAGAATGGTTCCACCACCTCCTCCAAATAATTTTATATGGCCACATCCGTTTTCATTCAACAGGTCTTTCATGTATTTAAAAAATTCCACATGCCCTCCCTGATAACTTGTTATAGCGATGCCCTGTACATCTTCTTCAATGGCACATTCTACAATATCTGCCACACTCCTGTTATGCCCCAGGTGAATGATCTCAGCACCTTTACTTTGTAAAATGCGTCGCATGATATTGATCGCGGCATCGTGCCCGTCGAATAATGCCGCAGCGGTAACTATCCTTACTTTTTGTTTAACTGTAAAACTCATTGTACTTGATTTTTCCAATAGCCGACAATCATCAGCCCACTGTTTTTAACACTCGCAAAATTACGATTTATGAAACCAATTATAAAAGGCGGTCATTTTGGGTTTTTCTGCCCCGGCCCTTTAAACAATTTTGGCAGGTCCAAAACCAATCCCAAAGAAAAATTGAAGCGCCGGTAATCAATAAAATTCTTGCTCAGCAGTAAACTTAAACCCAACTGGTATTCTATACGCAGACCCGGAAGTTTATTAAAGCCATAAGAATTTACAAAGGCAGGCTCAAAAAACATACTGGGTCCCCGACCAATGCTATCCAGTTTAAAATATTCCTTTTCCCGCTGGGAATAATTTGTTTTTACATTCCTGAAACTTATCAGGCTGAATCTTGTGGAAAGTGAAGCAGCAAAAACCGCCTTGTTTCTGAAACTTATGGTTGGTTCCAGGTAATATTTTGTTAGTTCTGCATTGTGAATCCGGCTATAAAGGAGCTGATTTTCATCCAAACCTGTATCCGTAAAATCAGATTTCCCAAAGCCAACAGCACCGAAGATCTGAAACATCACCTTTTGTTTTGTATCAATTTGTGTGAAGTACCCGATCCCAAACTCAAATAAAGACCGTTTGTATCTGATAACACTGCTGTCGAAAAAATTATCCAGCGAATTGTTATAGGTCATTTCTTTTCGGGCAAAATAACTTCCCTGGATCCCGATATTTTTTGTGAGGGCATAAGCTGCCTGAACATCATAACCATTGGCTCTGTTTCTGTCATATTTACTGTTGGTTGCCCGTGTATCCATATTGGTGGAATAATTAAAGGAGATCTTTGAATCATTTTTTTCAAACAGTACCGGAACATTGTGTGCAGAGGGGCTGTAAACATACCTTGGTGTATAACAACCGGTAAGTACGAGGGTTAAGATGGTTACCAGTCCCAATATTTTTTTCATCTCATTTCATTTTATAGGTAAGGGAGGCAAATGTTTCAATACTCAATGCTTCAGCACGTAAATTAAAGATATCTTCTTTTAATATTTCCGCGTCAAACAGGCTTTTTACTGCATTTCTCATTGTTTTTCTTCGTTGGTTAAATGCAGTTTTTACCAATACCCAATAGGCTCTTTCTGATTTTACATCCAGGCTGGTTGTTCTTCTTTTTAAGCGGATCATACCGCTCATGACCTTTGGTGGCGGCGTAAAACTTTCCGGAGGCACATCAAACAGGTATTCAATATCGTAATAAGGTTGTATCAAAGCACTTAAAACACCATAGACCTTACTTCCCGGAACTGCAGCGGCCCTTAATGCCACTTCTTTTTGAAACATACCGATCACAACAGGTACCTCCTCTTTCCATTCCAGTATTTTAAAGAGTATCTGTGTGGAAATATTATACGGAAAATTCCCGATCACTGTAAATGGCTGTTCAAAAGGTTTATCAATATCCAAAAAACTTTTATGGATAATATTGTGCTGCAGTTTATTGTATTTTTTCTGCAGGAATTCCACTTTTTCATTATCCAGTTCTACGGCTTTGAATTCTATGGAAGGTATTTCGATCAATTTTTTTGTAAGTGCCCCGGCTCCCGGCCCTACTTCCAGTAAATGGGTAAACGGATCTTCCATTAAAACGGCAATGATCCGGTCAATGATTTTCTCCTCTTTCAAAAAATGCTGACCCAGTGATTTCTTTAATGTAAACATAGATGCAAAACTAACATAAAAAAAGCCTCTTCCGAAGAAGAGGCTGATTACCTGTTAAGTGGATTTTATTTATTTTGTATGACCAGTTTTTTAGTAATTACTTCATCGTTGATCATCACCTGCAAACTATATACTGCATTGCTATACTTTGAAAGGGAATTTAGCTGAATAACGTTATTGCCTTTGAATACTTTTTGCTTAAGAAAAAACATTGTTTTTCCAACTACATCAACCAAACGGATACTTACTTCGCTTTCTCTTTCTGCAAAAAAGATCACAGAAGTAACGTCAGCAGCCGGATTTGGCTGAATGTTCACCATTGTTTTATTAATGTATTTCCTGACAAGGATCACATTGCTGAATTTTACCTGCTTATTTTCTGCGATCACTTTCAGGCGGTAATAGATCAATTCACTGTTTACATTGCTGGTATTATCATTCAGTGTAAAATTCTGCAGTTCATTAAAGCTGATATCGCCATTTACTGTTGCCACTTTTTCGAACAAACTGTTATCTGTACTGCGTTCTATTTCAAACCGATCTATTTTTACCGGAGAAATGATCCCCCAGTTCAGTAATACATTGCTGATCTGTGAAACGGCAGCAAATTCTAAAAATTGTACATTTAAAACATACCCAACATAACGCCAATCCCTGTCCGGTTGTCCGGCATTGGTTTTTTGTACCGGGGTTCTTCCGCCCGGGGCCGGATCTCCCACTGTATTTCCGCCATTTCCCATATTATAGGAAGTGCCTTTAATATTGATAACTGAATTCAGTGAATCAAATCTATTGTCAAGTCCGTCGCCATCCGTATCCAGAAAAGTAAGTGATACATTATCATCTGCAATACCGTTGCGGTTAAAATCATTTCCTTCCACGATATCTGGTATCCCATCAGAATCGGTATCCAGATCACGGTAATCTGGCAGGTTATCCCCGTCTTTATCTGAAAGGAAAATTCCCGATCCGCCAAATCCTGCAAAGGCATCATATGCATTATCTATACCATCGTTATCACTATCAACATTCAAGGGTAATTTATAACTGGCAGTTGTTTGTCCTTCTATATTATCCGGAATGCCGTCATCATCTGCATCTATATCCAGATAATCGGGGTTCCCAAACCCGTCGGTATTGTATAAGCCCAGATTAACTCTTGCGTTGATCGCAATATTCCATCCATCAAGTCCACGAGGCCCATCTGCAAAACCATCATAATTTGTATCCGGGAATCCTGCTTCAATAACGTCTACAATGCCATCGCCATCACTATCCAGATCATAAGGGTTTGCCCTTTTATCGTTGTCCATATTTTTATATGGATAACTATCCGCACGCCCATCAACCGGGGTTGTATCCGGACCAGTTCTCAGTAATGCATTTGCTGAATTTTCTGCTATCCCATCATTCCCCACATCTCCGTCTACATTATCTGAAAAACCATCGCCATCCGAATCAACATATCCATCAATTATCCCATCATTATCTGCATCTGTTCCTCCGGCTTCAATCACATCCGGGATCCCGTCATTATCACTATCAATATCCAGGTAATTGGGTATACCATCTCCATCCAGATCCTGGGGACCTAATCCAACACCTGATCCGTTTACGCCGGTATTATTTGCATCCACATTTTGTGAAAAACCGTCATTGTCGGTATCGATATAGTTGTCTATTATGCCATCTCCGTTTGTATCCACACCATAGGATTCAACGGTATCCGGAATACCATCATTGTCGCTGTCCAGATCATATTGATTGGGAATACCATCTAAGTCTTTGTCACTCGCGTCATTTACTCCATCCCCATTTACATCCACCCAGGGAACCCAGAAATCCGAATCGTTGAAATTTGGAATACCGTCATTGTCGCTATCAGCTCCCCAATCAAAATTATCATTTATATTATCAGAATTATTATCCACGTAACCGGGATAAGCCGGGTCGTTCCAGTTTGGAATACCATTGCTGTTATGGTCTAGTAAAGACAATGGATTATTAAACTCCACATAATCTGGTATACCATCGTTGTCATCATCAATATCGATACAGGGGGTTATAATCATGTTGATCATAATTGTATCGGAACATCCGGGACCTCCATTAAAATATGCCCAGTAAACATGGGAGGAAGAAACCGGAATTGAATAGTCATAAATATTGGTAGCAATAAAAGGTTTGTCTTTATAAATCGTATATCCTCCATATTTATTCCAGGGAAGAAGCACAGAAATAACCGGACATATATTAACGATCAGGGTATCACCTGGTGTATAACATGCCCCAACCGGGGTATGTGATACAGCACCCGGAATCGTACAACCTGCTGTATTTACTCCACTTGAATCAAATAAACTTACTCCGGAAGTTTGGGCTTGATAATTTATTCTTGCCGTATTATTGATGGTGCCGATACAATTCAAAACTTCACAAGAGGATGCAACAACTACAGAAAACATTACATTTCCTGCAACCCCTGTTCCGATATTACCCCCAGTAGTTCCGTTGGCACCGGTTCCAACCCGGAAAATAACCCGTTTATTAACCATATCATAATCAGCCTGGTCATCTGCTACTGCATCTGTTTTAACCACACCGCTGATTCTTATACTTCCGGGAATAAATGTGGTTCCCACGGGAATATTATCAGTAATTACTGTGTTGGTGCTTGCATCATTACCTACATTACTAAAGTTAATCTGGTAACGTAAACTATCTCCCGGCTGAAGTGTTCCACCATTAATATCCGTTGCAGATTTATTAAATGTATAGGTTGGTGTATATTGTGATATGGTCGTAGTCAATACCTGTACAACATAATTTTCAGAAGGGGAGAAAAAGCGTACAGTTGCAGATGTTTTGGTATTACCTAATTGCGCATTTCCCGCATTGGGAAGATTAATGATGTTTGCATCATAACCCAAAGTATTCTGAAATGCAGGATTTCGGGTGGTAACAACGGCCCCTTTATAAGCAACTACGCTGTTCCACATATCATTTGCTTTACTTGTTGGATTATTGGCTGTGGGAGTTAGGTCATAAAAGCCTGCTGCACCTGCCTGTCTGAATTGAAAACCATCTTGAGAATTCCGGTCTCCATCATATACCAATGCCCCTAATTCACAACTAACCGGCCCTCCGGGGGGCGTTAAAAACCCATTTATCCCAATATCCACATTTCCACTTCCGCTTTTTACAGCTGCGCAACCATCAAAAACGGTGAGGTTCCTGGGTGGAAGTGAAGGATTTGCATAAACGATCACAATGGTCCAGCCGCCATAGGCATCCCCAATTCCAAGAGCTGGCAAAACGTTTCCAACTGCATAGGTTCCATTTGGATTAGATGTATTGATCATCGAAGTGATGTCTTTAAAACATTGATAACCTGTATGAGAATAACCTGGAATCAAAATACTGTTCCAATAATCTGTTTGTGTGGATACAAGGGTTGTATAAGTTGCCGCACCCGGTAATTTTATTTTACAGGTATTTTCTCCAACAATCCAGGCAGTGCTTTTTGTATTGGAACCTTCGCCTGCAGCCCAATACAAGCCTGCAAATAATACATCTGAACAGGTGGCTAAATTCAGGTCGGCAGTGGATGAATTAAAAGTTCCCTGATCATTAAAACCTTGTAATTCCATTCTGAACGATAGGTCAGAACTTGTTATCTGATCCTGGTGAACTTCTACTGCAATGGTATTTAGACCAACTACAAACAATGCAGGACTTAAATTAAAAGTTATCGGGGTAGATTCTGCTGCGCCACCGATTGCAGAAGAAGCCAGTGTACTGTGCAAAGGAACTCCGGCAGGCATATTATTCCGGGCCACTTCAATTCCATTTACATAAATCACAATACCATCATCTCTCACAACATTCATGATCATATTCGTGAATGCTGCAGGATTGGCTATATTAATTACTTTTCTAAAATAAGTAGTAATGTATTTACTGTTACAACCTGCTGGTGTTGGATTACAGGCTGGCACTGCAGGACAGGTTCCGTAACCTCCGCCATATCTGACACAGGTAACCTCATCACCATCACCATAGCCAAATTCAGCATTGCCTAAAGCCCATGCTGCATCATTGTATAAAACAGTTTGCCAATTAAGCGGACGGGTATTATTATCCAGATATCTCCAGGGAGTAACATATGGAAACAGCGTTGTGGTAGTATTGTCAACATCAATATTTATACCTACTCCGGCATTGTTTGTGGTGCTACCTGTAGGGGGAACTTCTCCGGTACCGGGGCTCCCTGGTCCAACATTTGATGTAGAAACAATACTATTGGATACATAAACAATACTCCCATTTTGTGAAGGGTTATAATACCTTGCTGCAAATGGTCGTATAACCTGTGCATCAACGACTGTTGAAAACAACAAAAGGATGAAAACAACAAAATGTATACTTTTTTTCATAGCAAGTTAATAGGATAAATCAGAGCAATCCTTCTTTGCCCTGAAATTGAACGAATTATTTAAATTTTTATTATCAATTGACCAGTAATTTTTTGCTGATGGTTTTCCCATTAGCATTTGTTATAATAAGTACATAAATTCCTTTTTGCAGTTGAATTTGTTGGTTAGCATTGCCGGAATCTGTATGCTTCGTTTTCAACAAAATATCTCTACCCATAATATCTATCACTTTTACAGATACCATTCCAGGGCCGGCATTTTGAATGGCGATATTGACGATACCCTGACCAGCATTTACAACAGATGTTTTGAATTCTTTCGACCCTTTATAATAGATCTTTTTAACCTCCAGGTTTTTCCGGTTTCCATCAATATCTGTTTGAGATAATCTGTAATAATTAAATCCGTCTACCGGTTGCATGTCATTGATATGATAGTTTGAAAGGATTGAAGAGTTTCCTACTGCATTTATATTTGCCAATCGGTTAAATGAAATTCCATCCGATGATTTTTCTATACTGAAAAAATGATTATTTATTTCCTGAGCAGTTGACCATTCGAGTGATACAATGTCTTTTTTAAGTGAAGCGGTGAATGCATTTAAATTAACGGCGACCGGTACTGTTATTATAACCCGGAAAGAATCTTTCAGGCAATTATTGGCATCTCTTACCGTATAGTCGTAAGTACCTTCCACAGATGTATTGATATTTACCGATCTTGTAGTTGCAGACCCATTATTCGGCCATACATAATTTCCTCTCCAGGATGCGTTCAGAATCAACGGGGTATTTTTAGTGATCACGATATCATTCACCTTATTTACATCTTTGAAAATGGTAAATGAATCTCTTAAAAAAGGGACCATCGAACCACCGGTACCGTTATAAGAAACAAATTTTGCATTTAAACGGTTACTGTCTACTTCCAAATACAAGGTTCCGCCATTACTTACATTCGAATAGAACATGGCATTGTGCGGATATCCTGTTGAAGTTCCTCCAATCTGGCCGGCAGATCCGGCAACAACATACACGCTGCCGTGATTAAATTTTCCTGAATTATAATTGTAAGCACAGGAATTTGCAGTACCATTATACAATCCGTTTCGGTTATTCCCCGTTGCAGTATGCGTAGCAAAATTAAAATTGTTTTCGAGTACGGAAGGATCACCTGCATTAGCCTTATAATAATTCTTTAACAGGTAGCTTCGTTCATAACCATGACTATGACCGCATAAAACGAGGTCAACACCATATCTTTCAAGTATGCGTATAAAATTTTCTCTCATTGCGCCCAGATCAGTTGATTCTGCATCCGAATCATGACTTGTTTTTGTATATGGGGGGTGATGAAAATATACGATAGTCCACTTTTTGGTATTGGCATTCAGATCGTTTTTTACCCACAATGCCTGTGCCCCCAGTGTATCATACACTTTAGTCGTATTCACGTTTTCTTTGCCGTAACTATCCAGGGAAACAAAATGCACGTCGCCGATATCAAATGAATAATAAGCTTTTGTTCCGGAAGCAAGTCCGCCGCATTCTGCATTTGCAGGTAAGCTGAAACTGTTATAATATGCATTGTTCCTTACCCCGGTATTTGCTGAACTGTTACCGTAATCATGATTACCGGGAGAAGTAAATAATTTTTTATTTTTCAGTAAATCATTTTTATACACATCAAAAAAGTTTGTTTGGAATTCATTGTCGAGGCCGCTGCTGTATGCATTGTCGCCTAAAGTAATTACTGCATCTAAATCATTGTTGCCGATATAGCTTAACAAAGCATTTTTAGAATCAACCTGGTTGGTAGAGTTATTACCACAGTCGCCAAAAGCGGCAAATCGCAATTTGCGGATTGTATTGGATAACGGCATTGTTAATAAATAATTAGTATTGGTAGCCTGTAAAATTTGTGAAGTACTTCCAATGCTGTAAAAATATTTTGTATCAGGAGAAAGGCCACTGATACTAACTATATGTTCCGTTGTAAACGTTGCATCATCAACAGAATTTGGATAAGACCCAAAGCTGGTGCCCCATCTGATCCTGGAATCGGTGGCAATATCTGTTTTCCAACGGATAGTAATACTTGTTTGATTACCCATTTGTAAATAGGGCCCGCGGGTTAATGCTGCAGTCAAAGTACTTAAACCGGTAAGTTCCATATCAAAAAACAAGTCACTGCTGGTTAACGTATTTTGATGAATTTCCACTGCAATGATATTATCGCCGGCTACAAATAAAGTAGAGCCGATCGTATTGCTGTAAATATCTGCTCCGTTATTGGTGATTGCAACGGGAGCCAAATCGGTATAAACCGGATTCTGATTGATATTATTTCTGAAAGCTTCTACTCCATTAACCCAGATAACAATACCATCATCAAATTTGGCCCGGATAAAAAAGGCTGCATAAGCACCCGGATCAGGAATGTTGATTGTTTTTCTGAAATACAAAGTGGGATATCTAGCCCCGCTGATACCGCCGCCGCCTGCTGAACTGTTTTCCGGAATTGCCGTATTCCTTACCGGAGGATTGACCCCAAAACCCAAAGCAGCATTTCCGGTAACCCAGCCAGACTCAATATATCCAAGATCTTTCCAGGCAATCCCATTCAAATTGGTACCTCCTCCTTTAAATTTCCATGCAGGTGCTCCACCCAGATTTGAACCAAATGGAATTAATATATCATCTGCTTTTAAATAAGAATTTAAAAAAATGCATATCGCAAGCAAAAAAATTGGGCGAAAGCGTTTCATGATGAATAGTTTTTCAAATACTGGATACTTGTTGATTTTTTAATATGACAACTTATAATACGTTTATTCCGATTTTTTATTGCAATTAAACCCGGGTTATTTACACATAATGCGATAAATACAAATCTCCCGGGTAGTTTTACATCAGTTGGTTGTTTTATCTACAAGTTTTATAACGGTGGATGTTGTATTTTTACGCATTAATTATAAAAGAAATGAATACAGGTATTGATAGAAAACCAATCATCGGTTTTTCGTGTGGTGATATAAATGGCATTGGAATAGAAATAATTTTAAAAACGCTGGGAGATAACAGGATACTTGATATTTGCACGCCGGTTATTTTTGGAAATAACAAGCTGTTCAATTTTTATCGCAAGAGCTTGCCGGATATTAATTTAAATGCTGCAATTGCTAAAGACAACAGCCGCTTTAACCCCAAGCAAATCAATGTTTTTAATTGCTGGGAAGAAGATGTTGCTGTTACTCCGGGTGAACTGAATGACCTTGGAGGTAAATATGCGGTTATCAGTTTACAAAAAGCTACAGAAGCATTAAAATCCGGCATAATTGACGGATTGGTGACAGCTCCTATTCACAAAAAAAATATTCAATCTGCCAATTTCAACTTTACAGGACACACTCCTTTTTTAAAGAAATATTTCAATGCGGCTGATGTTGCTATGTTTATGATTGCCGAGAACATGAAGGTTGCATTATTAACTGAACATGTACCGGTAAAAGAAATTGCACAATTTGTAACCCGTGAAAGTATTTTAAGCAAATTGCTGGTTATGAATAATTCTCTTAAAAAGGATTTCCTGATACGTAAGCCGAAAATTGCAGTCCTATCCCTGAATCCTCATGGAGGAGATGAAGGTTTGATAGGCAAAGAAGACCTGGAGATCATCAAACCGGCGATCAGAGATGCGAAACAAAAAGATGTTTTTTGTTTTGGCCCTTATCCTGCAGATGCTTTTTTTGCAAGAGGACATTATGAAAAATTTGATGCAGTACTTGCCATGTATCATGACCAGGGGTTGATACCGTTCAAATCGCTTGCCTTTGGTGAAGGCGTAAATTTCACAGCAGGATTAAATGTAGTCAGAACTTCTCCCGATCATGGAGTGGCTTTTGATATAGCCGGGAAAGGCATTGCAGACGAATCTTCCCTCCGGCAAGCGCTTTACAAATGCATCGATATCATCAACAACCGGGAAGAATATCAAAGACAATATCAAAATCCTTTAAAAAATATCAGTTCTGCGGTTATTGCAAATGCCGTTGATGAAAAAATTACCGAGGATTAATTTAAAAAATAAGAAAGTAATATTTATTTATCCCGGTTTCATATATGATTGCAATGCCTGCACATATGATTCAAATGCATCAATTCCCTTAGGGGTTATTTTGCAGATTGTTTGGGGATAATTATCCTTAAATTGTTTTGTAACTTCTATATATTCCGCGTCCTTTAGTTTGTTGATCTGCACACTTAAATTCCCTGAACTTGCGTTCGTTTTTTCCTTTAAGAAAGTAAATTCAGCTTCTTTTAATGCAATAAGCAAACTGATCACGGCCAGGCGTAACTGCGAATGCAATATGGGATCAAGTTCTTTAAATTCCATTTTTAAGATCTGAATTATTTCAAGTTATTTTTTCAACTTCTTATACCGTGCCCTCAGGATCAATCCCGGTATTATGTATCCTGCCAGCACAGCTGCTGCCATAATAAGCATATCGTATTTAAAATCTTTGTTGATAAATATAGCGATTGCTCCTGCCCAGTTTACCGCAGCCCCCACCATTAATGCCCTGGAACGTAAAGCCCCTCCCTGTATCAACATCAGAAAAGCAAAAATCATTAAGAAAAAACCAAATCCGCTATTCGGACTTACGGCAACATTGATGGAAAAAATGATGGTGAAAATGCAAATGAAGAAACCGATATTAACCAGTTTCAGCAGGTCATCAACATACGTGCGGACAGGTTTTCTTTTTGGTTTAAATACCTGATAACTCAATAAAACAATGGTGACCAAACCAAATATATTCCACCCCATGAAAATGCTATCTGAACCAATCTCTATAAAAATATACGTTGAGACCGAAGCCAGAAAGATCATGGTTCCCCAAAGAAGCCAGCTAAGGCCATTATCAGTAATATTTGTTTTTGCCTGGTTGATCATCAGGTGGATAATCTCCAGACTTTTTTCGTTTGAGAGCTCTTGATCCTTTTCCATTTAGTGTTGGTTTTTAAATTTTAAACGCAGTAAAATACCAGGAATGATCCAGGCCAGAAGTACCGCTGCGCAAATGAATAAAAGCTGGTATTCTCCAGAAACAAAAATGCTGCCGGCAGCCAGCAGCCAACAGGAAACTGCCCCGTAAACCAGGGGCCTGAATCGCAAAATAATACCCGATAAAAAAGTAGGCACAGCATATAAAACCAGTATCGCAGGATTTATACTGTAATATGCTTTTTGACTGATCAAGATAAAAATGAGCAGAAACATGCACACAACAAAACAGATCCATACATACTTTAGGATATCGGCCGTATAGGTTTTTACTTTTTCCTTTTCCCTTTTTTTCGAAAGAAATATCACCTGGTAAATGACCACTGCCCATGTTAAAAACCAGATATATTCTGTATGCTGGTATTCAAAAAAGTGTATACCGATAAACTGCAGCATTCCGCAAATAAATACAACGATCCCCCACAAAAGATACAATGTACCATTCTCACTGAAATTATCTTTAGCACGGTTGATCATGGACTCAATCAATTGCAAGCTGTTCTGTTCATTGAATTCAGGTTCCATAAAAAAAAATTAATTTTCTAAAATCATAATAGCAGTCGCAGCAGCAAATTATTTACATTCACTCAATAACATTTCTGTTCTTTGTTTCCCCCAATTGGGCGAAATTTCTGAAGCCGGTTTAAATGTTTCATATTTTTCAACAGCCTTTTGCAGGATCACAGTAGCTGTTTTACATCCTCCGCCAAATTGTTCGGGTGTATATTTCAATCCCTGACCTTTTAAATAATAAGGCCTTGGGTTGGCCGGGTCCTGCATCATTGCGTTTTCCAGTTGAATAGTACTTACAGGACCATACTCCATATACCGTTGCATGGGATTTACCATCATGTGGCTACTGGCGATCATGCTTTTTATACAACTGATCTCAGAGTTTTCTGGCTGCAGCGAATCGGCTTTGTTAATGAGGCTGGTTGCCTTATCGGCAATTGCATCCACTTTTGATTTATCCTGTTCCATATAAGTATAATTTACCTGACAAAAAGCAGCATAATAATAGGCAAGCCATTGATTTTTTTCTGCATTGGCTATGCGTTCAAAATTATTTGCCAGTGTTAATAAATCCTGCGGGTTTTTAAAACTTGTATCAATGGCAGCAATATTTGCTTTCATTGCAGCTACATATTTTTCACTTTGCGAAAATGCGTTCATCGTTAAGATCATCGCGGTAAAAAACAAGATTATATTTTTCATTTTTATCAATTTTTAAGTTTATGATTTGTTTTTAAGTTTTTGATATTCTTTTTCAACCGTATTTACTTTGGGGAAAATATAAGCACCAGCAAAATGGAAAGCCAGTCCAATGCCCCATCCCACAGTTGTCCATAATGGCCAGGGGATATTTGTTCCGTGGTAAATACGCTGGCCTGAAAAAAACCACATAGACCATAAAAAAATATTTACAATAATGTAAGCCATCAGGTGGCTTTTAAACCCGGCTCTTTTTTGTGCAAGCCGCCACAATTCCGGGTCTTTTCCTTCGGGGATCTGATAATGATGTGACATGAATAAATATTTAAGTTTACAAGTATTTACAAATTATTATTGATAGCTTCCTGGGTACGGTCAATACCAAAGCTCATGAAACAGCCTATAAAGACAAAACTTTTGGAAGCGGGTGTTATGGCTACTTTGCGATCATGCAGGGATGAGTAATTATATCCAAATACCTGATCCTGTCCTAAAACATTCGTAACAGACAATATCCATACTATAAAGGTTTTCTTATTTGGTTTACCGATGGCCGGAATATAATTTAAACTAAATCCCAGGCTGTTGTAATTGATCGTTTTTCCTGCATCCGCAATCTGGTATTTTCCCGAACCATTATCATATTTCAAATGATAATAGGGCCTGCCGCTGGCAATGCTGTAACTGGCATTGAAACCGGTCTTCCATGGCAAGACAAATTTTTTCAAAACAAGCGATGCCGTATGTGTTGCAGCAAAAGAAGGCTGTATAGATGCCGGATAATTTAAAAAATTTCTTTTGGTATCCAGGTACGAATAGGAAATCCAGTAATCCAGATTTTTGATGGATTTTTTATCCCTCCAGAAAAGTTCAATCCCCTGTGCATACCCATTTCCCTGATTATTTGCCACAGCTTCCCTTCCGGTAAAACCGGTCGTTGTTTTAAACAGGTTATTGTATTTTTTATAAAATATTTCTGTTCTGAAAATCCGGTTATTACTCAGTTTCTGGTATTGTAAAATATAATGCGTTGCCTTCGCATAACCCAGATCGTTATTTGCTGCCGGCAAATATTTTCTCTCCGGGTTTTGATAAAATATCCCATAAGCAAAAGAAGCCTGGCTGTTGTCTTTGAATTTATACGCCAAGGAAACCCTGGGTGCAACATTCCATTTATTCATGATGGCAGAATGCTCCAGTCTGCCGCCGATTTTTGCAGCAACATTATTGGTAATATAAAGATCAGTTTCTGCAAAACCGGCAACCATATTATCTGTAACCGATTCTTTAAAAACCGTACCGTTGTACAAAGTGTATTCCACATTTTCCCCGCTGTATAAATATTCAGATCCAAAACGCAGTGTATTCAGCCCATTTAATTTTTTTTCAAGCACCATCCTTGCCTGTGCATATTGAGCACGGTTCTTTACTGAAAAGTTTTTAAATGCATAATCAACCGGATTACTGATCACCTGTTTAACATTATCCGCATCCTGCAATTCATTGTTGATATTGTCTATGTTCGTGCTATAACTAATGCCGGTATTTATTTTCCAGCCTTTGCCAATTCTTTCTTTCCAGTTCAGGTTTTGATAAGTGTTTAGGTTTTCCAGTGTAAATGCATTTTTCAGGAGAAGTGAATCGATATCAGCACTTTTGAATCCAATTTTATTCCAGCTCAGATAACCGTAATATTTTACAAAGCCCCCTTTTTTTGTCTTAATCCTGAAGTTTGCATCTGTTTGATGATAAACAGGAGTTTTAAAAAAATCCTGTTTTTGTTTGATCACCTCAAAAGCCAGAGCCAGGTTGGTATAACTATAAGTAAAGCCCCAGGAAGATCTTTTGTTTTTCGCCAGTTTTTGAATTCCGCCGCCAATTGCCAGCACAGATACAGAAAGGTCAGCTTCGGTTCTGTCAGCCAAATCTTTTGATTCAAGTATCAACGCTGAAGAAAGGGCCTGTCCGTATAAAGCTGAATAACCTCCACTACTGAAAACCGTTCCTTTAAACAAAAAAGGGTTAAACCTGCCTCTTGTGGCCAAACCGGGAAGGCTGCTATAGAAAAAATTGTTAACCTGGTTGCCGTCCATGAATATTTTGCTTTCTGTAGCCGTTCCACCCCTTACAAACAACCCTTCAGATTCCCCAACCTGTTGCGTTCCCGGGAGGGTTTTAAGTGCTCCAACAATATCCGCATTAGCTCCGGCGGTGGTCACAATGTCCAAAGAGGTTAAAATGGTTGTCTTTTTCTGATCACTGGCTTCAAATGCACCCGCAGTTAATACCACAGCCTTTAATTCCGTTATAAGCTCTTTTAACGATATGTTTAAAACAATCTCAGATTTTTCAATTGTTATATTTTTTATATATGAACTGTAGCCGGAAATGGTTGCTTCCGCTATTTGAGGTCCTTTTTCGGTGGTTATAAAGGAGAAATTTCCGGAGGAATCCGACGTTGCCCCATCATATGAATTTTTGAGGGTGATACTGGCACCATACAGCGGTTTATTCTTATTATCCGTCAGCTTTCCGGATATCTTCACCTGGGCAAAAAGCTGTTGGGATCCAAGAAAAACAATGCAGATTAAAAGCCTTTTCATTTTGCTAATTTTGACACAAAAATAAAGTAGTTTATTTTATAAACCAAATTATTTTAGCACTATAATCTAGCTGAAAAATCACGCATTAATCAGGAAAAATAGGTTCTTATGGATAATTTAAATATTGATTATCAATACAATGCATAATATATGTAATTTATTTAACCTTTATACTATAGTGCCAAAAACTTATGCACATCGAAAAAAAATAATTTTTTTATGTGGGCGCAATTTGTAATTTAGCAATAGAATTTAATGGGTTAGTAAGTATTAAGGGCCGACAGAAATGTTGGCCCTTTTACTTTTTTCTCTGTTTTCATTTTCACTTTTCTCTCTCCTATTTTCATTTTTCTCTTTGTACTTTTTCCGGACAAATTTTCCTTCCATCTTATAAAAAATGCATTCTTTTTTACAGAAAATCAAACTAAATAAACTTCATTTTTTTTCTTTTGTATTTTGAATCTACATTTACGGCATGAGTAAATCAAGATCAGCTTTTTTTTGTCAGAATTGTGGTTATGAAAGTACCAAGTGGGTTGGCAAATGTCCTTCATGTGAACAGTGGAATACTTTTGTGGAAGAAGTTATACATAAAGGAAATGACAAATTACCCAAAGATGATTGGAAAGAGTTCTCAGGCCTGTCAAAATTAAAAACGGTTTCTATTAATGATGTAAGCAGTGCAGAAACAAAAAGGATCATAACTGCTGATCCGGAATTAAACCGTGTTTTGGGAGGCGGCATTGTTTTGGGAAGTATTGTTTTAGTGGCCGGTGAACCGGGAATTGGTAAATCCACTTTGTTTCTTCAAAATGGATTAATGCTTAAAGATATTATTACCTTATATATAAGTGGTGAAGAAAGTGAACAGCAGATAAAAATGCGTGCCGACAGGATTGGATCCATGAACGAAAATTTTTACCTCTTAACGGAAACCAACACACAAACTATTTTTAAAGAAATAAAAAAACTCAAACCACAATTGGTCATTGTGGATTCAATCCAGACATTACAATCACCTTTTGTAGAATCATCACCGGGCAGTATCAGCCAGATAAGAGAAACAGCTGCTGAATTACAACGCTATGCCAAAGAAACAAATACCCCGGTATTTTTAATTGGCCATATAACCAAAGATGGCAATATCGCCGGACCAAAGATCCTGGAACATATGGTTGATACCGTATTGCAATTTGAAGGCGACAGGCATTATGCTTACCGCATCCTCCGTACCCTTAAAAACCGCTTTGGGTCTACATCTGAGCTGGGTATATACGAAATGACAAGCGAAGGAATGCGTGTTGTTAATAACCCAAGCGAAATTCTGATCACACAAAAAGAAGATCAGTTAAGTGGTATTGCAATTGCTGCAACTATTGAAGGAATAAGACCACTTTTAATTGAAACACAGGCACTGGTTACTCAAAGTGTTTATGGAACTCCGCAAAGAACCGTTTCGGGTTTTGATCTGAGAAGATTACAATTGTTATTGGCAGTTCTGGAAAAAAGAGGCGGATTTCATTTTGGCGTGAAAGATGTTTTTATAAATATTGCCGGTGGCATAAAAGTGGAAGACCCATCTATTGACCTTGCCATTGTTTGTGCACTTTTGAGCAGCTATGAAGATGTACCGCTTCCGCAACATATTTGCTTTGCCGGTGAAGTAGGTTTAAGCGGAGAGATAAGAGCCGTTAACAGAATTGAACAAAGAATTGCTGAAGCAGAAAAACTTGGCTTCGAAAAAATAATTGTCAGTAAGTACAATGCCAAATCTTTGGGCAAGTTAAAAACCGGAATTGAAATTATTGCCCTGGGTAAGGTAGAAGAAGTTTATCAATACCTGTTTTAATCTTTTAAAGATCCGTACCATGATCCAGATTAAAAATATTTTTACAGATACACTGCATCTTTTTTATCCGCATATATGCTCCGGATGCGGAAGCGATCTCCTGGATAAAAATAGTTTATTGTGTATTAATTGCCTCGATGAATTACCGCACACAAATTTTTCTTCGATCGAAAATAATCCAATTGAAAAAATATTTGCCGGAAGAATAAAGATCAAAGCGGCATTCAGTGAATTTTATTTTTCGAAAGGGCAACTTATTCAACATTTGATTCACCTGCTTAAATATAAAAATGACAAAGAGATCGGATTTTTTTTGGGAGAAATAATGGGAAATTCCCTTCTGAAATCCGGTCGTTTTTCTGGTATAGATTACCTCGTTCCCCTGCCCCTTTTTGCCGATAAAGAATTCAAAAGAGGGTTCAACCAGGCAGAAATCATCTGCCGGGGCATGCAAAAAACGGCCAATATCCCGGTTTTAACCCAAAATGTGATCCGCCAACGCCCTACTGAAACCCAAACCCGTAAACACCGGGCCGAGCGCTGGCAAAATGTGGATGGCAGTTTTACCATTAAAGATCCCGCAGCCATCATGGGTAAAAATCTGCTGTTGGTAGACGATGTGATCACAACAGGAGCCACTTTAGAAGCCTGCGGACAAGCCATTTTAAAAACTCCCGGTACCACAGTCAGTTTTGCCTCTTTGGCTCATGCCAGTAAATAACAAAAGAGTTTTTCAGACATCTTATTGATTTATAATCCTATATAAAGGTTTGTACTTCCACCGGGTCTGTTGTTCCTTAATAGATTATTACTGATATATAGGTATAGATAGTTTATTGTAGATTTGTTTTTTATGAAGAAAGTTCAGATACTATTTACTTGGGGCTTATTGTTACTGCTGTTTTTTTCCTGCAAAAAAGAGTCTTTTATCAGCAGCCAGAATGCCCGGCTAAGCTTTAGCCAGGACAGTATCAAATTCGATACTGTTTTTACCAGCACTGGTTCCTTAACCCGGTTTTTTAAGGTTTTTAACGACAATAACCAGAAACTGTTATTATCAAAAATAAAATTAATGGGTGGCCCCGCTTCTTCCTTTAAAATAAATATTAACGGAATTGCAGCTACAGAGCAGGATAATATTGAAATAGCTGCCAATGACAGTATATATGTATTTGTTACCGTAACTGTAAATCCAACCGCGGCCAATCTGCCTTTTATTATCAGCGACAGTATCCTTTTCAATTACAATGGTAATGATCGCTTTGTCCAGTTACAGGCTTATGGGCAAAATGCCCATTTTTTAAATAACCAGGTGATTTCTACTAATACCAGCTGGTCAAATGATCTGCCTTATATCATTCTTGGAAGTATTCGTGTAGACACTACCGTTTCATTAACCATCAACCCGGGTTGCAGGATCTATTCCCACGCCAATGCTCCGTTTATTGTAGACGGCACTTTATTGATCAATGGAACCAGGGGAAATGAGGTGCAGTTTACCGGCGACCGGCTTGATGAACCCTATAATAATTTCCCGGCAGGATGGCCCGGAATTTATTTCCGTGGGAAAAGCAAAAACAATATCATTACTTACGCAGTTATTAAAAATGCTTACCAGGCCATTGTTTTGCAGGATCCTACGACTAATACCAATCCAAAACTGATCCTGCAGCAAAGCATCATCGACAATGCGTATGATGCAGGAATATTAAGTATCAACAGCAGTGTACAGGCCAACAATTCATTGATCAGCAATTGTGGTAAAAATATTCAGATCATTCTTGGAGGTGATCATACATTTACCAATTGTACTGTCGTTGCCTATTCCACTTCTTATTTATTACACAAAGTACCGGTGCTGGTAGCGACCAATTTTGCTGATCAAAATGGAATAACATTTACCAGTGACCTGAATGCCCGGTTCAGCAATTGTATTTTCTGGGGAGATAACGGCACTGTTGATAATGAAATTTTTATCAGTAAACAGGGCAATACTGTTTTCAATGTATTAATAGATCATTGTTTGTACAAAGCAATTGCCGACCCTGCAAATACTACATTAATTGCACCTATAAAAAATATCGACCCTGCTTTCGACAGTGTTGATATTAACCACAAATATTACGATTTCAGAATAACAAAAAATTTCCTTGCTCCAGGCATCGACCAGGGCATTCCTACCGTATATTTAAAAGACCTGGATAACAACAACCGCAGTAATGGGCTACCCGATCTGGGCTGTTATGAAAAACAATAATGTGATTCGGGTGAACTTTTTCATACATAAAATGTAATACTTGAAATAATCATTATGATAAAATTAATCGCCCTTTCTTCTCTTTTAATATCCTGTATTGTACATACCGATAATGCTGGCAATACTTTGTCGGCAGAAAAAAATATTTTTTCAACTGCAGATAGTTCCAAAAGTATTTACCTGTTCAAAGTGGCTTCCTTAGAAGGAGGTATGATTGATTTCTCCGATTTTAAAGGCAAGAAGATCCTGATAGTTAACACAGCTTCTGAATGCGGTTATACTCACCAGTACAAAGAATTACAGGCTCTTTATGAAAAGTTTAAAGACAAACTGGTGATCGTCGGATTTCCTGCAAATGATTTTGGCGGGCAGGAACCGGGTAGCAACACAGAAATAAAAACCTTCTGTGAAAAAAATTACGGCGTCAGTTTCCCCATGGCTGCAAAGATCTCTGTAAAAGGAGATGATATGGCCCCCATCTATCATTGGTTAACCAGTAAAAATGAAAACGGGGTACTGGATGCAACCATTAAATGGAACTTCAATAAATTTTTGCTGGATGAAAACGGTAAATTGATCGCTTATTTTCCCAGCAAGGTTACTCCAATGAGCGAGGAAATAATCAGTAAACTATAACAGTATGATAAAGCTGTTAACCTTTGTTGCGATCCTTTTTTTTAACGGCTTATTCAATCATAACAAAACAGGAAACATAGCGGAAGCCGTTTTAGTACAAAACAGTTCAATTTATGATTTTAAAGTGTTGGCATTGAATGGGGATACCATTGATTTCGCCGATTTTAAAGGAAAAAAAATACTGATCGTAAACACCGCTTCAAAATGTGGATATACACCCCAGTATGAAGGGTTACAACAACTCTATGAAAAATACAAAGAAAAGCTGGTCATTGTAGGATTTCCTGCAAACGATTTCTTATACCAGGAACCAGGCTCTAATGAAAAGATCGCGGAATTTTGCAAGAAGAATTATGGCGTAAGTTTTCCAATGGCTGCAAAAATTTCTGTGAAAGGGAAAGATACCGCTCCCATATATAAATGGCTTTGCAGCAAAGCAGAGAATGGCGTTATGAATGCAAAAGTAAAGTGGAATTTTAATAAATTCCTGTTGGATGAGAACGGCCACTTATTATATTATTTCCCCAGCAAAGTTTCTCCCCTGAGTGCAGAAATTACCAGTAAATTATAAGAAATAGAAGTACCGGTTATTTATTAAACATTCACTAATTGATAGCTCATTATCTTTGCCGCATGCTTTTCCAATCTGTTATCGGTCAAAAAGAAATTAAGTCGCAGCTTGTTCATATGGTTCAGGACAACAGGCTTAGCCATGCACTCTTATTTTTAGGTAAGGAAGGATCAGGCACTTTGCCTTTGGCCATTGCATTTGCAAATTATTTATGCCTGCCAAAAACAAATATCCAAGTACCCAAAACCCCCGAACCCGATCTTTTTGGAAACCTTCCGGCAGCAGAACCTGCCCTGATCAGCGACCCAAAAACGCCTGCGGAAATAGATGAATGGATGCAGCAGCAAACCGGCTGGTCGAAGTTAAAAGCCATGGTTCACCCGGATATTCATTTTTCTTACCCGGTAATTTCACGCAAATCGGGCGACAAGCCCATCAGTACCGATTTCATCAAAGAATGGAGGGAATTCATTGCAGCTAATCCTTATGGTAATGTATATGACTGGCTGCAATTCATCGGTGCAGAAAATAAACAGGGGAATATCAGCGCACTTGAATGCAACGATATTATCCGCAAAATGAACCTGAAAAGTTTTGAAAGCGGTTACAAGATCCTCATCATCTGGATGCCGGAATTGCTGGGTAAAGAAGGAAACAAATTGCTTAAACTGATCGAAGAACCTGCTCCGGATACGCTGTTCATCCTGGTTGCAGAAAATGATTCATTGATCCTGCCCACCATCCTGTCCCGAACCCAACTCATCAAGATCCCGCAACTTACCGCATTGGATATAGAATCAGCCCTTGAATTAAGAAATGGCATTTCCATGAATAAGGCCCAGCAGATCGCTGCCATCAGTTCCGGAAATTTTCATGAGGCCATACAGCAATTACAGCATGCCGAAGATGATTGGGAGGTTTTATTAAGAGACTGGCTGAACAGTATCATCAAAACCGGGCCGGCGGCACAGGTTAAATGGATCGATGAGATCAGTAAGATCGGCCGTGAAAAACAAAAACAATTTATTAAATATTTTGTACATATACTGGAACTTGCTCTCCGGCTTCGGGTAATACCTCAAAATGAAGGATCCGAAAACCGGCCGGATACTGATTTCGCATTAAAATTTAATAAACTATGCAGTATCCCTCAGCAGGAAGCTATTGTAAATGAACTCGATCAGGCAGCATACTATGTTGAACGGAATGCAAATGCAAAAATCCTCTTTCATGCATTAACGATTAAGTTGTATCATATTATTAGCAACAAATCAGTAATTTTGATGCAATAAGAAAACGGGCAAGAGCCGTTGATAGTGAAGAAAGAAAATAATTAAACAAACTTTTTCTGCTATACAACATCCCCGCCTGATCAATTTTTCGGGCAGGGTTGTGTCACACTCTTTTACTTTTTCAGCCCTGATCGGCAGAAAAAGACCAGTAAAGATTTACTGTACAAGGGTGCGACGCCAATGAAGCTCAATCACAGGCTGCTGTTTGCCCAATCATCATTTTAATTATTTAAATTTTACATACAATGGGATGTGGAAGCGGATCATGTGGAAGCTCAAAAGACGGAGGAGCACCGGGCGGATGTCAAAGCCATGGCAGTTGTTCAAGTGGCGGTTGTAACCGGATGAATGTACACGATTGGCTTGCCAATTTACCTTTCAGCGATCCTGAAAGTAATTGTCGTGTTGTGGAGATCAGTTTCAACAATGGCAGCCGCAAGGATTATTTTAAAAATACCACCCTGCATTATTATGAAAAGGGCGAGATGGTTGCCGTTGAAGGGGTGAGTGGATTTGATGTAGGAATGGTAAACCTTACCGGCGAGCTGGTAAGATTACAATTGAAAAAACACAAGATCGAAGAGAAAAGTCCGGATATAAAGAAAATTTTACGCCGTGCCACAGAAACAGATCTGGCAAAAATGCAGGAAAGCAAGGCAAGAGAAGCCCAGATCCTGATCAGAAGCCGGGCCATGGCAAGACAATTAAAACTGGATCTTAAAATGGCTGAAGTGGAACTTCAGGCAGATGCAAGAAAAGCCACTTTCTTTTATATAGCCGACGACCGGGTAGATTTCAGGGAACTGATAAAATTATATGCCGGCGAATTCAAAGTAAAAGTGGAAATGCGCCAGATCGGCGCCCGCCAGGAAGCCGGTAAAGTGGGTGGTATAGGAAGTTGCGGCAGAGAACTTTGTTGCAGTACCTGGCTCACCGATTTTAAAAGCGTAAATACCAATGCGGCCCGTTATCAGAATCTGAGTATCAACCAGACAAAATTAAGTGGCCAGTGTGGCAGGCTTAAATGCTGTCTGAATTATGAACTGGATACATATATGGATGCGCTGCAGTTTTTCCCAACAGATGCAGATATGCTGGAGTTGGCAAAAGGCAGGGCCTTCCTGGTAAAAAAAGATATTTTCAGAAACCTGATGTGGTATACAATGGCAGAAAGCAATAAGCAATATCCATTGACCATTGAAACAGTAAAAAAGATAAAAGCCCAAAATAAAGAAGGTATTCGTCCGGAGGAAATGGAAACAGTAGAAGTAATTAGTGGCAAACCAAAAGAAGTAGAGCCGGAGTATGCCGATATTGTTGGGCAGATCAGTTTAAAAAGCCTGGAGAAAACCACCCGCAAGCGCAGAGACAAGGAAAGAGGCAGAGAACAAAGGCAACAACCCGGTGGAAGAGCGCCGCAGCAAAATCGCGGAAGAGGACCTCAGCAACCCAATGAACCGGGAAATACCCAACAACCACAAAGACCTCCGCAACAGAGAAGGCCGCAGGGCCCAAATCAGGGACAGCAAGGTCAACAACGGGGTCCGGGCGGACAACAGGGAGGCCAAAATCAAAGACCACCGCAACAAAGAAATCCGCAACAGCCGAACCAGGGACAGCAAGGACAACAGAGGGGACCGGGAGGACAGCAACGTTCCAGAGGACAACAACGTCC
>JBBKWV010000172.1:0-21695 GCA_037969135.1 Ferruginibacter sp.
CCACAGAATAAAGATGCCAGTTTACAGGCGGCCGTTGGAGTGAGCAGCAAAAATTTCAAAAAAGCTACAGACCGTAACCGGGTTAAAAGATTGATAAGAGAAGCCTGGCGTTTACAAAAAATACCCTTACAAGTTCAATTGACAGAAAAACAACAACAACAATCTGTCTTTATTTTATACAGCGGCAAAGAGATTCCCAAATACGACCTTGTATTTGAAAAGATCGGGTGGATCGTACAAAAACTCATAAAACTTTCTGATGAAGCAAATTAAATACATATTTAGTTTACCATTCATCATTTTGATAAAACTATACCAGTGGATCATCTCACCCTGGCTTGGATCCAAATGCAGGTTTACACCCACCTGTTCGCAATATGGTATTGAGGCTTTTAAGAAATATGGTCCGATAAAAGGATTTTGGCTGACCATTAAAAGAGTAAGCAGATGCAATCCCTGGGGCGGTCATGGACATGATCCGGTTCAATAATGGAGCCCGAAAAAAAATGTTGAATGTAAAAGATGATTTCATCTTTTACATTCAACACATGCATTGAATTTTTCCCTTTATTTTACTGCAGCCTCAAACCTCTCTGCTACTTTTTTCCAGTTAACCACATTCCAAAAAGCAGCCAGATAATCAGCACGCTTGTTTTGATATTTCAGATAATAAGCATGTTCCCAAACATCTGCTCCCAATACCGGAGTTCCTTTTACTTCTGCCACATCCATCAATGGATTATCCTGGTTGGGTGATGAAACAACCTCCGGTTTACCGTCTTTAACGATCAGCCATGCCCAGCCACTTCCAAAACGTGTCATGCCTGCCTGGTTGAATTTCTCTTTAAAAGCATCCAGTGAACCAAATGCTGCATCAATTGCTTCAGCAAGTTTGCCCGATGGACTACCTCCTGCATTTGCAGCAAGACTTTCCCAGAAGAAACTGTGGTTCCAATGCCCGCCACCGTTATTACGAACTGCAGGACTGATACTGCCGGCAATTTTTATGATATCTTCCAGAGATTTATTTTCATGATCCGTTCCGGCAATTGCCTTATTTAAATTATCAACGTAAGCCTGGTGATGCTTATCATGATGTATCTGCATGGTTAATGTGTCGATATGCGGTTCCAATGCTTCATAAGCATATGGAAGTGCTGCTAATGTGAATGCCATAATTTATTAATTTATATGTTTGAAAATAATTATTTGATCTGCTTACAAATGTACAGGCAATAAGTGGAAAACATATTGGTATAAAAACAGAAGTTTCCTTTTTCGAAAATCACCGTTTCGACTTAAAAAAATCTTTCATTAAACTGCTGCATGCATCCGCCAGTATTCCGCCGCTGATGATCGTCTTTGGATGAAAGGGATTATTATCACCGGTGGTTTTCCGGTAACCGTTCTTTTCGTCATACGCCCCAAAAACGACACGGCCTATCTTGCTCCAGTAAAGTGCACCGCTGCACATCAGGCAGGGCTCCAGCGTTACATACAAAACAGCCTCAGGAAGGTATTTGCTGCCCAAAGAATTGTATGCGCTTGTAAGTGCCAGTATCTCAGCATGGGCAGTGCTGTCATTAAGCATTTCAACCTGGTTATGCGCTTTTGCTATGATGCGTTCCTGCATCACTACAATAGCACCAACCGGTACTTCATCCATATCAAAAGCTTTTTGTGCTTCCTTCATTGCCAGTTGCATATATTGTTCATCACTCATCATATGTTTGCTAACTTTAAACAAATTTAAGGCAATGCCATCTCTAAATGAATTAGCCGCCGTTCGTCAATTTTTTGATACAGGTACAACAACATCCTATGCATTCAGAATTCAGCAACTTCAAAGGCTGAAAGCAGTTTTAGAAAAGTACGAAGAAAAAATTTACCAGGCTTTATATAATGACCTGAAAAAAAGCCCCGAGGAATGCTGGGTTACAGAGAACGGACTTGTGATTTCCGAGATAAATTTTGCAATAAAAAAACTGGAAAGCTGGATGAAGCCAAAAAGAGTAAGGACCAACTTACTGAACCTGCCTTCAAAAAGTTTCATCATGTCGGAACCTCTGGGCGTGGTACTGATCATAAGCCCCTGGAATTATCCGTTGCATTTACTTTTAAATCCACTGGTTGGAGCAATTGCTGCAGGTAATTGTATCGTACTTAAATCATCAGAATTCGCAGAAGCCACATCCGCCATTGTAAAAATAATGATAGAAGAAGCTTTTGGCCGCAACTATATTTTATTCACAGAAGGAGATGGTGCTGAAGTTGTATCCGGAATGATGAACCAGTTTGTTTTTGATCATGTATTCTATACCGGCAGTACACAGGTAGGTAAGATCATTTACCAGATGGCGGCAAATAATCTGGTGCCGGTTACACTCGAACTGGGAGGAAAAAGCCCTTGTGTGGTTGAATCAGATGCCGATATTAACATTGCGTCTAAACGTATTGCACTGACGAAGTTTTCCAATGCCGGACAAATGTGCGTTGCTCCGGATTATGTGTTGGTGCATGAATCAAAAAAAGAAGATTTGATCGGGGAACTGAAAAAACAACTGATCCTGTTCTTTGGTGAGAATCCAAAAGCACATGATAACTATGGAAGGATCATCAATCAAAAACAGTTTGACAGGCTGATGCATTATTTTAATGATGGAAAAATTGTTCATGGTGGAAAATCAGATAAAAATGATCTGTACATTGAGCCTACTTTAATGACAGATATACAAATGGAAAGCGCTGTGATGAAGGAAGAGATCTTTGGCCCCTTATTACCGATCATTTCATTTGGGGACAGGGAATCAGCACTAAACATCATATCAAAAAATAAAAATCCCCTGGCATTTTATGTTTTTACTTCCAGTAATAAAAAAGAGAAGGAATGGCTGCAGGCTGTTGCATTCGGTGGTGGATGTGTGAACAATGCCAGCTGGCATCTTACCAATCATAACCTTCCTTTTGGCGGCCGCGGGTTTAGTGGCAATGGACAATATCACGGAAAATACAGCTTCGATACTTTCAGCCACAAAAAAGCAGTGATGAAAACGCCCACCTGGTTCGACCCTTCCATAAAATACCCGCCCTTCAAAGGGAAATTAAAATTATTTAAATGGGTGATCAGGTAGTTCGTTTTTTATTGTATGCTGAACGATCCGGATTTTCATTAGATCCTGTGAAATGAATTATTGAAAATAAAGACATCCAGTACAGAAGAATAAATTCAGTTAAATGAAAAGAACAATTTTGGTTTTAGCATTGTTAATATTTTCATTCGGCATATTTGTTGTTATTGTAAACAGAAATTCCAATCAAATGACCATAAGACAAAAAATTTTAAAAGCCGTTTATCCTGTTTTTATGTGGATGACAAAAAAGGGATCCGGGAAAAAAGAAATACCGGCGGGAAAAGAAATAAAACCGGCAATCTCTTTTTATACATTAAAAGATACCGCAACTAACGGGACTGTTTTTGATTTTTCAATTTTGAAAGGAAAAAAAGTGTTATTGGTTAATACCGCTTCTGATTGTGGATTTACCGGACAATATGAAGAACTGGAGGAACTTTCAAAAAAATTCAGAGATAAACTGGTTATTATCGGATTTCCTGCAAACGATTTTAAAGAGCAGGAAAAAGGGACCGACGCGGAGATTGAACAGTTTTGTAAAATGAATTATGGTGTTAGTTTTCCACTGATGAAGAAAAGTACCGTAATTAAAAATGCTACACAGAATGATATTTTCAAATGGCTGACACATGCAGACATTAACGGATGGAATAACAAACCGCCTGCATGGAATTTTTCAAAATACCTGGTAAATGAAGATGGGATACTGGTCAATTATTTTGCTCCTGCTATTTCTCCATTGAGTATAGAAATCGTTGATCAAATTGAAAAAAAATAAAATCATATTTTTAATCTGAACAGTTTACAAAAACAAACAGAGATCCGTTAAGAAAAAAGTACAGGAAAGAAAAAATGAAAATTTAAAATCAATCATATGTTTACCAAAACGGATATTGAAAAATATTTTGCATCGGAGAAATCTGGAAGTCTGCTCTTTATCATTATAGGAATCATTGCCATTGTGCTGGCAATACTGTTTTTCTTTTTTCTGAAAACAAATTTTTATAAAGGATTGGCTGTTCCATTGTGTTTAATTGCCGTTCTTCAAATTACTGTTGGTTATTCAGTTTACAAAAGAAGTGATGCCGACAGGCAAAGAAATGTGTATGCATTTGATATGAATCCTGCAGATCTGAAAGCAAAAGAATTTCCCCGGATGGTAAAAGTGAATAAAAGTTTTGTTCTTTACCGTTGGATAGAGATCGTTTTATTGATAGCCGGGATGGTTTTGATTTATCTGTACAGATCCGATACGGAAAGATCTTTTTTATACGGATTGGGATTAGGGCTTGCGATCCAGGCATTCATACTGTTGGGTACCGATTATTTTGCCGAATCAAGAGCAAAGATCTATACAACTGGCTTAAAGCAGTTTACCGAAAAATCATAAAGGGCAATTTTGATGGTAATTGATGATCTCAATCGGGATATGCTGAAATTCATGATCTGCATAATGTGCGCTGATCTCATTCAGCACTTCATTTACTTCTTCGGGAGTATTAAGCGTAACAAGTTTAAAACGGAATTCTTTTATACCGGGCAGACCTTTTAAATAATTGGTATAATGTCTGCGCATTTCATTGATGCCAACAACCGGTCCTTTCCATTCAACCGATTTGAGTAAATGTTTTCTGCAAACCTCTATGCGTTCCTTTAAATTGGGTGCAGGCAATACAGTTTTTGTTTCTAAAAAATGTTTTATCTCTCTGAAGATCCAGGGATACCCGATAGCAGCCCGGCCAATCATGATCCCATCAATTCCATAACGGTTTTTATATTCCAATGCTTTTTGCGGACTGTCAATATCCCCATTTCCAAAGATCGGAATGTGCATTCGCTGATTGTTCTTCACTTTTGCGATGAGACTCCAGTCTGCTTCACCTTTGTATAACTGGCACCGGGTACGGCCGTGTATGGCCAATGCCTGAACGCCTATATCCTGCAACCTTTCTGCAACTTCTTCAATATTTTTTGTACTGTCATCCCAACCCAATCTTGTTTTAACCGTAACCGGCAGGGATGTGCCTTTAATAACCGCTTTTGTTAAGCGAACCATCAGGTCAATATCCTTCAATACACCGGCGCCAGCACCTTTATTCACTACTTTTTTAACAGGGCAGCCAAAATTGATATCAACCAGATCGGGGTTTACGGTTTCGCATATACGTGCACTCATCGACATTGCATCTTCATCTCCTCCAAAGATCTGTATACCAAAAGGCCTTTCTTCCTCACTGAAATCGAGCTTCTTCATGCTTTTCATGGCATCTCTGATGAGGCCTTCACTGCTGATGAACTCACTGTACATCATATCTGCTCCATTGTCCTTACACAGGGCTCTGAACGGAGGGTCACTCACGTCTTCCATCGGTGCAAGCAGCAGCGGAAATTCAGGTAATTGTATGTGGCCTATTTTGGGCATATCATTCTTTGTATATTGCGGCTGCAAATTTACAACAATTCAGCTTAGTGTATGCATTATAGAAGTATAAAAGGTTTTACAGGGTTTGGACAACTGGGTATCTTATGCGTATTTCTTGGACTGGGTTTTATACTTGCCGGTGGAGTACAACTTTTAATCGGCTTGCAAATGATAGCGCCGGGAACTGCGTTTAAGGATATGGGTAAACAGATGCTGGAAGCCATGGGCAAGCCGGAAAATATAACACTTACCCGGTTATCACAGGTGACAGGCACATTTTTGCTCCTGTTTGTACCTGCTGTTTTGTATTCATGGGTAACAAACGGACGCAACAAATTCTGGATGGGGTTTAATTCCGAGATCAATGCGACTCAGATATTTTTGGGTTTTGCCATCATTTTTGCTGCCAACGTATTGGCGGCTCCTCTGGCTGATATCACAAAATCCATCGTTGTTCATATCCCATCACTGGATACAGTAGCAAAGAGTCTGGAAAAAACATATGAAGACCAGGTGGTTATTTTGAGTAATTTAAAAAGCTGGCCTGAATTTTTGATGGCCGTCATTATCATGGCTTTTTTTCCTGCTTTGTTTGAAGAAGTTTTTTTCAGGGGAGCCATGCAAAACTTATTGGTACGCTGGTGGAAAAAACCGTTACTGGCTATTTTGATCACATCCATCATATTCAGTTTTATTCATTCATCGGTTTATCTTTTTGTTAGCAGGGTTGCTCTGGGATTCGCATTGGGCCTGATGTTTCATATCAGTAAAAATCTATGGGTTAACATCATTGCCCATTTTCTGAATAATCTGATTGCCGTTTCCCAGTTGTTTTATATGAGTATAAACAAACAAAAAATTGATCCGGGAAAACTGGATCCCAAGTTCGACTGGTGGATCAGCCTGCTGGCAGTGGCCGCTTTGTATTTTTTGATCAAAAAATTGAATGAAGTATCTGTTAAGAACAGGGAAAAAATTGAAGCAAAAGAAAAACTGCTCCAGGCAAAAGAAAATCTATATGATCCATTTGCAAATAATGAAAATAATTAATCTTGGCAATCAATATTCAAACTTTTAAAACAAGGGCATTAACGGCATTGGTTTTTGTAATAGTGATGCTGTCGGGCTTACTGATAAATGGCTGGAGTTTTATGCTATTGTATTTATTTATCATGACAGGATGCCTGTATGAATTTGCAAAGATATTATTTCTGATCAAAGGGAAAAAAGCCATTTATTTTTTACCACTAGCTTTTATATATATTGTAATGCCCGTATTCATGATGATTGACCTGGGTATTTCCGGAAAAATATTTTTGCTGGAGACTCCTCAGATCGTATCGAATGAATTTTATTATTCCGCACTTTTACCCTGTGCCATTCTTTTTTCCATATGGATAAATGATACCATGGCCTACCTTGTTGGGTCGTTTATCGGTAAAACAGCTTTTTCAAAAATATCTCCTAAAAAGACATGGGAAGGTACAATCGGAGGCGCTTTGCTTTGTATAGTTGTGATTACTGTAGCAGGATATTATATTCCTGTTGCAAAGATCATCAGCTGGCAACATTGGATGGCGATTGCAACTATATGCGCAGTTTTCGGAACCCTGGGCGACTTATTGGAAAGCAAACTGAAACGCATGGCGGATATCAAAGACAGTGGTAGTTTTATGCCCGGGCATGGTGGTTTTTTAGATCGTTTTGATTCTTTGCTGGTTGCCACAGCTTTTGTATGGCTGTATCTCAAATTAATATTTTTATTATAGGTAGAATATTAAAACGCTTGTTTGTAACTTCGCCCTTCAATTTTTTTAGATGACTATACACAGAGAAGGATATAAATCAATCGCAATTGCAGCATTGATTTTTGGTGCTTTGAATATCTCATTTTTTTGGTTCCTGGGAGAATCTCTCAATTGGCTATGTGCATTCATATTTACAATTAGTTTAATTTTCTTATTGCTCATCGTTTCATTTTTTCGGATACCTTCCAGAAAATTAACCATCAATAATAACCAGATAATTGCCCCGGCCGACGGGAAAGTGGTTGTAATTGAAGAAACAGTTGACACTGAGTATTTTAAAGATAAAAGATTACAGGTATCTATTTTCATGAGCCCGCTCAATGTGCATGTTAACAGAAACCCCGTAAGCGGAGAAGTGATCTATAATCAATACCACGCAGGTAAATTTCTGGTTGCCTGGCATCCAAAATCTTCTACTGAAAATGAACGACATTCAGTGGTTATCAAAAAAAACGGATTTGAAGTATTGGTAAAGCAGATCGCAGGTGCTGTGGCAAAAAGGATTATCAATTACCTCGAAGTTGGACAAAAAGTAAATCAAACAGATGAGATGGGTTTTATCAAATTCGGAAGCAGGGTAGACCTGTTATTACCTATAGGAACAAAAGTTAATGTGGGTCTGAATCAAGTGGTAAAGGGTGGTGTAACTGTTATTGCAACAATATAAAATATTTAACAATTACAGGAACTTGTTTACAATTTTCAACATATTTTTACGTTTAGTTATCACACAAAAATTTTAAAATGAAAAAAGTATTTTTATTAGCAACCGCTTCCCTTCTTTTTGCAGGTGTATCATTTGCAGATTGCGGAAAAGGAAAAGGTAAGAAATGTGCAAAAGGAAAATCTTGTTGCTCAAAAACTTCCAAGTCATGCAGCAAGGACAAATCTAAAACGGCTAAGATCTGATTTGCTTAAACCGAATTGAGAACCTCCTGATTAACGGGAGGTTTTTTTATGTTCATATTTCAATGCTGCATAAATAAGCATTGTTTTCAGAGACCGGTTAAAATGCAGCTAGTAAATAAAAAAAGTAAACTACTGTTTAAAATATATTTTCCAGTTGATCAAAATGGGTTATGGTATAGGTTGGTTTTTTTGTTGTAACCGCATTGATATGATTTACAAAAACATTATCCATCCCCGCATTCATTGCTCCCTGAATATCTGCTTCTAAATTATCTCCTATCATGATCGACTCTTTCAGATTGGCTTTTGTTTTATCCAATGCAAATTCAAAAATCTCTTTTTTGGGTTTCAGGCTATTGCTGCCTTCGGAAGTGATCACATGAGTTATAAATTTATCCAGCCCGCTATTCCTTATTTTACTCCACTGTGTTTTTTCAAAACCATTAGTAATAAGATGTAGCTGATAATTTTTAGAAGTCAGATAATGCAGTATCTCCATTGTATAGGGAAATACTTCTTTTTTTGTGGGAAGGATATCCAGGAACCGGTGGCTTAAATTTTTTGAAAGCGGTTCATCTGCAATCTTAAAATCAAGTAATGTACGCCACATACGCTTCCATTTTAATTCTTCAGCACTGATAAATCCTTTTTGATAACGGTCCCATAAGATCTCATTGTGATAAAGATATTTTTGATAAAAATCATCAAACAATGGAGTGATCTTTGTTTGAAGTTCAAATTCAACATAAATCTCTTCCAGGGTTTTTTTTGCATTCGTATCAAAATCCCAAAGGGTATGGTCGAGATCAAAAAAAAGATGTTTATATATTGGCATGAAAGGAACGGTTTTAAAATAATGGTTGATTAACTTTGACCTGTCAGCAAAAGTAAGATTATTAATTTTTAAAAAATATCGGAATGAATGTAGTTATTACGGGAGCCAATAAAGGGATTGGCAAAGCAATCGCTCTTCAATTTGCATCCTGTGGATACAATCTTTTCCTCTGTGCCAGAAACCTGGATCTTTTAAATGAAACTGCAACAGAAATTCAGGGAAAATTCCCATCGGTAAAAATTAAAGTTAAATCAGTAGATCTTTCGCTAAAAGCGGAGGTTATCTCATTTGCAGATTGGTGTTTGCATTTCGGTGTTCCCGATATCCTTGTTAACAATGCAGGAATTTATCTCCCCGGAAATTCAGTGGATGAACCGGAGCAACACATGGAAATGATGATGGATACAAATTTTTACAGTGCATACCATCTTACAAGAAAACTGGTGCCTTCTATGAAAAAACAAGGCAGTGGCCATATTTTTAATATTTGCTCTATTGCAGCTTTACAGGCGTATGAAGGTGGCGGAGGGTATAGTATCAGCAAATTTGCTTTGAATGGGTTTTCTCAAAACCTGCGGCATGAACTCAAATCTTCGGGTATAAAAGTAACAGCTGTTTTTCCGGGTGCAGTTTTTACTGATACCTGGAGCAATTTCGATAATAGCAACGGCCGTATCATGGAGGCCGCTGATATTTCAGCAATGATTTTGGCCGCATACAAATTGTCGCCACAGGCTGTAGTGGAAGAGATCATTATCAGACCGCAACTTGGCGACCTTTAATTAACAGTTCATTAAAATCTTTTATGCTTTCCGGCAACAGCCTCTATCTGAGATAGGCTAATTTTACATTTGCTGCTCTATATTATATGTATCAATTTTTACAAAAGATATCATTTACTTTATTTTTCAACCTGTTGATACTTTCCTTGTATTGCCAGGTAAACATTCACCAGGAGTTCTACCCTACAGAAATAAATAAAGATCAGTTTACCAGCCTTAAAATTGTTATTGAAAACAGCAATGGATTGCAACATGTAACACCGCCTTCCTTAAAAAATTTTATTGTCCTGAGCGGCCCAAACCAGGAAAACGGGATGAGTTCTGTAAATGGAAACGTTAAACAATACACGGCATTAAGTTATGTATTAAAGCCAAAACAAACGGGCAAAATTGTCATTGATGCCGCAACGATATTAATAGGAGGAAAGGAGTATAAAACCAATGCAACAACATTAAAAGTAAATAATACTTCAACAAAGGGGGCTGCTGGAAATGCAACTGCTGGAAATTTATTTCCAAATATTAATCCTTTTGCTGAAGCCCGCCCATCATCAGATTTTAAAGATTATATTTTACATAAAGGAGAAAATATTCAGGATAAAGTGAATAAGAATATGCAACTCCGGCTGGAAACCGATAAAACAACTTGTTATGTGGGTGAACCTGTTTCAGCAGTATATAAATTATACACCCGTTTAAAAAGCGAAAGCAGGCTTACTGAAAACCCTTCCTTCAATGGCTTTTCTGTAATAGATCTCACCAATCCGGATATTTCGGGGTTTAGCCGTCAAAAGTTAAATGGCAGGGAATACAATGTGTATACCATCAGGCGGGCGCAACTTTACCCATTGCAAGCCGGAAACATCGAACTGGAATCAGCAGTTCTTGAGAACAATATTCAATTCATCAGGGAAGAATATGCAGATCAACATAACAGTGATGTATATGGGCTGTTTGATGCATTTAACGGAGCCCTGATGCCGGCAGAAGGTATGATCAATCAAACGGTGAGTTTGAAAAACAAACCGGTAAATATTGTTGTAAAACCATTACCTGAAGAAAATAAACCGGCATCTTTCAATGGGGCAGTTGGCAGTTTTTCTATTGAATCACAATTACAGAAAACAAGTTTTCCATTGAATGAATCCGGCAAGCTGATTGTAAAGATCAGTGGAAGCGGAAATATGCAATTACTGATTGCAGCCCAGTTGGAATGGCCCAAAGGAATTGACCCGTTTGATCCCACTGTAACTGAAGAACTGGATAAAACGGCAATACCCGTTAAGGGAAGTAAAACATTTGTGTATAATTTTTCTGCAAATAAGACCGGACATTATATTTTACCAGCCATTCATTTTAGTTATTTCAATCCCGAATCAGCAACATATAAAACAGTATCAACAAAGGACATAGCATTTGATGTAATAAATGCCACAGGTCCGGTTGCATTTGCTTCTCAGTCATTGCATAAAAAAGAACCTGTTACGGGCATTAATAAAATTTTCAATAACAGATGGTGGATCATTGCATTTATTGCAATATGTATGTTTACCGGCATTTTTATTTGGATTAGGAAAGATAAAAAAGCATTGGAAGAAATTAAAGTAGCTGAAAAGTCAAAACCGGCGGATTTAATCCTATTAGACAGTATCATTGAAAGCACCGTTGTTAATCAGAAAAACCCTTTATTAAAAACGGAAGAATGTTTATATCAGGAAGATTGTGCAGCATTTTATTCTTTATTGAATACGGAATTGAAAAAATTTCTTTCGCTTAAATTGGGAACAGGCACTTCAGAGATCAATACAAGGAATATTGCAGAAGTAATGGACAAAAGGAATTTCAGCAATGAAACGGCTTTGCAATTACAACATATTTTGCAGGAGATTGAATGGGAATTGTATACTCCGTTTGAACGAAATGATACAATGGCGGCATTGTATCAAAAGTCACAGGATATCATTCAATTGATGAATACCTATGATATCAGGCGTCCGTAAATTTATAACCCACACTTCTTACGGAATGAAAATGAACAGGATTGCGGCTGTCAGATTCAAAATATTTCCTGAAATTTAAAATGAAATTATCAATGGTACGTGTGGTTGGATATACATTATAGCCCCAGACCGATTGTAAAATTTTTTCCCTTGTTACCACTTCGTTTTTATTTTCAATCAATAATTTGAGCAACATGGCTTCCTTTTTTGTGAGTGTTATTTTTGTGCCATTCTTGCTGAAACATTCCAGTGCTTTGAAATCGATCTTGTTCTTACCAAATTCATAAATATCTGCCAGGGGTATTTTTTTAGAAAGAAGTTCATTCTTTTGAATGAGTTTTTTTACCCTCAATAATAATTCTTCCAGATTGAATGGTTTGGTAAGATAGTCATCTGCGCCTTTCTTTAAACCCAGTACCCTGTCGGCACTGCTGGTTTTGGCACTTAAGATCAGGATCGGTATTTCACGGTTACTCAGCCTGATGGTTTCGCAAACATTTATGCCATCTATTTCCGGTAACATAACATCCAGGATGATCATATCGAAATATTCCTGTTGAAATATTTTCAGAGCATTGGCTCCGTCAAAGCATCCGGTTACTTCATAATTCTCCAGCTCAAGATTTAACTTTAATGCTTCATGCAGATTTTCTTCATCTTCTACCAGTAAAATGGAAAACTTATTTTTTGCCATAAATTAAAATTAACTAAGCTCATTTAATTGAAAGGAAAAAATACTTCCTTTAGGTGAATTATCGCGGATACTTATCTCCCCATCATGTGCAGTAATTATTTTTTTTGTAAGGTATAATCCCAATCCTGTACCTTTTGCCCGTTTTGTGGCTTCATTTCCCAGCCGGTAATATTTTTGAAATACATTTTTCTTTTCTTCAGTCGCAATTCCAATGCCTTCATCTTTTATTTCTATTTCAATTTTTGATGATTTATTTATGGCTTGAACAGTTACCGATTCATCTTTAGATGAATATTTAATTGCATTGTCAACGAGGTTATTCAAAGCCATTTCTATCAGGAGATTATCCGCATTTACAAAAAGGTCTTTCTCAACTGATGAATGGATCATTCGTCCGGGATAACGGGATCTGAAATCACTGATACATTTTTCAATAAGTTCACTGATATTGATCTCTTCCAAAGCCATTCTGTATCCGTCTGCTTCAATCTGTGAGGAAATGAGCATATTATTGCAAAGGCTGTTAAGCCGGTTTGTTTCCTGTAATGTGTTATGGATAAGTCTTTGCTGTTGGGGTTCATCCAACTTTCTTAACAGCAGCGTTTCCAGATTTAATTTGGAAACTGCAATGGGGGTTTTTAATTCATGGGTAATGGCCATCATAAAATTTTGTTGTTGCCGGCTTAACTTTAACTCACGGTTTACAGCCCGGTAAACAAACAAAGCGCCTGCAACTATCAGCAAAAAAAAGATAGCACCTTCACCTGCATACTGTGCAGTTTTTCTTTTTTTTTCGGCAAGGATCAGTGCATGATTAGACGCATAACCAATATCATCTTTTTTGAGTTTCTGCAATTTAAAAACGGTCATTTGGTCATTTTGCCTGCTTAATGCAATAAACCACCATACCAAAGCTGCAATGATATATGTCAGGAGAAACCAGTAAATGATAATGATGAGCCGTATTTTATTTGATTTTGGCATGGGAAATAATTCGTTGATTACGTTCGATCTGTTCAGGAAATCAGCCAGATACTAAAACGTTTTATAACCTGAAATAATTTTTAATTCCTTTTATCCAACCCCCATGATAATTTACTTCTTAAGGTTTGTAAAAAATTATTTTCATTCAGGCGGATGAGATTGATTCCGAAATCTTCTTTTTTTACTGCCAGTTGAATTTCTTTTGTAACAATTTCCCTTCTGCTGTCAAGGGTACATAAAAACCCGTCTGTACGTCCTTCTACTTCGAAAGAAACAATAGTATTATCCGGAACAATGATTGGACGGATATTGAGGTTATGGGGTGCTACTGGAGTGATGACAAAACTGGCACTATCCGGAAATACGACAGGCCCGTTACAGCTCAGCGAATAACCAGTAGAACCTGTTGGAGTAGCTACTATCAGGCCGTCTGCCCAATAAGTGTTTAAAAATTCCCCATTAAGGTAAGTGTGAATCTTGATCATGGGAGAACTGTCTTTTTTATGCAGTGAAAATTCATTGAGTGCATAAGGGGTTTCTCCGAATAACGGAATATTTGCATCTAAATGCAGGAGTGTTCTTTTGTCAAGAACATATTTCCTGTTAGCAAGTGCATCAAAAGCTGTATGTAATTCATCCTTACCAATATTGGCAAGGAATCCCAGCCTGCCGTAATTAACACCCAAAATGGGGATGCCTGAATCTTTTACAAGTGTAACGGTATCGAGCAGGGTTCCATCGCCACCCAGACTGATGATACAATCTATTGAGGGATCCATGTCTTCACTTGAATTGAATGTAGAATATTTGCCTTCAATATTTATGGCAGAATAAAACTGGTTAAAAAAGTCCTGGTAAAAAATGGGTTCAGCACCATGACTGATCAGTTCATTTAAAAGCAGGCTTATATCCTGTATCTGATTTGTTTCAATTCCGCGGCTGTATATTGCTATTTTCATAAAATGATTATCGCCATGCAGCGGATAATATCAAAATCCACTTTTGGCATGTAAAAATAATCCGTTTTCACCTAATTGATTAAAACTGTATTCGAGGCTTACATTTATATCATAAAGCGATAAAATGTCGAGACCAAATCCACTTGAATAAAGGAAACGGTTATTTAACCTTGTATCAAACTGTTTTTGTATATAACTAAATCCAAGATCTGCATATGTTTTTGCATAAAAATTAAATGGAATTACCGGCACAGCCCTGATATGGAAAGGTACCTTTATCCTGAATGATAACAGTTTCTTCTTTAAGGTATATTTTGTAACTGCTGAGGCAACGCCATCAATAACATAATATTCCAATCCCCTTAAATAATAATCTGCATAACCAATGGAACGTTGGTTTATATATGGTTGGTTAAACGGTAAAATGATCTTGGAGTAAGCCTGCAGAGAACTATACCAGTGTCTGGCATGTGGAATGTATTTATTATACACAGCAGACAATAAAAGCATATTCACCCCACCCGAAAATCCAAGCCCACGTTTTAAAGCAGTAAATCCATAACTTTTCCCTTTCAGGGGATAATTTATATTATCTGTATTGGAATACACATAGGAGTATGAAAAGTCGGCAATACCAATGCTTGTTTTATCGCTGTTAAAATAATTCGGATTGTACTTTTTGTTGATAATACTATCATGGATATTTATCCGGCTATAAGTAATAGAATAAAAATTCCGCTTAAAAAATCCTTTGCGTGACTGGTATGAAAGACCAAAGAATAAATTATTTCTTACAAACCCCGGTTTTTTAAAAAATGCAAGAGTATTTGCAGCAGTTGTTTTATATGCTATTTCCCTGTTTTGTAAATATCCGGCAGAAACCCGAAAGCCCTCCGTTAATTTTGAATTGCTGTATGGGGCATTGTAGCTGAAAGATATATTTCTGCTATAGCCATTTAAAAAGTAGATACGCAACTGATCACCTCTCCCGCTAAAATTATAGTGAGCAAATTTTACTCCGTATACAACACGGTTTAAATCCGCATTGAAAGTTTTTAGCCATACATTAAAGTTTCTGTCAACCAGTTGAAATTGCGGGGTTGGATAAATAAACCATTTTTCTCTTACAGTAATTTTTACTGTTATCTCAGTTGCAGATATCCAATAAGGGACTACAGTAACCTCTGAAAATAAATTGATATTATACACCTGGGTGCGGGCCTGTTCCAGTTCCTGAGCTAAAAAGGACACGATGATCGAATCGCCTTTTTTAAAGGGAAGTTCTCTTAAAAGAATATAAGTTTTTGTTTTTTTATTTCCTTCAAACTGGATATCAGAAATGTGTAATTTAATGCTGCTATCTATTTTATTTATTAACGGATCATAAACGCCGGGGGGTATTGAATCGGTTATCTGTGAAAAAGTAGAATGGGAAAAGAAAAATATAAAGCAGGAGGAAAGAAATAATTTTAAATGTGTCATGCGGCTCTGCTTTGCTTCAGATGTGTAGAAGTAAAATTATGCATTCCTTTTTTAAAAGCAGATATATACCGGAGCCTGTACTTCTACATTTCAAGATAATGAATAAAATGTCTGAAATTGCCGTCAATTTCATTTTCGAAATTTTCGAATCCGAATTGATAATTAACCTGGTATTCATATCGTTCAAATGTAGCCACTACTGTTGCAATTTCTCTTTTATTGATATGTATGGTTACCTCAAGCATACCGGATTCGGGATGTACGGTTGTGTTTAAATGAAGGATAGTACAGTCGTTACTTTCTACGATGCGACTGATTTCTGAAATTGCGAATTGTGACCGTTCCATTTCCAGAACAATAATACCACCGATCTCATTGGCTCCTGAAAAATTTCCCAGTGTTTTCAGTAGATCCGATGTAGTTATTACACCAATAAAATCATTTACCAGGTTGATAACAGGAACAACATTGGTATCAAACTGTATGCTGCAGTTTACTGCAATCAGAAAATGGGCATTATCTAAAACTGCGGCTTGTATAAAATGATCGTGTAATAATTCAATGGTTAACTTTTGCTCTTCGGCATCCAATAGATCTTCTTCGCTGATCAGGCCCAAAAATTTGTTTTCAGAAACAACCGGCAGGTGGGTGACTTTAAAATCACTGATCAATTGCAAAGCCTTACTCACAGTATCCTGCGGTTTCAGGCGTGGTATATTTTTGTTTAAGAGATTTTGAGTAAACATCTTGCTTGGGTTTTAAAGGGAAACTTATTATAAAAACTTTATAATTAAAAGCCGGACTGCTAATCTATTAGACAATCTAATCCTTTAAACTGTTGCAGCAGGGGACTTTAATTTTGCCAGAAAGCCACTTAATATTTTATTGAATTCTTCCGGTACTTCCATCATCGGCGCATGACCACATTTATCAATAAAATGTAATTCACTGTTAGGCAGAAGTTTGTGAAATTCTTTTCCTACAAACGGGGGGGTGATGGTATCATTATTGCCCCAGATCAAACAGGTTGGCTGGGTTACCTGATTCAGTTCCTCGCCTAAATTATTTCGGATAGCGCTTTTTGCAAGTGCAATTATTTTTATCACCTTTATACGGTTGTTGGTAATTTCAAAAACCTCATTTACCAATTCCTCTGTTGCCATTGCCGGATCATAAAATGTCAGGGCAGTTTTATTGCGTATATATTCTTTATCACCTCGTTTCGGATACGTATCACCCATACCGTTTTCAAACAGTCCGGAACTTCCCGTCAGGATCAGTGATTTGATTCTTTCTGGATTTTTTAATATATGTACCAACGCCACATGACCGCCCAATGAATTACCCATCAAATGAATATCCTTGTAACCCCTGTGTTCAATAAATTTATTTACAAATTTCTGGAGACCTCCAACGGAAGTATGCAGCAGGTCAAGTTCCAATAAAGGAAGGATTGGAACCACCACTTTATGTGTAAGACGAAAATGCTCGATCAAATCTTTGAAATTGCTCAATGCACCAAAAAGCCCATGCAACAACATCAAGGTTTCACCATCACCTTCTTCTATAAATTTAAATTTCCCGTCTTGTTTTATTTCGTAACTCATGCAGTAATTAACGTATGATTATTCCAATGCTTTAACCTAAATGTTGAAGCCAACAGTCTAAAATTACATTAAATAAGATAATGCCTCAAATTAATACACTATTTTATTGGAAATGGCTTCAAAAAACTGTTGTAACTGGACAAACATATTTTTAAAAAAAGGTACAATAATTCCCAGCTTATCAATAATTCCGGGCCCAAAAGGCTTAATAATTGCATAAAATCTGGAAGAACTGATTGTTTCTGGTTTAATTATTTTCAACTGTTCTGCATAAAAAAGGAAAATGCTGAACATGATCGCATAAATAAAAACATATAAAACGATTCCTCCAAGCCGGTTTACCCAACCCATCATGATCATTTCAACCGACTTTTGCAAAAGCTTCGCACCCAGGTTGACCAATATAACCACGATCAGAAAGACCAGTATAAAGGAAATGACCGGTAACCATTTTGCCGAAACGCTGATGCTGTTTGTCAGTTTTTCTGCTACAACTGCTGAAAGTTTTAAAGCTGCGGCCAATCCAACAACAAAGGCAACGATAGAAAACAACGCAACAATGAATCCTTTTTGATAGCCCTTAAAACATGCAATCAAAAACAGGATTGCAAGAGAAGCATCAATGAGCATATCTAAATTTTAATAAATAATTATTGCAGCAATTCTTTTACAATGGCACTTATGGTCTTACCATCTGCCTTTCCTGCCAATAGTTTAGATGCCACGCCCATTACTTTTCCCATATCTGCAGCAGATGCAGCTCCTGCTTCAGCAATGATCTTAGCAACAGCATCTTTAATTTCCGATTCAGACATTTGCGTTGGTAAAAACTTTTCTATCACCGCCATTTCTTCTCTTTCTTTCTGTGCAAGATCAGTTCTTCCCTGTTCTTTAAATATCGACAGTGAATCACGTCGTTGCTTCATCATTTTTTGCAAAAACTTCTGTTCTGTTGCTTCATCAATTTCTCCTCCGGCACCGGGTTCTGTTTTGGCTTTGATGATCTCAGCTTTGATTGCCCTCAGGCTACGCAATGCTGCTTCGTTTCTTGACTTCATGGCGTCTTTCATTTCTGCCATGATTTGTTGTTCGAGAGCCATATAATTATATTTTTAGTTAGATTTTCGGGTATTGCAGTAAAATAGTAGATCTTAAAGTTAAAAGAATTTACTTTAAGATAATTCGATTAACTATTGTTGTTGTTTTATTTGTTCTTCTCTGAACTTTTCAATAAAATGCCTGGCAAAAGTTTTCATTTCTTCGGCCAAAGCTTCCTGTTTTGTAGCCCTTTTAAAAGTATCAGCCATTGTTGTAAGCATCTGGTAAAAAAAATCACCCATTTCATCTACCATCATGTCTTTTGTCCACAGGTCGATACGCAATGCAGATTTATCTCCCGCATCCCAAAATGCCAGACACATGGCTTTTGCCTTTTGTTTCATTTCTGCTGTACTGTCACTTGCTTCCCAAAGGATTTGTTCAGGGATCTTATTTGGATCCAGCATCACATCAATCGTAATTGTTGATTTTTGCATAGTTAACTGTTCTTTTTTTTGAGCAGCAAAGTTAAGTGATTATAGTTCTCCGGTATTGGTCAGAGATTCCCAGAGATTATCTGCACAGCGTTCCCAGGAATGACCTGAAACCCATGTCCTGCCTTTAATGATCTGTTGTTTTCTCAGATATTCATCTTTGTAAAGGATCATCATCTTCTCTGAAATATTATTTTCATCAGCTGTTACATAAATAGCCGCATCCAGAAAGATAGTTTTATTGAATGCGCAATCGGTTGTTATCAAAGGAACACTGTTTTCAAGAGCAGAAAAACTGCAGTATTCCAATACTTCCATATTGTTCATAAAAATGGCTGCATAGGAAGCTGCGATAAATTGCCTTGCATTATCTTTATGATCTGCAGAGATTATTTTTACTTCTTCGCGGTATTTATAAGTAGCAAATTCTTTTACCGGATTTTCTTTTTCTTTTGATGACAAAACCAACACAAGCAGTAAATTTGATTTCAGCCTTTTTTTAAAAGCAGAAAATGCTTTTAGAATAGGGATGGTATTTGATACGGAGCTGTCGGTGATAAAGCATAGGAAATAATCCTTTCCATCTGTATGGGTATCTTTAAAATGCTGCAGTTCTGCTGTTGTTTTTTCTTCAGGTAAATTGTTGATGCCATATCCCGAAAAACGGATCTTTCCTTTTGCCTCCGGGATCTTTTCTGTTAAACAACCACCCATGTTTTTATTGGGAACTACAATGCTGTTCGCTTTAACAATAAATTTTTTCAGATATTTCCGGATATACCTGTTCTCATTTTTAGGGTATAAATTTATTTTTTGAAAAAAAGAAAGATCTGGCAAAACAAGACATTGATAAACATTTGTACGCAGGCTTAACATTACGGCATTGCCAATAAAATGAGTAACATTGTTTTTTACAAGCAATGCCGGTATTTTAAAATGATACCAGTAATGAGCCAATAGCCTGTTTTTAATTTGCGGCGAAACCAATACGGCCTTTATGTTTTTATACATAATAAGGGAAGGGTTGAACGGCTTGTCAAATAAAAAAATAAAATGATGATCGGGGTATTTGCCTGCTAATATGGTAAAACAACGAAAGTTGAAATTTATGGAAGGATCAGTATTTATATCAGAAAACCGGATGTGAACAGCAAGGGTCATCGTATTTTTTATTTCAGCACTTTTACTTTTACCGTTTCAATTCGTGTGTCACTTACACTGATGATATCGAATTCATAGTTACCTATTATGATGCGTTCTTTTTGTTTGGGTATGTCTTCATGGTTTTGAATGATATATCCCGACAGGGTTTCAGCTCCTTCGTCACCGCTGAAATGCAATTCGTATTTTTCTGCAATTGAATCCAATTCCATTCTTCCGCTGAAAATATATTCATTACTTGATATCTGTTTGTCTACAAATATTTCTGTTTCGTCATATTCATCTTCTATTTCCCCGAATATCTCTTCCAGAATATCTTCCATAGTAACGATACCGGCTGTGCCCCCGAATTCATCAATCACCCAAGCGATGCTTTTTCTTTCGAGACTGAACTTATTCATCAGGTCTGTTGCGCTCATACTTTCAGGAACTGTGGGGATATGATGTAAAACCTCTTTTAAAGATTTCGGGTGCTTAAACATATCAAGCTGGTGAACATAACCCAGGATACTGTCAATATTATTTTCAAAGACCAGCAGTTTACTGAGTTTTGTTTCAATAAACCTTTCTTTTACTTTTTCGATACTTGTGTTAAAATCTATACTTTCAATTTCCCTTCTGGGAATAAGGCATTCACGCAATTTTATTTCGCCTAAGGATAAGGCATTTTCAAATAACTCTTTATTCAGTTCAGATGTCTCTTCTTCATCGTGATTTTTGGTTTGCTGGATAAATTGTTCAAGGTCTACTTTACTGAAAGCTTCTTTTTTGTCGTTCAGTTTTACATTAAAAATATATTGAAGGATCCATTCGGCAATGTTTACAAAAAATGCTGCCAGGGATGATAATAACCAATAAGAAAAACGCGAAACATAACTGATTGTATCTGATTGCAGGATTGAGTTATTCCTTGCCCTGAAAAAGGCCTTGCTTAAGAATTCTACAAAAAGGATAATAGCGGTAGACAATACAGTTTCCAGCAGCAATTTAATATATTTCACATATGCTGCAGAAGATCCGGGAAGCCTTGTTTCTATCCATGACCAGATGGGAAAAAGCATATCGCCAACCAAGAGGCCATATACAACCGTTACAATATTAACGGCAACCAGGGTGGTGCCAATGAATTTTGTCGGATGATCTGCGAATTTTCCCCAGGTTCTGCCACTGACTGTCCCTTGTTTTTTATTTAATTCTATCGACAGTTTATTGGCAGAAACGAAAGCAATTTCAATTCCCGAATAAAATCCAATCAAGGCCAAAGAAATAAAAATGGCAAGTAAAGCAATCCAATCCATAATATAAAAATAAGAAAATAGGCGAAAACATTTATTTTATTAAAGCCCCGTTAGTTTTTGAGGAATACATCAACAAGATTCACTGCTTCCG
>JBBKWV010000173.1:0-11078 GCA_037969135.1 Ferruginibacter sp.
CAGAAGGATTTGTTTTACTTAGTGAAGAACCCAAAAACGGTGCTGACAATAAACTCGTTTGTTTTCTCCATCCCAAAAATACAAATGGGGTTTTGATAGAAATTTGCCAGGAAAAATAATTTTATTGCATAAAAGGATTCTCCCTTTTTTCCTCCCCGATACTTGTAACGGGTCCATGGCCGCTGTACACTTTTGTATCCTCAGGCAATACAAATAATTGCTCACGTATACTTTTTAGTAACGTTTCATGGTCACCCATGGGCAGATCTGTTCTACCAATACTGCGGCTAAAAAGTGCATCCCCGCTGATAACAAATTTATCCTTTTCGCAATAAAAGCTCACACTTCCGGGGCTATGCCCGGGTGTGAGTATGATTTTTAAAACATCATTCCCGATTTTGATCACTTCATTTTCTTTGATATAAACACATTCGCCGCTGTAATTATCAAAAGGGAGGTTATACATGAGGCCGCTGGCAGCTGCAAAAGCCAGTACCGGTTTTTCATCGACATGCATGTGCAGTTTCAGTCCGTATTTTTCGGCAATAAATTTATTCCCGAAAACATGGTCCAGGTGACAATGGGTATTAAGCAGCATCCTTGGCTTCAAACCCATCTTCTCGATATATTCAGCCAAAGTATCTTTTTCATCATCAAAATAACAACCCGGATCGATAATGGCACAATCGTTAAACTCATTGTAAACTAAATAGGTATTTTCCTGTATGGGGCTAAATTCAAAGGATTTTATTTTTAACATGCTGTATTTTTAAATTGTTTTTAATGATTAGCACTAATAAAGTAATTTTAATACTCAATATCAACTTTTAAATATGGCAAAGTTCTGCAGAATATTTTTGATTTCAATTCTTTTAATAATTACCAGCTTTACCTCCATTGCTCAGGTGAATGCAGTAACATTTGGAAAGAACAGGGTTCAATTCAAAAAATTCAAATGGGAGTTTTATCAAACACAAAATTTCAATGTTTATTTTAACCAGGGCGGAAAAGAACTTGCAAAATTCATAGCGCAAAGTGCCGAGAAAGAATTACCCCAACTGGAAGCCGCTGCCGAATATAGCCTTCAACGCAGAGCCAATATAATAATATATAACAATTATGCTGATATGCAGCAAACCAATATCGGCCTTGAATCTGATCTGTTAAGTACCGGCGGAACCACCCGTCTGGTTAATAATAAAATGGTCGTTTATTTTGATGCAAATCATGCCAATCTGAAAAAACAGGTGCGTCAGGGTATTGCTGATGTGATCACTAAAAACCTGTTGTTCGGTGATGATATCGGTGAAGTAGCCGGCAACCAGGCCCTGCTTGATTTACCCGTTTGGTTAACCGATGGTTATGTTGCATATCTGGGTGAAAACTGGAGCACCGAACTGGATGATGAATTAAAAAGTGAGATCCTCAGTGGCAATTACAACAAGTTCTCAAAATTCGCTTTTGAAAAACCATTGCTTGCGGGACATGCTTTCTGGTTTTTTATTGAAGAAAAATACAAGAAAGAAAATGTGACTTACTTTTTATACCTGGCGAGGATCTATAAAAATATCAACAAGGCCTGTATACAGATTACCAAAAAGAAATTCAAAGAACTGTTAGCAGAATTCATGGAATTCCAGGATGAGAAATATTACCAGGATATCTCCCGCAGAAAAGCATATCCAAAAGGAAATTATATTGAAGGTTTTGATATCAGTAAGCGGCTGAATTATTACCGTTTCAATGTAAACCCCAATAAACGAAATAACACGTATGTGGTTACCCAGTTTAAAAAAGGTATTGTACGGGTTATATTGAGTGAGGATTTTGAACATAAAACCTTGTTGAAATATGGTATTCGTACACTGGAAAATGAAATGAATCCCAGCTATCCGCTGATGGCATGGGATCCAAAGGGAACCCGCATTACCGTTATTTACACAGAGGAAGGCAGGCTGAAACTTTTTGTCTACGATATCGTTACCCGCATCAAACAATATAAAATAGACATCACCGATAAGTTTGATCAGGTACAGGATGTGAAATACATGCTCGACAGCAGAACACTGCTATTGTCTGCAGTGAAAAATGGCCATACCGATATTTATACCATGAATATTGAGAATGAAAAAGTACAGCAAATAACCAATGATGTTTTTGATAATGTGGATGCTTCTTTTGTTTCTTTCCCCAATAAAACGGGTATTATTTTTTCCAGTAACCGGCCTGCTGCTGAAGCAAAAACTGCCGACACTGTTTTACCAAGCAATAGCCGTTATAACATTTTCCTCATCACCAATTTTGGCGATAAGCCCGAATTAAACCAGATTACCCAACTCAGTAACCTGAAATACGGCGATGCCCGTTTTCCGACACAATACAATGTGAACCATTTTACTTTTATAAGCGATGAAAATGGTATCGGTAACCGTTATGCCGGATTTTTTACTACAAAAAAAGAAGGACTGGATACCCTGGTTCTGATCGGCGATGATATCCTCCGCAATCCTTCGGCCAGTGAGGTTGACAGCACACTCAGGGCATATAAAAAAACGGATATAGATTCTGTTGCCGTTGTTTCTGTTTCTAAGGATTCTGCATATAGTTTTCCGTTAAGTAACTACCCGAGTTCAATCGGAGAAACCAGGATAGCCGGAGACAACAACCAGGTAAGTGAGGTAACCAGGCAAAGTGATGAAAAGATCCTGTACAAATTAAAAATTGATGAGAATACGCTGCAACGCAGGAATATTACGGCACAACCTACCTGGTATATGAAAAAGCTGATGCGGGAAAGCAGGCTTACCAAAACAAGGGTTGCTGATAAATCTGCACCGGAAGCAGTAAAAAAACAGGATGATTTTTTTCAGGGCGAATTCAAAGAAGAGAAAAAAGACAGCAGCAATTCATATGTGGCAGCAGCTTTAAAACCTGAAAATGCCGCTGAAGAAAATGTTTTAACAACCGCAAAATTGTTCAAATACAAGCCCCTTAAATTTTCTGCAAATTTCGGAAATCTTGGTTTCAATAATTCTGTTTTGATAAACCGTTACCAGGCATATGCCGGTGGTTCGGGACCAATCATGCTAAACAGTGGTACCATATTAAACGGGCTCATCACTTTAGGTGCCTCCGACCTGTTGGAGGATATAAAAGTACTTGGCGCATTCAAGATCAGCAGCAACCTTAAAGACAATGAATGGTATATAAGTTATCAGAATTTAAAAAGAAGAATTGATTGGGGATTAACTTATTACCGGAATGTGCAAAGTGTTGGTTTGCAATTTATAGGTGTTTCAGAAACCAGCCCGGGTAAAATTTTCACCAATTTATACCAGGCAAATATTGCTTATCCTTTTGATGCGACGAAAAGTGTTCGCCTTTCTACCGGCATCCGGTCTGACAAAGTTGTTGCATCTACCAACTGGAGATTGCCGGGTACTGTCTTAGTGGAGGATGATAAGAAATTGTACTCCGTAACCCATTTAGAATATGTGTATGACAACAGTTTGAATACCGGTATGAATATCTGGAACGGTCTCCGGTATAAATTTTTCTTCGACTGGAACAGACAAGTAAATAAAGTGCAGTTTGCAGATGGGCCCAATACTTTTAATTTTGGTTTTGATGCCCGGTATTACTATCCCATTTTCCGCAATTTCATATGGGCAGGAAGGGCTGCAGGTGATTTCAGCTGGGGCAACCAGAAATTTATTTATTACCTGGGTGGTGTAGATAGCTGGATGATGTTTGGTAATAATCAAAAATTTGATGAAAATGGAAACCTGGTTAGGGAACGTTATTTTAATACAAACAATCCACCGGATGCAGATCAGGATTATGCATTTCAAAGTCTTGCTGTGAATATGCGGGGTTATATCCAGAATGTTGCTAACGGAAACAATACGATTGTTTTAAACAGTGAGCTTCGTTTACCCATCATGTCTACTTTCTTCGACAGGACAGTCAACAATGCCTTTTTAAGAAATTTTCAAATAATCCAGTTCATAGATATGGGAACTGCCTGGAACGGTGCTTATGACAAATTAAAACGCCCGGAAGTTGTTTTTTCAAACGCCAATGTAACGGTTAAAACCAAAGCTGGAGGCTTGGGGCCATTTGCTGGCGGTTATGGTTTTGGTGCCAGAAGTACCTTATTGGGTTATTTTTTGAAATATGATGTGGGCTGGCCCATGAGTGGTTTTTTTAGCGGCAGGCCGATCATGTATTTGTCATTGGGATTGGATTTTTAAAATTAAATCCGGCGATAATTTCATCTTTTATTTTCTGTAATAACTCCTGGTAATATTTTTATCAGAAAATACAGCAATGAATACAAAGCTGTAAGTATGATGGTAATTACCCAGGTCTTCATATTATCTACCGGAGAAATACATCTTTTCAGAATATCCATGGTCAATGCCAGGGGATTGTGTAAAACATCCCAGCTGTTCCAGCGCTGAAATCTGCCAAGAAAAACACCAAAAGAACCGATAAATAAAATTGTCGGAATGATCACCGAAATCATTTTTTTACTAAAGATCCCATTTAAAAAATGTTCTACTTTGAGCAATGAAACAAATGCCATGATCAGGCCAATGAAAGAGGATGCAAATAATAAAATGGCATCGTACCAAACAGGCACATTCGTGCTTTCTTCCAGATGAATAAGGTCGGTAACAATGTACAATGCATTTGGAAAAAAAAGCAACCAGCTTGCAAACAGAAACAGTTGTTTCCATTTCTCCTTTTTTGCATACACAACAAAATAATTGCTTAAAGCATAAGGGATCCAGGCAAGAAAAATATTCCAACCGATAAAAATAAAACGGATGCTGCCGGAATATGCAATCCTCGCTGTTATTAATACAGCAATAAAGACAATAAATATAAAAAGGATGCGGTTAAATAAAGAAACTGATCTCATGACAAATTAATTGAATTGGATAATAATAAAATTTTCGGGATAAAGATGATTGCGCCGCAAATAGCAGCAATGATGGCACTCAGCAATACAGCCCCGGCAGCAATGTCTTTTATGATCTTAATACCGGGATGCATTTCTTTGTGTACAACATTGCACAATTTCTCCACTGCTGTATTCAACATTTCCATACTCATAACTAAAGCGGAACTAAGAAGTACGCATATCCATTCAATGGCTGATATTTTAAAATACCAACTGCAAGTGATTACGAGCAGGAAACAAAAAATATGAATTTTAAAATTGGTTTCTTTTAATAAGCAATTCTTCAATCCATTTAATGCATATGCAAAAGACCTGATGAATGATTTCATACAAAAAATTAAAAATGTTTTAGAAATGAATTTTTTTATACATTATTTAATTGCATCTGGTGATCTGTCCTCATTCATCCAGTTTATTTTCCGGCTGAAATGCATAATGATCGCCAACAAAACAAACAACCCGATACTGCCGAACAACAATGAATTATCCTGTAACTGTATCAACACAAAAATAAACAGGTAAAGCAATGAAAGGATAAAGGAGAACAGAAATACAATATTCCATTTCTTAAAAATAGATTTGCTGTACCATCCTATCAGCAATACCGTAGCTGATGAAGCTATGAGGTATGCTTTTGCAAAATCCATGTATTCGGAAACGGAAAGCAGCAGAGTATAAAATATTACCAGTGCAAAACCGATCAATACATATTGAACCGGATGTACATTACGCCGATAAAATATCTCCAGAAAAAAATACAGGAAAAAAGTCAGCGCTATGATTAACACAGCATATTTGATGCTTCGCTCAGTTTGCGCATATCCATCAACGGGTTGCAAAAGGTTGAATCCAAAAGCACTTTCGTTTATGAATGCATCGTTTACAGTGCTGAATTGTTGCGGATAAGTGCGGTTGAAATGAAACACTTTCCAGTCGGCTGTAAATCCTTTGTCTGTTACTATACTTGTGTCCGGTAAATATTTTCCGTCGAATGCAGGATTTTTCCAGTCACTCTCAAAGTGCACTTTACTGGTATTCCCGAACGGCATTACATATAATCTTTCGCTCCCTTTTAAAGAAAGGTTTATTTTAAATTCATTTGATCTACCTGTTAAATCTTCTGCAGTTAATTTTACAGGACAATTGATCCCGGTTCCCAGCCAACTGATATCGGGTAAACCTGTTTCAAAGTTCTTGGTGCTGTCGTTCCATTTTAATTGCAGGTTCTCACCAATGCCTTTAAAATCACTGATCCCCATACAAACCAGGGCTTCATCAAAATGCAGGCTCTGAATAGTAACAGGAAGTTTGTTCGCTTTTAAGGCTGTGTACTTTCCCGAAATTTTCAACTCGCTGTTATAAACCGGCACTTCAAATATGCTGCGGCGTTTGATCCTGGGAGAAATTTTTCCATCAACCTCCAATTCATCAGGTAGCAGGAATAAATATTTCTTCAACAAGCTGGCATTGCCGTCTCCGTTTTTCAATTCAACATAATAAGGAATGGCTAAAAAAGGGCCGGTGAGGGTTTGAGAACCAGCCCATTTACTGCTTACTTCCCGAACCACTTCGTCTTTTCTTGTTTGCCGGTCATTGACCAAAAACATGATAAACAATGTTGGTATCAGCAATGCCAGTGTAAGAAATCCAATAAATGCAGCTTTGAGTATAAGCCTGTTCCTTTGCCAAAAATTTGCCGGTTGATCTGTGTTCATGTTCATTTGATTTTTATTTTTAAAAAGTGCTTTGTTTTTCAAAGTATTGGTACAAAAAAAATTATTTGTTCATTCTGATCATTTTTTCCAGAGCATCAATATGTGCTGAAAAAGCTTTTTCCCCAGATTTGGTTACCGAATACGTCGTATTTGTTTTTCTTCCTATAAAGCCTTTGTGTACTTTAATGGCAGCATTTTCTTCAAGTGCTTTAATATGGCTTGCCAGGTTTCCATCTGTGATATTCAGTAACTCTTTCAAATCATTAAAATTTACTTCGGTATTCACCATCAGGGCGCTCATGATACCCAGGCGGATCCTGCTGTCGAATATTTTATTTAAATTTTCTATCGGATTATTCATTCCACTGTTCTGCCCCTGCAGTATTATTTAAAGATTAAAAAACCTGTTATTTTTAATTGCGTTCATATTTATACCACATCCATATACCATATATAATATGAAGGACGCCAAATCCGATTGCCCAGAAATAAAGTCCATAACCAACAAACCATAAATTGATCAGTGCAAGGATTATCTGCAGGTAACCCAGGTACCTGATCTCATCGAGGGTATATTTACTGGCATTTATCAAAGCCAGGCCATAAAAAAGTAAACATCCCGGTGCAATCAATCCAAAGGTTCCGAAATGAATCAACTTAAAAAGGAAAATGCCTCCGGCCAACAAGGGTATACTTACATTGATCAATAAACGCTTTGCTGTTTTCCCCCACATGGGAATAGCTTCCTTTTTACTTTTTATCCAGGTAAAAAAGAAAGCGCTGATCAGGGCAGCAAAAAAGGTACAAGCGGCGATCAGGAATAACCAGCTGTTCAGTAACAAGGAATAATCCTGGCCAATGGTCGCTTTATTTGTGATGATATAATCTCTGTATCCAAATACATACGGATAAGCAAACCATGCTCCTATCAAAGCACAAAGGCCCGCACTTACACCACTTAACCCGCTCAGGCTGATAAAACGGCTGCTTTGCTCCATCATTTTTTTGATATGGTGCAGGTCATCCAGTGTTTGTTGTTGTTCACTCATAAAAGTACTTTGAAATACAAAGTAAACTATTTGTTTTCATATTTTCAAAACTATTTTTTGCCTTGTTTGTTTATTTTAAGAAGAAAGGATATAAAACAGTCAGATTTTATATAATTTTAATACCCTAATTCATTTATGAAAAAAATATTTGCATTTATAATTTTTTGCATTTTCGCAAAACCGTTATTTTCTCAGAAAACAGATCCCCTATCAATTGATATTGTAAGAGATAGCTTTGGTGTACCACATATATTCGCTCCAACGGATGTAGGAGTAGCTTACGGGCTGGCATATGCGCATGCTGAGGATGATTTCAAAACTCTGCAACTTGGTTTTTTGTCGGGCAAATCGATGCTTGGAATTTACAAGGGTAAAGCAGGTGCAACAATTGATTATATTGCCTACCTGCTGCGTTGCCAGCAAACCGTTTCAGAAAAATATGAAACCGATATTTCTGCAGCGTATAAAAAAGTATTGCAGGGCTATTGTGATGGATTTAATGCTTATGCAAATGCGCATCCCGATGAATTACTGGTAAATAAATTATTACCGCTTACTCCACAAGATATGCTTGCCTATTCCATGCTGCAGCTGACAATTTCCAGCGGAATTGATAAAGCACTTGCTCAGATTTACAATGGGAGTATCAAATCACTGGAGGAATTAAAACCGGGCGGAAGCAATGCCTATGCATTCAATTCCCATAAAACGACTGATGGAAATACATATCTGAATATCAATGCACACCAACCGCTTGAAGGTCCGGTTAGCTGGTACGAAGCCCATTTGTGCAGTGATGAAGGCTGGAATATCATTGGTGCTTTGTTCGCCTGCTCCCCAAATATCCTGTTGGGATGCAATGAAAACCTGGCCTGGGCACACACTGTAAACTATCCGGATAAACTGGATGTTTATCAGTTGGAGATAAATCCAGATAATAAACTGCAATACAAATTCGACAATGAATGGCTGACTCTGGAATCCAAAAAAGTAAAACTTCATGCAAAATGGATGGGTATACCGGTTACGGTAAAACGAAAAATTTATTGGAGTAAGTACGGCCCAGCCATTATCACAGAAAAAGGAACCTTTTCCATCCGGACAGCAGCTTTATTTGAGATCAGGGCGCTTGAACAATGGTACCGGATGAATAAAGCGACTGACTTTACCCGTTTTTATGATGCCCTTAAAATGGAATCACTGCCTGGTTATAACCTCATGTATGCCGACCGGTATGATACCATTTATTATCTCAGCAATGGAAAAATTCCCATCCGGAATAAAGAATATAACTGGAAAACAACCTTGCCGGGCAATACATCAAAAACATTGTGGACAACATATCATCCCATTGAAGACCTGCCCCATTACCTGAATCCCCCATCAGGATATTTATTCAACAGTAACCATTCACCCTTCAATGCTTCTGCTGCTGTTGATAATATCAGGAATAAAGATTTTGACCAGACCATGGGTTTTGAAACCAATGAAAATAACCGAAGTATACGGTTCATGGAATTGCTGAAGCCCTTTGATAAAATTGATTACAATACTTTTAAAAGAATAAAATTCGACAGACAATTACCCCTTCAGCTTGCATATCCGGTAAATACAGATACCCTTTTTTTATTGGACCCGTTGAATTATCCAGACATTGCTGATGTAATGCATACTTTACAGCAATGGGACAGGAAAGGGGAAGTTAACAGTAAAGGCGCAACCATTTTTGATGTGATCTTTTATTATGTAGTTGATAAATTATCAAAAGGAGAGAACAATTATAAAACGCTTACAAAAGAAAAATGTGCAGAGGTTTATCGTTTTACTAAAGAGTACCTGTTGAAATATTTTAATTCCACTTCTGTTTCATTGGGAGATTATCAGAAACTAGTAAGGGGAAATAAAACAATCCCACTTTCTGGATTACCTGATGTGATTGCCAGCATGGAAAGCAGCCCATATAAAAATGGCATGGTAAAAGGCAGACAGGGTGAGAGTTATATTGAGTTGGTAAAGTTTACCAAAGCAGGGCCCCAGATTGAAAGTATACATAGTTATGGTGCAAGCAATAAACCCGGGAATAAGCACTATGATGACCAGATGGAAATGTTTGAAAAACAACAATTAAAAACTATGTCACTGGATAAAAAAACTGTTTACAAACAAGCTGAACGGATTTACCATCCCCAATAAAAATTAAAGATTGACCGTTGCCTTCTTTGCAAATTCTACCAACTTCCAATAGGGTGGTTTATACTGATTTTGACTGATAAACTCATCGGCAAGCTTCTGTGTATGTAACTTTCCTTTTTTATGCATGGAAACGAATGTCTGGTTTTTTAATGCCCTTGTTGCACTCATTCCTTCTGGTATCATACCGGTATAACCCAATTGATTTTTTATAACACAATATCCTTTGATCATTCTCACAACAGGAAGTTGCCAGCGATCATATTCAATGGTTAACCCTTTGTCGGCCTTTTCCAGCAAAGCATCCATTACTGCATTATCTAAATGGTCTTTAAACAAGGTTTCCTTATCTCGCCATTCTGCTATAACAGCTAATTGCGGATCATATTCCAGATCAGAAGGCATTTGGGTCATAAAATTTTCCACGCCAAAATCATGCAACCAGTTCACCACTCCTGTCGTGGAAATGGTAGACCCCGTTTTCCAAAACTGCAATCCATATTTGCGGTATGCATAAGATGCAACTTCAGAACAAAACATTTCAGTTGAATCATGAAAGTTCATTTTGAAATCGTATGGAATATGGCGGGTTTTTGATTCATCGTAAATATATTTTGCAGCTTTCTGCGGGAGCATCGGATCGCCTATGATGGCCGGCAGATCTGCTCTTGGCCTCAGTACCATGAAACGCAATTTCTTATCTTTTTCATATTGTTCCACAGAAGAAACTGCAACACCTTTTTCGATATGCGCTTCAATTAAAAAAGGCTTATTTGTATTTTCCTCAACATACAGCAAGGCAACATGTGAAAAATTTCCCGGGTAATCATTGCCTCTTGATATCAATGCAGAAACTTCGGCACCGCCACGGGAAACCAGGATATCACCGCTATGAACTTCTATTCCGAAAATTTTGCTACCTGGAGTAGCTGCAAATTCTTTCTTTACCAGCATGGCCGACGGAAACCCGGCTCCATCCACTTGCAGCAACACTTCCTCAAATGCGGCACGCAGTCCGTATAATAAAGTATATACATGATCCCTTGCAACAGTTGTATGCATATCCCAATGTTGCGACTGTAATTTTACAAAATTCCGGAACCGGTTATAATAATCACTATACCAGATCAGTGATTTCTGATTGTTGACAATATA
>JBBKWV010000174.1:0-12156 GCA_037969135.1 Ferruginibacter sp.
ATTATTACCTGTACCACCACTGATTCCACTTACATCAATTCCCTGAAAATTGGCATCAGGATTTTTCAACAGGTTGGTGATCTTAGAATCATTATAAGTTACGTTGAATCCAAAGTCCCATGTCAGGTTCTTTTTCTTAATTGGGGTAGTGTTAATGGTAACTTCAATACCCTTGTTTTCCAGGTTACCCACATTTGTAAGTAATTGGATATCGAAATTTGAACCGGGTGCAACCGGAACAACACTCAAAAGGTCTTTGGTTTTTTTCTGGTAAACATCCACAGAACCTGTTATCCTGTTCTTAAGAATGCCAAAATCCAATCCAAGGTTTGTTGTTGTTGTTTGTTCCCACTTGATATTCTGATCAAATGCACTGGGACGCAGGAAGCTGAAAAAAGTATTTCCAAACTGGTATTGTGCTGAACTGTTGCTGCGGTTGTAAATGGGTAAATAGGAATAATAACCTATTCCGGTTTGTTGGCCGGTGATACCCCAGCTAAAACGTAATTTCATATCAGAAATAAGGTTGCTGTTTCTGAATAATTCTTCTTTTAATTTCCAGGCAATAGCTGCGGCAGGGAAATAACCAACCCGGTTATCTTTTGAGAACTTAGAACTGGCATCCCTTCTGATAGATCCTGTTAAAAGGTATTTATCCCGAATGGTAATGTTCATTCTTCCCAGGTATGACTCCAGCCTGTATTCCGGTTTATCAGATGCAAATGTGGGAACAGTTTCGGGGATAATTTTTCCATCCATACCATAAGAAGCAAAATTGGAAACCTCTGTAAAAATATCAACATAGCTATGTTTTGCCATGATATCAATTTTCGTTCCCCTGCCCAGGTCTTTTTCATAAAACAATCCCAGGTCTGTCAAATAATTTTTTGTGTTTTGTTCGTAATGGGTAAGCCTTCCCTTTGTTTTATAATTGGTAGCCGAAAGTGAATCTATATTGTCGTTCCCTCTGCCATAGGCATTATCCAATCCCAGATTCGCCTGGAGATGCAGGTCGGGGAAGAAATGTAATTTATAATCAAGCACTACATTTCCTGTGATGCGGTTTACCCTGGAAGTATTGTTTCTCTGATTCAATAAAGCCAGCGGATTTCTTGTTGCAAGGTCGATCGGATTCAGGTCCTGCTGCATCCATTCATAATACCCGCCCGTTTTCGGATTTGCATTGCGTACATATTGTGTTGGATCAAAAGAAACTGCAGCCCCAACAGCACCCTGATCGGCAAACTGGTTCTGTGTTTTGCTGTATTTAAAATTCACATCAACAGATAAATGATCGTCGAAGAATTTCGGAGAAAGATTCAGGGAAGTGGAAAGCCTTTCGAACTTATCGGTTTTAAGGATACCTTCCTGATACAGATATCCCAGGGATAAGCGATATGGAAGCGTGAATTTTTTGATCTGTAATCCTCCGCTGGCACTGATATTATTGTTGTTACTCAGTGCAGTTTGATAGATCTGTTCCTGCCAGTTGGTGTTGGCCTTGCCCAGTAATTTTTTATATGTATTGTTTCCGGTTGCAGCAGCATCATTGTTGATGACCGTTCTGATCTCATCAGCTGAAAGCACATCAATATAATCTGAAATGCGTGAAACAGATACCTGGGTATTGAAATTGAACCTTGTTTTTCCTTTATTCCCTTTTTTTGTTGTAATGATGATTACACCATTCGATGCACTGGAACCATAGAGTGCAGTTGCAGAGGCATCTTTCAAAACACTGATCGATTCTATATCATCCGGGTTGATGGTATTCAATAAATTACCGGAACCGGCAATGCCGCCATTGAATACAGGAACACCATCAAGAACGATCAAAGGGTCGTTGCTTGCATTTAGCGAAGCACCACCGCGGATACGGATCTTAGATCCTCCTCCTGCTGAACCACCGCCTGTTGTTACTTCCAGGCCAGCGACCTTGCCTTGCAAGAGTTGCTCTGAGGATGCGATATTTCCTTTTTGGAAATCTTTGGCAGTAACAGATGTTACCGATCCGGTAAGATCAGATTTTTTTCTGGTACCGTATGCCACAACAACGATCTCATCCAGTCTTTGATCTGTTTGTACTAAACTGATATTGACAGTATTTCTACCACTCACAGAAGTTTCCTGTGAAGCATAGCCTATGGAGCTGAATGTCAGCGTAGCATTGGCCGGAACAGAAATTCTGAATGAACCATCGTTACCTGATTGTACAGATATCCTGGTTCCTTTTACTGTAACCGTAACATTGGGAACGGCAATGCCGCTTTTGGAGTCCGTTACATTACCGGAAATTAAATTCTGGGCAGACAGCGAAAAAGCCATCAGCATCAGAACCATCATAACCGATAAGATTTTTGAGATTTTTTGCGTTGATTTTCTCATAAAGCAACAATCAATTTTGGGTTTTTAAATAGCAGTGTGTATAACATACACAAAGCAATGTGTAAGAATTACACAATTTAGCTTTTTTTTATGAAAAAATAAAAATTTGTCTAAAATATCCCCATTATACAGAAAGGTTGATTCAACAATGGTTGACAGGGGATTTGATAAAAATTGAAAGGTAATTAAGTGGATTTAAAGCGGGAACGACTTATCTGTATTAAAAATCAATTCCAACCCATTTTTTTTTCTTTTTTTCATACTTACCGTAGTTGAATTTGTATAATTTTCCGGGCCGGTGAGGAACATCTTTTTCAATTTCGCCCAGGTCGATTAAAAAATCCATGGCAAAGAATTTTTTTCTGAAATTCCTTCTGTCCATTTTAGTATCCAGAATGGCTTCATATAAATTCTGCAATTCCCGTAAGGAGAATTTTTTGGGTAGCAGATTAAAGCCCAAAGGATGTTCTTGTATTCTTTTTTGCAGTCTTTTATAACAGGTATCAAATATTTGCTGGTGATCAAATGCCAGGTCGGTTACGTTGTCTATATCATGCCAATGCAGTTCGTTGTCAAAAATATTTAATTGGTGATGCTGGATATTTATCAGAGAACAATAGGCCACAGTTACCACCCTGCCGGCAGGGTGTCTGCTGAGGCCTCCAAAAGTATGAACCTGTTCCAGGTAGACATCATTTAGCCCTGTACGTTGTTTTAAGATCCGGTATGCAGATGCGTCCAGTTCTTCATTTTCACTGATCAGGTCGCCGAGTAAAGACCATTTGCTCTGGAATTTTTTCAGATCACTTCTGATGAGTAAAACTTTCAGTTTGTTTTCATCAAAACCAAAGATCACACAATCTACTGATAAGGCAATCTGGTTTGTGTTCTTTACTTCAGACTGAATAACCTTTAAGGTCTTAATTTTATTCAAATTATTTCTTTCTAATGTGATAGACATAAGAAATGGGTTGGCTTTTATGATAAATTAATTCCCCTTAATTATCTTCAATGTTTGTTTTTGTTGGGATGTATGAACATTTAAAAGATAAATACCTTTTGATAATTTACCGGCTTCTTTAAATTGAAAAGCATTGTTTCCGGATACGACTGATCTGGTTGTTTTAAACAATTGCTTTCCGCTCATATCAGTAAGTATGATTGTTGCCTCATCTTTTAAAGGGGATTCAATATTCAATTGTAATATATCTGTAAATGGATTGGGCGTAATTTCTGCAACCCATCCTTTTACTGCAACCCTGATCTTTACAATGGCACTGTAACTGAATCTGCCATCTTTATCGATATTTTTTAACCGGTAATAGTATACCGGGGAAACAAATCCGCTTATTATATCATCGTAACTGTAACTGCTGTTACCGGTTGCAGTGATACTGGCAATGGTTGAAAACCGGGCACCGTCTGTGCTGCGTTCCAGGTCGTATTGTTTTAAATCCAGTTCATTGTTTACTGTCCAGTGCAATACATTTTTACTGCCATTATTTTTTCCATTGAAACTGATAATGGTTACAGGTATCGGAACAAACTGATTCAGGTATACATGATATTCTCCGGGTTGCAGATTAAATGATTGGCTGCTACCCGTAGCCGTTATGGTTCCGCCGTTTAAATAATCATACCAGGTACCTGCAACAGGGAATGTAACAGAACCCGATTGAGAGACCACATCAAAATTTCCTATCACAACAAGATGTGTTGCGCCCTGAGAAACCCTGAAACGTTTAAATGCCGGGGTCAGGTTATAGTCCATCTGGTTTGAAGTGAACAGGTTTCCGAAAGTGGCATTTTGACGGAGCTTGGCAAGGGCACTGTTCACCTCGTATAATTTTTTGCGGTCTGCGTCCAGTAAATAATCCCATCTGATGGGTTTTACATCCGTACGGCAATTGGTACTGATGGTTCCATTCTCACAATAATTTATGGAGTATTCATAACCCAATTCCCCAAACTGGTAAATCATTTTGGGGCCGGGGATCGTATAGAAAAATGCACTGACCAATTCCATTCTTTTTAGTGCAGTCTGTAAGTTCTTAATATTATACCCACCCGAACTATTGCCAAAATTCAGGTTATTGTACATCAGTCTTTCTTCATCATGACTTTCCATATAAGTGATCAGGTAAGGGTTGGTCCATCCTTTTTCTGTAAATATATTATTCCTCAGTTCCCATGTTCCGCAAGGACCTGAAGCATAGCCTTCTGCAGCCTGGCTGTATGCACAATTTGAATTGCCCCAAAGCATGAATCCATAATTTGACAATACGATTTCTTCACTGTTGTCGGCAAAATGTTCCAGAACAGCATAAGATCCCGGTGATTTTAACTGCATGGTATCATAATACCTTTTCCAGATATCAATCCGGGATTGGTCATAATTGCCCCATGAACCTACATTACAGTTTGCACCACTGGCATCACAGGTTTGGGTTTGGGTAAATCCTTTAGAAAGATCGAATCGGAAGCCGTCAATTTTATAATTCGTCATCCAGTGGTCCAATACCCTGCTTACAAAATACCTGGTAGCCAGACTTTCATGGTTCATATCGTATCCTACATTGTAGGCATGTTTTGCAACCGGATTGAACCAGGGATTGTTGGCTGCCGGTCTGTTATTTGTTGCATCCCAGTAAAGTTGTACCATAGGGGCCAATCCAAAAGAATGGTTTAATGCAATATCCATGATCACAGCAATTCCCTTTGAATGGGCATTGTCTATAAACTGTTTTAAATTATTAGAAGGGCCATAATATTTATCTGAAGCAAAATAATAATCAGGGTTATAACCCCAGCTGAGATTTCCTTCAAATTCGTTGAAAGGCATCATTTCGATGGCAGTAACTCCCATGTTTTTCAGATAGTTCAATGTGTCATTAAGTGTCTGCCAGTCGTGTTTTGCTAAAAAATCACGTAGCAATAATTCATAGATGACCAGTTTTCTTTTATCCGGTTTTGTATAGCCGCTTGTTTGCCAGTTATAGGCAGTCTGACCTGTTTGTAAAATGCTTACAATACCCGAAGTAAGACTGGTTGGATACGCTTTTATTCCCGGGTATGTAGTAGCAGGAATATAGGGGTCGTTCCAGGGGTCCAGTATTTTTTCGGCATAAGGTTCACCCACTTTTAAAGTGCCGTCAACCAGGTATTGATAAGAATATTCTGTACCGGGGGTGAGGCCCGTGATCCGCAACCACCAGTAATTTCCATCGGGTGTTTTTTTGAACTGATAATTCGTTTGTTCATTCCAGTTACTTCCGGGAAAATCACCGATAACTGCAACCCTTGTTTTTACCGGGGCATAAAATACCAGTGTGGCGGCAGTTTGATCTGCTTCATAATTGATGCCATCTCTCACACCCGCCGGAAGTGCAGCAATGGTTACTGTTCCGGCAACATAAAATTGTATGGTATCTCTTTTTATTAAAACACCGTTATCAGCTTCCATGACCAATACCTGGTTGCCTGCAGTGGTAATGGTTGGAGAGGCCGAAATGGTTGTGGCTGCTGTAGCAGTTTGTACAACAGATCCGTTAAAATATAGTTTTAAATTGGAGGCTGAGCTGGCAATACCGGTCATTGGAATGGTATTTCCAATAACTTTTGTGATCGTTTCGGGCCTGGGTATATAAGTAGGTTGTGTCAGTGGCAGTGTAAATCTGGCTGCCAGTGTTGCAGTATAAACGGGGATGTACATATCTGTACCATCCGTATTTCTTTGCACTTTTGTGCCCGCACCATTTCTGAAAAGAATGGCTATCTTTTGAATCGTCTCACCGGGAGCGATACCTGTAAAAAAATTGCGCAGGCCTCCGGTAATAGTAAATGACCATTTGCTTCCGCCCAGAGAAGTTGCCTGTGCTGCAACCGGTGTTGTGGCCCAGATGAATTTGCTGTATTTCCAATCGGATGAACTGGTACTCAAACTGGTGATCACACCAATATGCACATATACATCAGTTGTAGGGGTATAAAAAAATAATCCCTGGTTCCCCTTGGATGCATCCAGAGTTATCGTAAAAGGGGTGCTGCTTTCCTGCCCGAAATCGGGCGTCCAGCTCAGTAATTGTGCAAACGAAGGAAATGTAAAAAATACAATTAATAAAGAGAGTATACTTCTTCTCATAACAAACAATTTAATGTGTAAAATACACACAATATTTTGTATAACCATAAAACTACCAAAAATCAAAATGGGATTTGGATAGTGAATTCCGGACTACCTGTAACTGAACAGGTTGCATTTTGTTTTTATTTGATCATTTTTTTTTTGAAAAGAACTCTGCCTGAAAATTTATTGTATTTTTAGCGTAGTGTATTTTTTACACATATACTCTATTCACATTTAAACGTTTGTTATGTCAGAATCAATTGCAATGGAAAAACCAAGGCTCAGTTTCAAACAGATTATCAATATGAGTTTTGGTTTTTTTGGAATTCAGTTTGGATTTGCGTTGCAAAATGCCAATGTCTCCCGGATATTTCAAACACTGGGAGCAGAAATAGATAAAATCGGGATTTTATGGATCGCAGCACCTGTAACCGGTCTGCTTGTACAACCCATTATTGGATATATCAGTGACCGGACCTGGCACCCAAGATGGGGAAGGAGACGGCCTTTTTTCTTTATAGGTGCTTTGTTGTCTTCTATTGCGTTAATACTGATGCCTCAATCCAGTGTGCTGTGGATGGCTGCTACATTATTATGGGTTTTAGATGCATCCATAAATATTTCAATGGAACCATTCAGAGCTTTTGTAGGAGATAAACTTCCCTCATCACAAAGAACCACCGGGTTTGCCACACAAACATTTTTTATTGGGTTGGGGGCTGTAATTGCTTCTCTGCTTCCTTATATTTTTACAAATTACCTGGGTATCAGCAATACCGCTCCGGAAGGCGTTATCAGCGATTCAGTAAAATATTCATTTTATATTGGTGGATTTGTCTTTCTGTTTTCAGTATTGTGGACCGTTTTTACTACCGATGAATTTCCGCCGGAGAACATAGATTCCTGGGAAAAAGAAAAGTTGAAAACAAAAGGATTGTTTCATGGACTGAAAGAAATAACCACCGGGATATTTAAAATGCCCAAAACCATGTTGCAGTTGGCCATTGTTCAGTTTTTTACCTGGCTGGCATTTTTTGCCATGTGGATTTACACCACATCCGGAATTGCCCAAAACACATTTGGTACCACAGATACCACGTCAAAAATATTTCAGGATGCCGGTGATTGGGTAGGAGTGATGTTTATGGTTTATAACGGAGTGTCAGCTATTACTGCTTTTCTTTTACCTATGCTGGCGAAAAAGATCGGCCGGAAATATACACACATGATCTGCCTGGTGATTGGTGGTGTAGGGCTGGTATCCATGCTGTTTATTAAAAGCCAGGCTTTATTACTTTTACCAATGGTAGGTGTAGGTCTTGCATGGTCATCTACTTTAACAATGCCTTATGCGATCTTAGCCGGAGCTTTACCTGCAGATAAAATGGGTTTTTATATGGGGGTATTTAATTTCTTTATAGTAATACCTCAAATTCTGGCCGCTGCGATCCTGGGTTTCTTTGTTAAGACCTTGTTCAATGAACAGGGTATCTACGCTTTGGTAATCGGAGGTGTTTCCATGATCATTGCAGGATTTTTAAATATCATTGTACAGGACAAAGACGATGAGAAATTATTAAATTAATTTATTATGAAGAAGTTACTCTTACTGTTTTTTATTTTACCTGCTTCCATTTTTCTGTTTGCCCAAAAGGGTTCCTATAATTGTTATCCCACACATTGGTTTACAGGAATGAAATGGAATAAAGTGCAGGTGATGGTTCACGGGGATAAGATTGCCGATAATTTCCCCATGATAAAAATGGATCCGAAAGGAATGAAACTGGCAACAGGTGTAACACTGATGAAAATTAACCGTGTTGAAAACCCCAATTATATATTTCTGGATCTTGTGATTGATGCATCGGCAAAGCCGGGTAAATTTAAATTGAATTTTGTAAAGAATGTAAATTTTGAATATGAAATAAAACAGCACAGAATTGGTAACGGAACCGATTATGCGCAAGGTGTTGTTGCCAAAGACTTTATTTATCTCATTATGCCGGATCGTTTCAGCAACGGCGATGAATCCAATGACAGAGTGCCGGGCATGCGTGACCAGTCGCTGAACAGGGATACCGTTTATAACCGCCACGGCGGAGACTTAAAGGGTATTCAGAATCACCTGGATTATTTATCAGACCTCGGTGTTACTGCCATCTGGCTCAATCCGGTGATAGAAAATGATATGCCAAATCGTACCGAACATGGATACGCATTCACTAATCATTATAAAGTAGATCCAAGACTGGGTGGCGATGATGCCTACCGGGAACTGGTAAACGCATCCCACAAAAAAGGTATGAAAGTGATTCAGGATGCCGTGTACAATCATGTGGGGCGTTTTCACCTGACTGTTTTGGATCCTCCGATGAAAGACTGGCTGCATCAATGGGATACGTATACCCAAACCAATTATAAAGACCAGATATTATTTGATCCTTATGCAAGTAAAAAGGATTTTAAACAAATGGCAGATGGCTGGTTCACCACTGAAATGCCTGATATGAACCAGTCAAATCCTTATGTTGCCAATTTCCTGATACAGCATGCCATCTGGACTGTGGAAGAATTTGGTATAGACGGATGGAGAATTGATACCTATGCATACAATGACCTTGCTTTCATGAATCGTTGCAATAAAGCACTGGAAGATGAATTTCCAAAACTGACCATGTTTGGGGAAACATGGGTGCATGGTGTTCCGAACCAAAGTTATTTCTGCCAGAATAATTATAATATCCCCTATAAAAGTAACCTGCAGGCAGTTACAGATTTTCAAACCTTATGGGGAATCACCGATGCCATGACAAAAGATTTTGGATGGACCGATGGCGTGAACAATTTATATACTGCATTGGCTCAGGATTTTGTTTATAAAGACCCAACCCGCAATGTGGTATTTTTAGATAACCATGATATATCCCGTTTTTATTCTGTTGTAGGGGAAAATATGGATAAATATCTTTCCGCTTTATCCTGGTTGATGACCTGCAGGGGAATCCCCCAGATCTATTACGGGGATGAAATTGTTACCCCCGGAGTTACAAATCCAACAGATGGTTTTGTGCGTTTAGATTTTCCCGGTGGTTGGAAAAAAGATCCAGTGAATAAGTTTACCATTCAGGGCAGAACACAGAAAGACCAGGCTGTTTATCAGCACCTGGCAACCCTGGCTAATTTCAGAAAAACATCTACCGCTTTAACTACCGGAAAGTTCATGCAGTTTTTTCCTGTTGACGGAGTATATGTTTATTTCAGGTACGACAATAAACAAACGGTAATGGTAGTTATGAATACCAGCAAGGAAGAAAAAACGATCAACCTCGACAGGTATGATGAAAGAACAAAAGGATTCACCCGGTATAAAGATGTGATCATGAAAAATACAGGTGTTTTGTCCGAATTTAAACTGGGTTCTTATAAAACCGTTGTTTATGAACTGCTTAAATAAAACGGCTTGATCGTTTACACTGAAAACGATAAAATAATTGCAATGTAAATTTTTTAAACAATTCTTCTGAATGAAAAAGACAACCATGTTTCTCATACTGATCTTCCTTTTACAAATATTACATGCACAGGATCCGTATAAAAAATATCCTGTTTATAAAGGAACAGACCTGGGACTATCGTATACGGTTACAAGTTCACATTTCAGGATTTGGAGCCCGGTGGCTGAAGCAGCTCAATTGTTGTTATACAAAGAAGGGGAAGGCGGGGTTCCGGAAAAAATTATTGATCTGGAAAAAGGATTATATGGAACCTGGGTTACCAAAGAAAACGGAGATCTGAAAGGGTTGTTTTATACATTTCATGTAAAAATAAATGGCAAATGGAAAAATGAAGTGCCTGATCCTTATGCGAAGGCCGTTGGTATTAACGGGAAGCGTGCAATGGTCATTGATCTGAACGAAACAAACCCTGCAGGCTGGGCATCGGATGAAAGCCCTACTTTTTCAAAAGAAAACAAAGCAACGGATGCCGTGATCTATGAATTACATATCCGCGATGCAAGCATTGACAGCAGTTCGGGCATTAAACATAAAGGAAAATTTTTGGGCCTTGCGGAACTGGCAACACTGAGTAAAGATGGGCTGGCAACTGGTCTCAGTCATCTGAAAGCAATGGGTGTAACCCATGTCCACTTATTGCCTTTTTATGATTATAATTCTGTTGATGAAAGTAAAGTCGATGATAAACAATATAACTGGGGATATGACCCGCTGAATTACAATGTTCCTGAAGGATCGTACAGCACAAATCCTTACGATGGTATCAGCAGGATCAAAGAATTGAAAGAGATGATCCTGGCTTTTCATCAAAATGGATTGAGGGTGGTATTTGATGCGGTGTATAATCATACCGGTATAACGGAAGAATCCAATTTCAATCAATTGGTTCCCGGATATTATTACAGGCATAAAAAAGACGGAAGCTTTTCTGATGCAACTGCCTGTGGTAATGAAACTGCCAGTGAAATGCCCATGTTCCGGAAATTCATGCTGGAAAGTGTTTTGTATTGGACAAGGGAATATCATATTGATGGATTTCGTTTCGACCTGATGGGCGTACATGATATTACAACCATGAATCTGATATCAGATGCATTGCATAAAATAAAACCCTCCATTTTATTATATGGAGAAGGTTGGACCGCAGGCGCTTCTCCTTTAGCAGATTCATTGCGTGCTTTAAAACAAAATGCACATAAGCTTCGGAATATTGCCGTGTTCAGTGATGATATGCGTGATGGGATCAAGGGATCCGTTTTTGACATCAATGACCGGGGTTTTGCCACCGGTAAATCCGGCATGGAAGAATCAGTGAAATTCGGCATCGTTGCCGGAGGCTTTCACCCCCAGGTAGATTACTCCAAAGTGAATTACTCCAAAAAGCCTTATACAACTGCACCATGGAATGTGATCAGTTATTGCGAATGCCATGATAATAATTGTTTGTGGGATAAGATAAAATTGTCGTGTACAGATGCCAGTGAGGCTGACAGAAAAAAAATGCATCAGTTGGCACTCACGATCGTGCTTACTTCGCAGGGGATCCCTTTTTTGCATGCGGGATCAGAATTCCTGCGGACAAAAAAGGGAGTTGAAAATTCCTATAATAGCGGTGACAGCATCAATGCCATTGACTGGAGCCTGAAAAAAGAAAATATCACTTTGAATAATTATGTGGCAAAACTTATTCAAATGCGGAAAGACCATCCGGCATTCAGGATGTCAACAGCAGAACAAGTGAAAAAATATCTCCATTTTGATGAACAGGCACCTGCGGGCTGCATTGTTTATCAGATCGATGGGGCAGCCATGCAGGATACATGGCAAAAAATATGGGTTGCCTTTAATGGTACAGAAAAAAATACAGAAGTGAATCTGCCGGCAGGAAACTGGAAGATAGCCATCAATACGGAAGGGAAAGAACCATTACATGCCGGGCATATGCATTTAAAAAAATACAGTGCAGTTGTTTTATATCAGGATTAATTTGAAATGGTTATATAAAATAAAAGAGGCTGTCTCAAAAGGGCAGCCTCTTTTGTATTTAAGTAATCCACAGATGTAGAAAACTAAAATTTGCACAGAAGCAATGTTGCAGATATAAAAGCGGTCTTGTTGTTATGGCAAAAG
>JBBKWV010000175.1:0-7556 GCA_037969135.1 Ferruginibacter sp.
GATTTGTGGCCTCGAAAAGAATCCCTGTCTGCTTGATGCAGTCAGGCAGGGAACTTGGGTCTGGAGATTTGTGGCCTCGCCAAGAATCGAACTTGGGTCTGGAGCTTCGGAAACTCTTATACTATCCATTGTACTACGAGGCCTTTATTCTATGATCCCAAATGTGAAAAATTACTTCCGAATATTTTTACTGCAATGGCCAGCAATATTACACCAAAAAATTTTCTGATCACTGTCATACCATTGGGACCCAAAACCCTTTCAATCCATTTCAATGATTTGAGCACTAAATATATAATGATACAGTTGATAAGAATTCCTATGAAAATATTTATATCAGAATAATCGGCTTTTAAACTCATCACCGTTGTCAACGTTCCCGAACCGGCAATCAAAGGAAATGCGATTGGAATTACACTACCGCTTTTTGAATCGGAATCAGATTTAAAAAAGTCATGGCCTAAAACCATTTCCAGTCCTATGATAAATATTACAATACTTCCTGCAACAGCGAATGACTGTACATCCAAACCCAATACATTTAAAAATTGCTGTCCGATCAATAAAAAGAATATCATCAATGTGCCTGATGCAAGGGTTGCCTGTGTAGACCGTATCTCTCCGCCCATTTTTGTCCTCAATGATGCTAAAACCGGAATATTTCCCACCATATCAATTACAGCAAACAGCGTAAAGGTTATAGTTATGATCTCATTGATCGAAATATTTTCAGATGTCATCCTTTTTATTTTTGCAAATATAATCTTATGCCTGTTTGTTATAAGCGAAAAGCAGAAATAGTTGTTTAAAACTAACCATCCATACTTTCTTAAAATAAGGAAAGCGAATCCCTTTCCTGGTCTTCACTATGGAAACCAATATTAATCAATGGTTTTAGGTATTGAATTATTCATTTCCCGCAGGCATTTCGGGCACAAACAATCTGTGTAATTATTTTGGAAAAAGGCAATCACATGTTCCGTCAATTCGATTTCCCTGCATTGACATTGAGCAATATTACCGGCATTGCATTCAAATGAATCTTTACAATGCGGACATATTTTTTGCATTAATTTTTTCACAGTGGATATTTAAAACCGGAAAGACAAAAGTAAATAGTATTGCTGTCTTTCCGGTTAATGATCCAGTTATAATTTAATGGATAAACCTGCCATAAAATTAAACCGACGGCTGTTATAGCCCATTATTTCCGAATATTTTTCATCTGTAATATTTTTCAGATCAGCATATACTTTTACATTTTTTGTAATTGTATATGTTGAATATAAATTCCATGTAAAATAAGCCGGCATTTCAACAGGTGCTGATGCATAAACTGCTTCAAATCGTTTTCCAATACTTTGTACTCCGATATTGATGTTCCAGTTTTTCAAAATATCAATGCCTGCATTTAAATGAATGGTTTGTTGCGGTCTGCGATACAGGTTAAAGAAAGAGGTATCTTTTGATCCGTTATTCGTTTCTATCTTTCCATCAAGATTCACATAATTTGCAGTAAGGGTTACTTTCCCAAAATCAATACTGGCTTCCAGTTCCAGCCCTTTGTCTTTTTGTTTATCTGCATTGATGTAAAATCCGTAAGGCGGATTAAAACTGTTTACAAAAACGATATTATCCTTTATGCTTCTGTAAAAATAAACAGCCCGCAGGTTTACATTGTTCCTGTAATATTGAACTCCTCCTTCCAAACTTAATGATTTTTCCGGATTCAGTTCTCCGATCGGAGTCCTGTATTCTGAATATACCTGGTATAAAGAAGGTGCTTTGAATCCGGAACTTATGTTTCCGAATAATTTAATGGAATTTTTTATCACATAAGAAGGATTGAAAGAAAAAGTGAACACATTGCCATACTTATTAAAGTTATTGTACCTGCCGCCCAGCTCCAGATTAAACCCTTTGATATCTTTAACTACCATTGAGGCATAGATGCCCAATTGGTTTACTTTGGCACTGTCATCACTCAGTTCAGGAGAAGCATATGCTCCAAAAACACTGACAGAAAAATACTCCTGATTGGTAAGTTGATTGCGGTAATCTGCACCTACGAGAACATCAACATGTTTTGTTACAGTTATATTACTATAAAGCTCTGCAAAGTGTGACTTTCCGGTATAGGCACCCTCACTGTAATAGGAAAACCCCGACCTGTTGCTTGAATCGTCTACATAAATCCTGTTGGTCGTATTGTAATTATAGTTGAAATGTATAATGCTTTTCCCGGCTTTATATTCTGCTCCCACACCTGCCAGTGTATTTTTTGTTTTGATGGTATAATCTTTATCATCTGTAAACGGCCCGGCATCTGCATCCGTTTTATAATTGCTGAATTGAGAATTCATATGAACAGAAAATTTGTCGTTTATTTTTTGTTCGAAATTTGCACGTACAACATTTTCATTCATTCCGTCTTTATCAAAATCAGCCGCATCTGTTTTGTCCAGTGCTGTTGAAAAGCCTTTGCTGATCAATTTACTATACTGAACATTGTAGTTGGTATTATTCACAGTACCATTCAGACTAACAGCAGCTTTGTATGTGTTAAAACTACCTGCAGCCAGGTTGGCCGTTGTGTTTATTTTTTTGGGGCCTCCCTTTTTGCTGATGATATTAATTACGGCCGCAATAGCATCACTGCCATATAAAGTAGATTGACTGCCTTTTAATATTTCAATTCTTTCTACCTGGTCTGCACTGACAAGGTTCAGATCAAATGCCCCGCTTATACCCGAAGCATCATAAACCGGAACTCCGTCAAGCAGTATCAAAGTCTTACCTGCAGCGGCTCCGCGTACATACACATCCTGGTTGGTGCCCAATGCATTGCTACTGCCATTTACGACTACCCCTGCCTGTGTATTCAAAATTTCTGCTATTGATTTTCCACTGTTTCGTTGCAATTGTTGCTGATCAATTACGGTAACTACTTTACCTGTTAATGACTGTTTGATGGGAAACTTGGTTGCAGTTACAACAACTTCATTTAGATTTTTTGTACTGTCGCCCGAATTAACCGGAACTGATTTTTGTGCATACAAGGAACTGCTGAATAAAACAGCAGCCGCAATAAAAATTTTCTTTTTCATTTTTTTAAAAAGATTTTTTTTGTGACTGCTTCCTGGAAAAAAAAGATAGAGATATAAAAGCCGTTGAGCCGTTACATTTCCTGCCTTTCACCCGAAAGCTTTGAATGCCTGCCTATAGACAGGATTGTTGATGAATCAGGCAGGTCTTCTGGCTTACAACACATTTCAAAAAACCTTCCCGTTTTTAAACAGTGGTTGTGAAGTTTGAAATGTTACCCATACGCCCTCAGGATCCGGGTTGTTGCTTACAGCTACGGGGATAGCTCCCGTTTTTCACGGGATTCCCTTTTAATTCCGATTATGACATCGAAAACCAAATTCGTTGCAAATGTATCCTTTTTGATGTTGAATAAACAAAAAAAGCCACCAATAACTGGTGGCCTTTTGCAAAATATTTAATCCATTAATCTTTCTTCCTGCACTCTTCTACAATTTTGTGAAAGATATCATGAGCGTCGGTAATCAAAACGTTTAATTTTTCTTCAGCTGCATTTGCTTTTACAGCACCCTGGATGTTCAGACACTGGTTAACCAGCTTTGCCAAAGTAGCTTTGGTTTCTTCAGGTTTAAATCCATCAGGTATTTTTGAATCCTGCCATAATTTAGCCACGATGTATAAACTGTCTGCCTTCTCAATCAGTGGCTTAAAATTCCCTTCTTCAGCTGGATGAAATGTTCCGCTCATCAATGCATGAAAAGCTTTTAATTCCGGCCATCCGGCTTTTTTTGTGGTTTGTGCAAAACAAACAGCGGGCAGCATTGCTAATATTATTACTGCCAAACGTACAAATGATTTCATATAATTATTTTTTTCAAATGTAAGCAAAAATTCCTTTTTGATGTGTTTAATATCCCTTTTATGTCATTCCAAAATTGCTGTATCTTCAAAAAATGATTGCAAAAACAAAACTAAATCTGTTCGACTTCACCATGATCATGGTAAGCTTTGTTATCGGAATGGGTATTTTCAGAACGCCTATCAATGTTGCTGCAGCTTCACCTTCTACAGGGGTTTTTTATGCAGCCTGGATATTGGGAGGCTTCGTTGCTTTGTGTGGTGCACTTACCTATGCGGAAATAGGAAGTCGTTACCCGGTAACGGGAGGTTATTATAAGATTTTCTCCTATGCATATCATCCTTCCATTGCCTTTGGAGTTAATTGTATCATCCTGATTTCAAATGCAGCATCACTCGCGGGTGTAGCACTGATAGGTGCAGAATATATCATCAAAGTGATCATGCCCGAAGAAAGCAACACGGAAACAATTCAAATCATCATTGCTGTCAGTTCTATCCTGCTGTTTTACGGAATCAATTTACTTGGCCTGAAAATGAGTGCAAGAACACAAAATGTACTCACCATTATTAAGATCGGTATGATCCTCTTGCTGATTACGCCTCTTTTTTTTGTTGATCTTCCGCATGTTGCTTCAGTTGCAGTTGATACAATCAGCCCCACATTCAAAGAATATCTAAAAGCATTTGGCATCGGACTTGTTGCTGTATCCTTTACTTATGGCGGATATCAACAGTCGATCAATTTTGGAGAAGAAGTGCAGGATCCGGCAAAAAATATTCCCCGCGGGATTTTTATCGGAATAAGTATCATCATTTGTTTGTACCTCAGTATCAATTACGCTTATGTAAATATCATCGGCTTCGAAAACATGAAAACTTCTACTGGTATTGCAGCATTATTGGCAAGCCATATATTCGGACCAGCAGCCGGTAAAATATTATCTGTGTTTCTTTTTCTTTCTGTACTCGCTTATGTAAATGTGTTGTTATTGAGTAATCCCAGAGTGATGCAGGCCATGAGTGATGAAGGAGTGTTGCCAAAAAAGTTTGGCAAAAGGACCGTAAAAACAGACGTGTTGCTGACTTCACTCAGTGTATTTGCAGCCATGTGTGCTTTGATCGTTTTCTGGGCAAAAACGTTTGATGAGATCCTTAGTTTTAGCATCTTTCTGGATTGCATCGGAATGGTTTTATCTGCTGCAACCATTTTTATTTTACGTAAGCGAACAGCACATCTTGACAAAACAGGCATTTACAAGATGAAAGCTTATCCATTCATTCCTTTATTATTTATCGCTGCTTATATTTTTGTGGCCATCAGTATTTTTATTGATAAACCCCGTACTGCATTAACAGGATTGGGCATTTTGGCTGCATTTATCCTATTGTATTTTATAGTACGAAGTTTTACAAGAACAAAGGATAAAACCACAAATTAAAATTTAGATAAATGGACATATCTTATATTATCAATGAGCTTGCAGAAGATCGTGAAAATTATTTCAATGCCATTGCTCCCCCCATCATTCAAACGAGTAATTTTTCTTTTGATACTGTAGAAGCATTGCGAAAAGCCCTTGCAGATGAATATGCTGCTTTTCTTTACAGCAGGGGGAAAAACCCTACGGTTAATATCCTTTCAAAAAAATTAGCTGCACTCGATGCAGCAGAAGATTGCCTGATCCTGAACAGCGGTGCAGCGGCCATTTTTGCATCTGTAATTGCCAATGTAAAAACAGGTGATCATATTGTAAGTGTAGAAAAACCATATACATGGGCACAAAAAATGTTCGATGATATCCTTCCCCGTTTTGGAATCACAACAACTTATATTGATGGCCGGTCTATTGAAAATTTTGAAAGGGCCATTCTCCCGAATACGGCTGTTATCTACCTGGAAAGTCCCAATAGCTGGAATTTTGCATTGCAGGATCTCAAAGCCGTTGCAGAACTCGCAAAAGCGGAAAATATCATAACCATCTGCGATAACAGTTATTGCAGCCCGATTTATCAGCGACCCATTGAGTTTGGAATTGATATCGTTATTCAATCTGCAACAAAATATATCAGCGGCCACAGTGATGTTGTTGCGGGGGTTTTGTGCGGCAGTAAGAAAATGACAGAACGGATTTTTAAAAGTGAATATTTAAATATTGGCAGCGGCATACAACCTTTCAATGCCTGGTTACTTTTGCGTGGATTAAGAACCCTGCCTGTCAGGTTGGAACATATCAGCAGATCAACCAAAAAAATAGTACAGTTTTTAGATCAGCATGAAAAAGTAGAGGCGCTGATCTTTCCCTTTAATGAAAATTTCCCTCAATTTGAACTGGCTAAACAACAAATGACCGGAGCTTGCGGTTTACTCACATTTATCCCCAGGGCAAATAGCCTTGCGCAGATAGAAAAATTCTGTGAAAGCCTGAAGCATATATTAATGGCAGTAAGCTGGGGCGGGCACGAAAGCCTGGTAATCCCAAGATCGGCAGGCATTAAACCGGAAGATTTTGATGCAACCAATAAAGAACATCGCATGATCCGCATGTATGTTGGCCTGGAAGAGGCAGATTACCTGATAAAAGACCTGGATCAGGCTCTTGGATATATATGATACTTAACGGGTTTGGGTTTTAAGCCTATGAAGACGATTTATTGCCGTTTATAAAATTGCTAGCGCATCTTTACATCAGGAAATTATATTTTTGCTTCATGCGTAAATTTATCTTTACTGCCTTTTTGCTTTGCATGATATGTAATGCAGTAAATGCCCAGCAGCAATGGAACCTGAAAACGGTTGTGGAATATGCCATGACAAATAATATCTCTGTTAAACTGAGTGATGTGCAGGCAAAGATCTCTGCACTTACTTTAAAGCAAAGCAGGTTGTCGCAAATACCCAATGCGAATTTGAGTGGAAATACCGGATACAGCAGTGGAAGTAATCAGGATCCCACCACTTTCAGCAGAATCACACAAACCTATTTATCCGCCGGCATGCAATTACAAACCAGTGCAGATATCTTTAATTTTTTCAGTAAAAGAAACAGCATAGCAGGAAATGAATGGGAAATGCTTGCTGCAAAAACGTATGTTGATAAAGTTAAGAATGATATAGCCTTAACTGCCGCTAATGCATACCTGCAGGTATTGCTGGCAATGGAACAGCAAAATATCACTTCGGTACAGTTAAAGCAAACGGAAGCTCAGCTGAGCAATACCAGAAAATTAGTAGATGCAGGTTCTTTCCCGGAATTAAATGCATCCCAGTTAGAAGCCCAGCTAGCCGTTGACAGCAGTAATTTTATTTCTGCAAGAGGAAATGTTACCCTCAATATACTAACGCTTAAATCCTATCTGAATATTGATGCTGCGGCTCCGTTTGAAATAGACAGCCCCCCTGTTGAATTGATACCGGTTGAACTGATCGCAGATCTTCAGCCTGAATATGTTTATAAGCTGGCAGTTGCAAACCAACCGCAGCAACGATACAATGACCTTCGTTTAAAAGCTGCAGAAAAATTTAAACTCGCCGCAAGGGGGGCAATGTATCCAACACTTTCAGCTTATGGAAGCCTCGGCAGCAATTACAACAACCGGGCACAGAATATTACCGGTTTTACTCCACCGATCATTACCAATTTTCCTTCCGG
>JBBKWV010000176.1:0-38602 GCA_037969135.1 Ferruginibacter sp.
AAATCATTTTAGGAATTGATCCCGGCACTATTGTTATGGGGTATGGCGTCATTGAAATCAAAGGAACTGCAATGCATTTGCTTGAAATGAATGTATTAAAACTTTCTCCGAAAAATGATGCCTATGAAAAACTTGAAAAAATTTATGCCCGGATTCAGCAATTAATCACCCTTTATAATCCCGGTTCCTTTGCTATTGAAGCTCCTTTTTTTGGTAAGAATGTACAAAGCATGTTGAAACTCGGAAGGGCTCAGGGTGTAGCTATAGCTGCAGCCATTGAAGCAGGGTTAAGTGTTCATGAATATTCGCCAAAAAAAATAAAACAATCGGTTACGGGTAATGGCAATGCCGGAAAAGAACAGGTTTTGAAAATGCTGCAACAACTTTTACATTTCGAACACGACCCGGCAAGCATGGATGCATCTGATGCTCTTGCGGTTGCCGTTTGTCATCATTTTCAGCAAACCACTCCGGGTTCCGCAAAAACGGGTAAACCTGCAACAAAGGGCTGGAATGAATTTTTATTAAAAAACCCGGAAAGAATTAAATAATAAGACAATGGAATTGCGTAATAAAACCATTCGCTGGTCTATCATATTAAGCACGTTGATAATTGCAGTGATCATCATTGTGCAACTAAACTGGCTGCAAAAAACATATAAATATGAACGAAAACAATTCAATGCCAAAGTTTCTAAAACAATAAAACGGTTATTCACAGATTTTGATTTATCAAATGACAGCACATTTACATTTGCAAAAAATATAGAATTAGCCCTGCCAGAATTGTATATACTTAGAATTGATAAAAACTATCCCATAGATTCTATTAAAAATTACCTGAGTGTTGAATTAACGGATTTTGATGTGCTTACAGATTGCCAGATTTCATATTATAATTCTGCAGAAGATAAATACACAGAGTCCAGATATATCGATGTGGCAGATTCATATGACCAAACAAGTAATAAATTTGAAACACCTGTTTTTGAAAGAAAATACGATTACTTGTCTATTTATTTTCCTCACAGGAGCAGATATATAATTATGCAAATGCTTTTCTGGATTGTTTCGAGTATAACCCTGTTAATTGTTCTGATTGGATTTGGTTTCAGTATTTTTTTCTTATATCAGCAACAATTTCTAAATGAAACACAAAAAGATTTTGTCAATAATTTTACGCATGAGTTTAAAACCCCCTTGTCGGTAATTAAAATTGCGGCAGATGTTTTAAATCAACCTGCAATTTTAGACAAACCCGATAAGCATAAAAATTACACAGAAATCATAATCCGGCAAACAACGCATATCCAAAACCAATTAAACCGAATGCTTGTACTTGCTTATACAGAACACCGTACACTGCCCTTACAAAAAGAATTACTGAATATGCAAATGCTTTGCAGGGAGGCCGTTACCAACATACAGCCCCTGTTAGAAAAAAAATCAGGCTCTGTTATTTTTGATTTTAATGATAACAATGAATTATTTAAAATAGATAGATCATATATGTTGCTGGCATTTATCAATGTCCTTGAAAATGCAGTCAAATATGCAGATAAACCGGAAATAACAATCAGATCATATATAAAAGGATCCGACTTATACATTGAGTTTATCGATAACGGTATGGGTATTAATAAGAAGCAACAAAAAAAGATATTCAATAAGTTTTTCAGGGTATCTTATGGAGACATTCATCATGCTAAAGGATTTGGCCTCGGACTTAACTTTGTTAAAAAAATTATGGATGCACACAAAGGCAGCATATCAGTTAAGAGTGAAATAAATAAAGGCAGTACATTTACAATTAAAATACCTAAAAGGTAAATCACATATTATGAAAGCATCTATATTACTGGCAGAAGATGATACTGAATTGTGTTTTGTTATTAAAGACAATTTACAGGAAGCCGGATATGATGTTACAATCTGCGATAACGGAGAAAAAGCATTGCAACTTTTTTTAAAGAAAAGTTTTGACATTTGTCTTTTAGACGTAAACATGCCGGTTCGTGACGGCTATGCTGTTGCAAAAAGAATCCGGCAGGAAAGCGATATTATTCCCATTATTTTCCTGACTGCCAAAAGTCTGGAGGAAGATAAGTTAATGGGATTTTCATCCGGTGCAGATGATTATATTACCAAGCCATTCAGCATGCAGGAACTTATTATGCGGATCGAAGTATTTTTAAGAAGAACCAAAAAACTTGACGCTGATGTAAAGGAATCGTTTATGATTGGAAAACTCAGGTTCAACTACAGTGAATTAAAAATATATACCAAGGACGACAGTATCAGTTTAACCCAAAAAGAATCCGATCTCTTAAGATTCCTTGCAATGAATAAAAATAAGATCCTCAAGAGAGAAGAAGTGTTGTTAAATGTTTGGGGGAAAGATGATTATTTTTTAGGCAGAAGTATGGACGTGTTCATAACAAAATTAAGAAAGCATTTTAAATCTGACCCTGACATTAAGCTGGAAACGATACATGGAGTAGGGTTCAGACTTAATGAGTAGAAACCGGTAAGTTCTTAATGATCAACTGTTGCATTTCCTCCATTTCCTCTTTTTTAATGGAAAGGGTGGATCGGGTAAAATCAAGATCCCTGGCTGAATTGATCGGCAACAAATGCATGTGTGCATGAGGCACTTCAATTCCAATTACACTTATGCCACATCTTTTACAATTAAAAGACTTTTCTATCGACCGGGCAATTGGCCGGGCAAAAACAAGCATACTTGACAGGTATCTTTCAGGAAGGTCAAATATTTTATCCACTTCTGTTTTCGGCACTACCAGAACATGTCCTTTTACCAATGGTGAAATATCAAGAAATGCGATAAAATCATCATTTTCCATAATTTTAAATGAAGGAATTTCCCCGTTGATGATTTTTGTAAAAACTGACATACTTTTTTTTATAAATATACGACACAAAAAAACCATTCAAAAAATGAATGGCTTTTAATTAAATGAATCGTTATTTTATAATTCAATTTTTTCAACCCTGAATTTCAGGCTCCCCGCAGGCACGGTAACATCAACCACGTCTCCGATCACTTTGCCCAAAATAGAATGTCCGATAGGTGAAGTAACAGAAATTTTACCTGCTTTCAGGTCGGCTTCATTCTCAGATACGATCTTATAGGTTACTATTTTTTGTGTTCCCAGATTGGTTAGGGTAACTTTTGTAAGAATACTAACCCTGCTTGTATCTATATTTGTTTCGTCCAGAATTCTGGCCGTTGCCATAACCCCTTCCAGATATTTGATCTTTGCTTCCAGTAAGCCCTGTGCTTCTTTGGCTGCATCATATTCTGCATTCTCTTTCAGATCACCCTTTTCTCTGGCTTCAGCAATTGCTTTGCTTGCAGCATACCTGTCAACAGTTTTAAGCACGTGTAACTCATCTTTTAACTTAATGAAAGTTTCTTCTGTTACATAATTGGTTTCTAACATACATTTATTATTAGGTAGATACGAAAAAAAATACAACGCTCCAGATTCACTAAAGCGTTGCATACATCACAAATATACTGAAAAAAATGCTGAAAGGAAAGCTTAACTCCCCTTAAAATTCATTTTCTCCTCTTGATTTTTATTAAATCCCAGCTTTTCCATCAAAATGGTACTCATTTTATAAAAAGCTTCCTGGGAATAGCCTGCAATATGTGGAGTTATGAGCACATTTGGATGGTATTTAAGATAGTTAAAACGCTCTAGTTCCTCCGCATTTAACTGATCAATTTTTTCATTTTCCAATACATCCAAAGCCGCACCCCTGATCTTTCCTTTTTTTAAACTGCCGATCAAAGCAGTTGTATTTAATATTTCCCCCCGTGAAGTATTTAAAATATAAGGCATTTGTTTAAGGGAATTAAAAAAATGTTCGTCTGCCATAAATCTTGTTTCATCAGTAAGTGGAACATGAAAACTTATGACATCTGCATACCGGCAAACCTGTTCTAAATTTGCTTCTTTTACAAAACCAGATCCAAATCCGAATTTATTTATATCATAGGCTAAAACAGTTACATCAAAAGAGGTTAATAATTTTGTAAATGCCTGTCCGGTATTTCCAAACCCGATGATCCCTACCGTTTTACCAGATAATTCCATTCCCCTGTTTTCTTCCCGCAGCCATTTATTTTGCCTGACTTCTGACTGACTTTTAGAAATATGATTCATCAGGTTTAGCAGAAGTCCCAATGTGTGTTCAGCAACAGCATTCCTGTTACCTTCCGGTGTACTGACACATAAAATATTTTTCTCTTCTGCATATTTTACGTCAATTAATTCCAATCCGCTGCCTACTCTTCCGATCCATTTTAAATTCTTTGCTTTATCAATGAGCTTTTTATCCACTTTTATTCTTGTGGTAACAACCAGGCCAATGGCATCCTCAATTCTTTTTGACAATTCTTCATAATCAATCTCAGGCATATAAAGCACTTCAAATCCATTCTGCCGGAATGTTTCAATTAATATGTCGTGTACTTTTGCGGTAACAATGATCATTTTATATACAAGCAATCATGCTTATTTCTACGTTTACATTTTTGGGCAGCCCTTTAACAGCAATTGTTTCTCTTGCAGGAAAATCCTTATCAAAATAACTGCCGTAAATTTCGTTGACCTTTGAAAACAAATGCATATCACTCAGAAATATGGTTGTTTTAACAACATGGCTAAAATCAGCTGACGATGCTGATAAGATGGCATCCAGGTTTTTCATTACTTGTGTTGTTTCTGTTTCTATATCAGGATTGTTTACATCCGATGTTCCGGGTATTAAAGCAATCTGGCCGGAGATGAATAGAAAATTTCCGGCCTGCACAGCCTGGTTATAAGGTCCTATCGGCGCAGGAGCATCCTCGGTAATAATAATTTTTTTTGTCATAATTTCTCCATTTTTGAAATAAACACAAATATATCTTTTATCAACAACCTATTTTTGCTAAAAATAATCAAAATGAAAATACTCGTATTCGCAACTGACAGATCCTGGAATGAAATAACCGGGATGGGTACGGATATTGATTGGAAAAGGGCCCTGAATAAAGACGACTTCAAAGAAGTTGACGGAATGGATGCATATATAAATTTATTTGAAGACGCCTCGGAAACAGATTATTCATCTTTCAGCAAATCTGTCATCATCAACAGTGTATCTGTTACGATTGCAAATATGAATGCACCGGAACATTTGATCAGGATCAATGGCTGGAATGGTTTTTTATCAAGGGGAACATGGGAGGTTGCCGGAAAACTGACCAAAGAAACTCAGAAGGTTTTTGAAAAACTGCGTAAAAAAATAATTGTTGTTCCTGATGAACCCGGATTCATTTCTGCAAGAATAATTGCGATGATCATTAATGAAGCTTTTTTTGCAGTTGAAGAAAAAGTTAGTTCAAAAAAAGAAATTGACATTGCCATGAAACTCGGAACAAATTATCCTTATGGCCCTTTTGAATGGGCAGAGATCATTGGTCTGCAACCGGTTTATACATTATTAAACACTTTAAGCAAAACGGATATTCGTTACAACCCTTCACCCGGAATAAAAGAAACTGCTTCAGAAAACAAATGAGTATAATACTAAATATCGACAGCTCAATTGAAACAGCAAGTGTTAGTATAGCAAAAGACGCAATAATACTTGCACATCAAATAAATAAAATTCAAAAAGAACATGCGACTTTTTTACACTATGCTGTAAAACAGCTTTTAGAAATCACATCCAAAACTTTTTCTGATATAGATGCCATCGCTGTTGCTGTTGGGCCGGGTTCCTATACTGGCTTGCGTGTGGGAATGGCCAGCGCAAAAGGATTTTGTTATGCTTTGAATAAACCACTAATTACCATCGGCACTTTGGATGCACTTACAACTGCAGCAATGGAAGATTGTAAAAATGAAAAAAGCAGGGACAGCCTTTTTTGCCCAATGATTGATGCCCGCAGACAAGAGGTTTATACTGCACTGTTTGATCAAAATATGCAGGAAATTCTTGCACCCTGTGCAATGGTTCTTGATGAGCATTCATTTTTTGATTATTTGCTGCATAATAATATCTGTTTCTTTGGCAGCGGTGCAGATAAATGGAGCAGGCTAACCAGATCTGAAAATGCGCTTTTTCTCAAAGAAAATGATATCACAAATGCCATCAGTCAGATATCTCATAAAAAATATATAAAGAGCGATTTCACCAATTTGCCCTATGCAGAGCCATTATATGTAAAAGAATTTTTTTCTCCATAAGAGTATAAATCAATGAATTAGATTCATATTAAATTATTTTAACAATACGGAGAATATTAAATATTTTTTCATTTGTATATTTGCATTTGAAACACATTGTTTAAGCAATTAAAATTTTTTTCCTATGATGGTAACAACTCAACCTAATGAGCAGATAATTGCGTCTGCAAATGGGACACCAGAAACACTCAAGATCAATTTTCACAACCTGAAAAAAGCAGCGCTTGTTCTAAGGGCTTTGAACCACAAACTACGCCAGCAGATTTTAGCATTAATTGAAACTGAAAAAAAGATTACTGTAACAGAAATTTATGTTCGCATGCGTTTGGAACAGTCTGTAGCTTCTCAGCATCTTGCGATACTTCGCAGGGCAGGAATTGTTACAACCCAACGTGATGGAAAATTCATTTACTACACGGTAAATTACAAAAGAATTGAAGAGATCAACCAATTTGTACAGGATCTGGTCGGCTAAACTTTTTTGTTGACATTTTACAGCGGTTGATTTTATCAGCCGCTTTTTTATTTTTAATTTTGCAGCAACCATTTTAATAATTGGATTATGTTTATTAAACAACTTTATACTAATTGCCTGAGCGAAGCTGCATACTATATCGAAAGTGAAGGTGAGGCAGCAATTATTGACCCGATAAGAGATACGGATGCATACCTGGAACTTGCCAAAGAAAGAAAAGCCGGGATTAAATTTATTTTTGAAACGCATTTTCATGCAGATTTTGTGAGCGGACATCTGGATCTTGCCCGGCAATCAGGAGCACCCATTATTTTTGGCCCGGGAGCTAAGACCAATTTCAAGATTTACAATGCAAAAGACAATGAAATTTTTAAGTTGGGGAAGATCAGTTTTGAAGTTTTACATACACCGGGGCATACACTGGAAAGCAGTTGCTATCTTTTAAGGGATGAAACGGGTAAACCACATGCAATTTTCACCGGCGACACATTATTTGTCGGAGATGTTGGCCGCCCCGACCTTAGCAGCGGGGATATGACCAGTGAAGAACTTGCAGGTACCATGTATGACAGCCTGCAATCAAAAATATTGCCGTTGGATGATAATATCATTGTTTATCCGGCACATGGGCCCGGCAGCAGTTGTGGAAAAAATTTAGGACCCAATACTTTTAGTACGATCGGAGAAGAGAAGAAATCAAATTATGCATTACAAACACTAAGCAGAGAATCTTTTATTGAAGCCGTAACGAATGGCTTACATGATGCCCCAAAATATTTTTCTGTCAATGCCCGGATTAATCAGGAAGGGTATACAGACTTATCTGAAGTGAAATCAAAAGGACTGAAAGCTTTGAAAGCAGCTGAATTCAATTCATTGATAAATGAAGAAATCATCATTCTTGACAGCAGGCCCGCAACGGAATTTACACGCGGATTTATTCCGGGATCAGTTTTTATCGGACTGGAAGGCCGATTTGCTGAATGGGCCGGAAGCCTGTTGGATTTTGATAAACAAATCTTATTGATAACCACTCCGGGAAAAGAAGAGGAGACAGTTGTCAGGCTTTCGAGGGTTGGATTTGATAAAATGGCCGGTTATTTAAAAGGAGGAATCGATTCCTGGAAAAAAGCAAATCTAAAAACAGATATGATCATTGATATTGAAGCAGATGAACTGGTCATGGATATTCCGCACGACCCCAATCTTTGTATATTGGATGTGAGAAGGGATATTGAGTTTGCTGATGGTCATTTGGCGGATGCTGTAAATCTTCCGTTAAACGATATGACAGATCTGGTACAAATTGCCCAATTTGAAGATGATCAGAATATATATGTTCATTGTGCCGGTGGATACAGAAGTGTTATTGCAGCTTCCCTTTTAAAAAAACAGGGTATTCATAACCTCCGGAATGTTTTGGGAGGATGGGGGAAAATAAAAGAACAGGAAAAAGTAAAGATCATTAAGGAGGCAAGTGTACTCAATTGATTTTAAAGAATTAACCGTTGGCTTTTTTTATTAAACCTGAACAATCCCATTTTTAATAGCGTATAAAACCAGCCCAACCCTTGTTTTCATATGCAGTTTTTCAAACAATGCATCACGATACCCATCGATGGTTCGGGGGCTTACAAACATTTTTTCTGCTATCTCCTTATAGGTTAATTCGGAACAAGCGAATTTTAAGAATTCAATTTCCCGGTCATTCAAATGGCTATTGTTGTTAATATCACTGCCTTCGTCGTCAATTTTATTTATTGCGTTGATGAGTTTTCCACTCACCAGATCGGAGTAATAATAACCCTTATTGATAACTGCATCAATGGCTGCTTTTAATTCGATAGGTTCGCAGTCTTTTAGAATATATCCCTTTGCCCCGCTTTTCAACATTCGAATGATAGCGTTTTCATTATCGTACATACTTAATACAAGCACTTTAATTTCGGGATGGTTTAATTTTAACCATTGTGTTGTAGCATAACCATCCATAACCGGCATATTGATATCCATCAGGATCATTTCTGGCAATAAGTGGGCTTTCAGATTTTCAATAAACACTTTACCATTATCCGATTCATACAATACTTCATGTCCCAGAGTTTTTACCAAAGAAGCCAAACCATTTCTTAATAAAACATGGTCATCGACCAAAACAATACTTGCCATTGTGAAAAGATTAAGTGTTTGTTCTTTTAATTCCAACAGAAACAGTAGTTCCTTTTCCCTTTACGGATATGATAGAAAATTCTGCTCCTATTAATTCTGCTCTTTTCCTCATACTCTTTAATCCGATTCCTAAATGCCCTGATTGCAAATTATCTGATTCAAAGCCCACCCCATTATCTTCTGTAATCAATCTGAATTTTACCGGATTGAAATCCAGATGCACATAAATTTTATTTGCCTTTGAATGCTTTATTGCATTGTGAAAACTTTCCTGCATTATCCGAAAAAGTACCATTTCTTTTTGTGATTCAATTCTATATATCTCTCCTGAAATGATCAATTCCGTTTCAAACTGACCGGTATTCTGTAAAATTTTAAGTTCCGTTGTTATTGCATCTTTCAATCCCAATTCAGCGATTATATCCCCGTGCATGTTACGGCTCAGTTCACGCAAATCGCTGATAGCCTTACTTAGTAATTGCTTGGTATCATTGATCTTTATTTGATCTTTTTCATTTTCCGTTTTTCCGATGGTTCCCAGGTTTAATTTTGCAAGACTCAATATCTGTCCAACATTATCATGTATTTCTTCACTGATTGTTACAAGTGTTTGTTCCTGGATCTCCAGCTGGGTTTGCAGGATAAGATTATGGTATTCTGTCAGCAGTTTTTGTTTTTCAATTAAATATTTCTGATTCTTTTTTTGAATTTGAAACATGAACAATATGATTGCAAAGATCAATAATGTAAAAATCAATGTGCCCCCAATGATTAAATTTTCAAAAGTTGCATCAGAATTAAACATGACTTTTTACCGTTTTGATTAATAACCCTTTTGAAAACATGAGATACATCAGCACATTAAAAACATTGTGAATTTGCCAAAGAATATTCAACTCAGATTTTGTCATATAGCTATTGATCTTATCATAATACAGAAAAATGAAAAAAGTACAGGTTGCATAAAATAATAAACCGGCACTTACCCAAAACATCGGAACATTTCGTAAAACGATAAATTCATTTCTCTTGTTTATTGCATAAAATAATATTATTATATAGATGATCTGAAAAAAATTATTCAGGCAAACCAATTCACTGTGAAATTTGCTCACAATTCCGTAAGTAATTAAATAGGTAACAGTTAAGATCAAATTTATCGGTAATAAGACGAACAACATCCTTTTTATAGAAGGATTTTTAATACTATACATAAATATTAAAGGCCAAAAAACCGATTCAGCCAATATATAGCTGTTATAGATCAAAGCACGTGAAAATTCTAAATCATTGATTGCAGTTAAAGCATGTGGAACAGATGCAAAAAAAAGAAGCAATAATAACAGCTTTGTATTCAATTCCAGGTTTCTGTAATTAAATATCCCTATTAACAAGGGAGGAAAAACTGAATATATAGACAATTGATATAAGATCTGATATGCCATAATTTATCATACAATATTTGGAGGAATGATATCATCATTCAGTATATCAATAACGGGTGTTGGATTTTCTAATTTTCTTATTCCGGCACCCGGAAATTCAATTGCTGCATGTGTTGCGTCATCCGAAAAAACGTTGGAAATTTTTACGATTTCTTCCTCCTCCATTTCAATTTTAGCTGCTACCAGAACAACCGTCGTTTTGCCTCCTTTATCCGGATCCGAAGCACAATATACCCTTAACGCATTGCTTTCCTGCTCTGAAGTTTCATCAAACAGTTTTAGTATCGTTTCTTTGTCAAAAAAATAAGAAGTTACAGTATCGGCATAAAAAGTCTTACTTTCTACACTGGCATTTTCACTTTCCAGTTTTGAAAGTATATATTCATAACTTTCATTCCTGATCTTTAAAAACTGGTTAATTTCACTATTTGCAATCTCTGAATCGATAAATACCCCTTTTTGATTTGGCATAAAATAATTTTTTAATAAAAGAAATAAATTAATCCCCTAAAATCAACAATAATTCCCAGTAGTCAATAATTTTTACACCTTTCTTTTTATCGTGTTTTCACCCATAAATAATTGGTAAAATACTGCTAATAGTTAGTATTCCTTAAATAGGAATACTCAAATTACGCGAGATTTCAGTTATCGCTTAGTTATTGATACATAAAGCAATGAAAGCAGCTTTTTTATGGAGGTTGAAGACGTTTTAACAATGTTTCTCAAAAGGGAGTAGTAGACATACCGTGATTTCACCAGCTATAATTCCGTTAAGAAACCCGGTAAATTGAATGCAATATTGATTCAATTTGTGTATTAATCAGGATTCCAGAAAACTTATTACTCTTATTTTATCCGTTTTTAATCCTTACTTTATATGCGGTGGATTGTAATCGATCCACCGCTTTTCATACTCCGGTTTATATTCCCATTTCCATCTGCGGTGACTCCATAAATAATTATCCGGACTTTCCCTGATCACTTTTTCCAGGAAATCACGATAGATTAATGTAAGTTCTCCTTCCTTAAATGTTCCGGCATTTTCTGTAATTACAGTTGGTACAAACTTATAATAACCCCTCCTTGGTTTCATCATTTTTACAAAAACCACCGCAGCATTACTCTTTCTTGCACCTTTATCCGGACCGGTTACAAAAGGAACCGGTTTGTTGAAGTAATTAAGCCAATATACATTATCCGGCCCGCCGGGGTTTTGGTCAGCTGCCAGCCCTATTGAATATTGCTGATGAAAAACCTGGTGCATTTTCGTTTTAAATTCAGTTGCTGCAACCAATACAGTACCATATTTTCCACGCATGGAATAAAATAATTTATCCAGCGATTTGTTTTTGATCTTCATATAAATCCCTACGAAAGGGATATCCAAATTCATTGCTGTATACCAATTAGCGTATTCCCAGTTCATCTGGTGACCGGCCATTAATTGAATATTCAATCCTTTTGCTGCCAGCGCATTACTTTCTTGCAGATCAAATTCCACTCTTTTGTTAAACGCTTTTTTTGATATACTTAAAAATTTTATGGTTTCAATAAAAGTATCTGTCAGATTTCTATAAAACCGGCTGGCAATTCGCAAACGTTCTTTTTCCGTTTTTTCCGGGAACGCAATAGATAAATTGAACAAAACCACTTCTTTTCTGTAACCAATGATCCGGTACATGATAAAATAAGCAAAATCACTTATGCCATACAAAATGAAGAATGGCAGCAACGAAATAAGAAATAATGAACCGTAAATGATATAATACATATGAAAAATTATTGAGCAAATTTATGTGGTACTGCAGAGTTCCGGCTTCACCGTTTTAAAAAACAGCCATGATTAGTGCAGGATACCGGTTACAAAATAGTATGCTGAACAATGCTGCTTCTTCCGGGGTAATCGGTGTTAAAATGTAAACCCCGGCTTTCCTTTCTGAATGCTGCACTTTTTACGATCAGGTAAGAAACTGTGATCATATTGCGCAGTTCGCAAAGCTGGGGAGATACTTCTGTTCGCTGGTATAAGGCTTCCGTTTCTTCATGCAACAGGTCGAGTCTTTTATTAGCACGATGCAATCTTTCGTTATTCCTGACAATGCCTACATAATCACTCATCAGCAATTTCAACTCTTTAAAACTCTGTGTTATCAGGATCATTTCGTTTGGTGCTGTTGTTCCTGCTGTATTCCAGTCAGGGATATTCTCTTTGTATGCTGTTTCGTTCACTTTTTTTACTGAAGACAAAAAGCTGCGGTGAGAGAAAACCATGGCTTCCAGCAAAGAATTACTCGCCAAACGGTTGGCTCCATGAAGACCTGTGCTGGCACATTCACCGGATGCAAATAAATTTTTGATTGATGTTTGCCCCCACTGGTCTGTTTTAACACCACCGCAATTGTAGTGTGCTGCAGGTGAAACTGGGATCATATCTTTTGCTACATTGATACCGATACTCCGGCATTTTTCATAAATGTTTGGGAAATGTTCTCTGAATTTATCTATATCCATATGCCTGCAATCGAGGTATACAAATTCAGTTCCGTTTATTTTCATTTCGTTGTCAATGGCTCTGGCGACAATGTCGCGTGGTGCAAGGTCTTTACGGCTATCGTAATTTTCCATAAAGGCTACACCCAGGTTATTCCTAATGATTCCTCCATCGCCTCTTACTGCCTCTGTGATCAAAAAGGATTGTCCCCTTACACCGGGTTCATACAATGCTGTTGGATGAAACTGAATAAATTCCATATCCTCAATCCGGCCCTTGGCTCTGTAAACCATTGCTATACCATCACCTGTTGCAATAGCAGGATTGGTAGTGCTCCGGTACACCTGCCCGTTACCCCCGGTTGCAAGCAGGGTAATTCTGGAAATGATCTTTTCTATTTTTTTTGAATTCAGATTAAAAACATACACGCCATAACACTCGATATCAGGAGTTGATTTTGTAACAAGATACCCCAGGTGATGCTGGGTGATAAGGTCTAAAACAAAACAATGGCTGATCAATGTAATGTTACTGCATTTTTTTATCGCTTCGAGCAGGCTGCGTTCCATTTCCCTTCCGGTAACATCTTTGTGGTGGAGAATCCGGTTTTCACTGTGCCCGCCTTCTTTTCCCAGTTTAAAATCACCATCGGGTTCTTTATCGAAATGTGCCCCCCATTGTATGATTTCCCGGATGCGTTCCACTCCTTCTTTTACTACATATTCCACAATTTCCGGGTTGCATAATCCATCTCCGGAAATAATTGTATCGTTAATGTGTTTTGCAAAACTATCATGACTCAAATCCATTACTCCGGCAATACCACCCTGGGCATACTTTGTATTGGTTTCATCACTTTGGGTTTTTGTAAGGATGGTTACTGATCTATCCGGACATTCCTGTGCCACTTTTAAAGCATAAGTAAGTCCGGCAATTCCTGAACCTATGATCAAAAAATCTGTTTGCATGTTTGTTTTAAAATTGACAAATAAATGCTGCTACGCTATAACGGGAGCTTCAACCCATGCGTCACTTTCTTTTAATAAACCAATCAATTCATCTACGGCTACTTCGCTGGCAACATTCCGCTTCACTACTTCTTTACCCCGATACAATGTAATTTTACCAACCCCGCTTCCAACATATCCGAAATCTGCATCAGCCATTTCACCCGGACCGTTCACAATACATCCCATGATCGCTATTTTTACTCCCTTTAAATGATTGGTAACGGCACGGATCTTTGCAGTTGTTTCCTGGAGATCGAATAATGTTCTGCCACAACTCGGGCAGCTGATATATTCTGTTTTAGAAATACGGGTACGTGTAGCCTGTAAAATTCCAAAAGCGATGCTGTTCAGTATTTTTAACCTGGGCACTACTGAATGGTCGCCATAATGATGACCCAAACAAATACCATCACTAAGTCCGTCCAGTAACAACCCTCCTGTTTCAATTGAATAATGTATTAAGCTGCTGCTGTCTGTTTCATCTGTGCTGTTACAAATAATGACAACGGGATTTTTTATACCCAGATCCATGAGTTCAGCAAACATCCTGCGAATGCTTTGCAAACTGTTGATATTTGTTGAGCTGAGACAAATAACAACTGTTTTATCTTCTTTGATTTTTGGAAACAATTGATCTAATTGCTGATCCGGGCACCCTTCAGAATAACAATCGATCATCACAAAATTTAAAGAGGTCGATTTCTGTATCCCTTCATCCAGGTATTGTACGCTCTCGAAAATCGGTACATATTTATTTTTATTTGCGGATGCAACCCATGCATCATGATACAATATAACTTTCAAAGTTCCCGGCAGATCGAAATCCAAAGGTTTATCACAAAAAATATAATCCGCTGCTGCGTCTCCGATCAGCCATTTATCCGTTGCTGCATCATATTTGTAACCAATTGGTTCAAGGTCTTCCACACGGATGATTTTTAATTTGCTGAGATCCGCAACAACAACGGGTACATGCTTTTGCCCGATATTACTCACTGCAAAACTTTCTCTTCTTTTATATTCAAAAGGATTATAAGCCAGTTTATCTATTGCAGGAAGATGGGCATTTGAAGAATCCATTCTGCCGGGAGCATAACGTTTTACCAGGTCCTGGCAAACAGGAATTTCAAATTCCGGATCTTCTGTTAATGATACCCGGATCGTATCGCCTATTCCATCTTCCAGCAATGAGCCAATTCCAATGGCTGATTTTATTCTGCCGTCTTCACCATCCCCGGCTTCGGTAACGCCCAGGTGTAAAGGATAGCATTCACCAAATTCCTTCATCATATGATTGATGAGTAAACGGTATGCCTGAACCATCACCTGCGGGTTACTGCTTTTCATACTCAGAACAATATTGTGAAAATCCTCGCTTCTGGCTATTCGCAAAAACTCCATGGCGCTTTCCACCATACCTATAGCAGTATCTCCATAACGGCTCATGATGCGATCACTTAAACTTCCATGGTTTGTTCCGATTCGCATAGCAGTGCCGTGCTCTTTACATATTTTAACCAATGGTGTAAATCGTTCCCTGATCCTGTCTATTTCTTCGGAATATTCTGCATCACTGTATTCAATCTGCTCAAATTTTTTCTTGTCCACATAATTCCCCGGATTCACACGAACTTTTTCTACGATCCTTGCAGCGATCTCTGCCGCATTGGGTGTAAAATGTATATCGGCAACCAGGGGTATTTTATATCCTCTCTCCCATAATGCATCTTTTATTTTCTGCAGATTTTCCGCTTCATTTTTAGAAGGTGCGGTAATGCGTACCAGTTCTGCACCCGACTCAATACAGCTGATGGATTGTTTCACAGTGGCATCTGTATCCATTGTATCTGTGGTAGTCATTGTTTGTACCCGAATCGGATGGTTTGCACCCAATAACAGGTTTCCTATTTTCACCTCTCTGGTTGGAAGCCTGCTGTATTTTATATATGATTCACAATATTCCTGCATGTATGATTAATTATTGCCTGTAAAATGAGTTACAAAGATAAGTTATGAAGTCTTGTTTAAGAAAAATGCAGTATTCAAAGACAGTCTTTACCAGTCTTTTTCCGGCTTTTTGACAGAAGCGGCATTTACTTTGTGTAATTTATCCTGCAGATTTTTTTCCTGCTGCATCAATGCTTTTAGTTTTTCTTCCGCTTCTTTTCTGGTAATCTTTGATTGCTGGGGTTTTGGCTCCTGTTTTTGGTCCTGTTCCTGTTTTTTCTGGTCCTTGTTTTTTTTCTGATCCTGCTTTTGTTGCTGCTTTTTTTGTTGCTGCAATGCTATCTGAAGATTCTGGCGGGCATCCTCATTATCAGGGTCAATTTTCAAAGCATTTTTATACGCTTCAATACATTCAGGTAATTTCTTCTCTTTTTGTAACAACACTCCCTTATTGTAAAAGGCATTGCTTTTTTCAACAGGCTTTTTCAGATATTTAATGGACTTATCATAAGCGATCACAGCATCTTCTTTTTTATTAACCCTGAATAAAGCGTTTCCCAAATTAAATTGGGCAATTGCATTTTCAGGATCCTTCTGAACTACCTGTTCATACGCATCCGTTGCTTTTAAAAAATCATTCGATCTATACGCGTCGTTACCTTGTTTGATGACCTGGTTTTCTTTTTGTGCCCTTACAGTACCGCTAAATAAAATAAAAGAGAATAAGAACAAGGTTGCAGGTTTTAATTTCAGGTAATTATTTTTTTTATTTTTCTTTTCTGAAATAAATAATTCTATAAGCAGAAATATAAAGGCAGTTAAAAGAAAATACAGAAAAAAAGATTTAAAATTACCGGTCAATTCATCTGTTACAGTCCGTTTCTCCAATCCGGAAAGTGCCTTCACTACTTTTTCAACAACATCATCAGCACTTTGAAATAATATATATTTCCCATTTCCTTTTTCAGCGATATCTATCAATGTTGTTTCATTTAGTTTAGAAACAATTGTATTTCCATCTATATCCGTTTTATACTGGTTTGTATTTTCATCCATCAACGGCGCTCCATTAGGGGAACCAATGCCAATGGTGCAAATAAGGATTCCCTCCTGCCCCATTTCAGCAGCGGTTTTTACAGCGCCGTCATCATGATCCTCGCCATCGCTGATCAAAATAACTGCTTTGTATTTTTTTTCATTGGCGTTGAAAGATGCAAAACAAGTTTTCAATGCGTCACCGATAACTGTCCCCTGTGTTGGCACCGATTCGGTTGTAGCAGCATTTAAATACATTTTTGCAGCAGCATGATCAGCGGTAAGTGGCATTTGCAAATAGGCCTTCCCCGCAAAAATCACAATGCCTATGCGGTCATTGCTCAGTTTATCAACCATCCGGCTTAAAGCCTGCTTTGCCCTTTCGAGTCTTGTAGGTTGGATATCCCGGGCCAGCATACTTTTACTCACATCCAGCGCTATCATTACATCAATACCATTTCGGTTTACTTTTTCAGAACCGGTCTTGCTTCGGGGGTTTGCCAGTGAAATGATCAAAAAAAACATGCCGATCGCAACTAAAAAAATTTTTATCCGGTATTTTCCGGTACTGTGATTGGAAGTAAGCAGTTCAATCAGATCTTTATCACCCAGCTTTTTTACAGTGTTCTTTTTTTTATGGAGTGCATAAAAGTACAGTGCGAATAAAACGGGAATCAGCACCAATAAATACAGGAATTCTATGTGTTGGAATGCAGGCATAAATTTAACCCCGTAAATTAACGATTAAAATAAAAGACACTGTTAATAAAACAATAAGATATTAATGGTTTACCGAAATCTGCCGGTTATTTTTTCCCTTCCAGAAAACCATAGTGCTTCAGGATGTCTTTTGTAATATCAAGTCTTGCTGATTTCATGTCAACTTTAGGATCTGCTGTCTTTATCAGAGTTACAAAAAAATAAACATGCTTGTTTTCTTCGATCCATCCGGTTAACCAACCAATATTGTTACCAGACTCATCAAAACCCCATCCGGTTTTATAACTAAGCTGATACAGGGTATTATCTTCCTGAAGCATCGCATTTCTCACTATTTGCTGAACGCTTTTTCTAAAAGGCAGCTGATCAAAATACAGTTTCTTCAGTAAACCCAATTGTTCATCGGGTGAAATTTTTAACTGATTATTTATCCAGAATGAGTCGATGTCTCCTGAAGTATTCATATTGCCATAAGAAAGGCTGTCGATCCAGTGTTTCATTGTATCAGTTCCGATGCGTCTGGCCACTTCCTGGTAATAGGGTAATGAACTTACTTTAAATGCTTCTTTCATGCTCAGATCTTTGTTCCAGTCTGCGTTACGGCGTTTTACTCCATCCCATTTTATCACCATATTTTCGTCTGTAATAATTCCCGTTTGCAGACCAATCAGGGAGTTGACAATTTTAAATGTTGATGCAGGTGAAAATCTGGTTGTATCCAGATTCATATTATAAACGGTGATCTGGCCATCTGTATTATTCAGCATGGTAAAAGACCCTTCTACATTTTTTGCATCAAAATATTTTTTAATACCGTTGTCAATTTTCGCTTTATTAACTGTACAAGCAGCAATTGACAGTAACATAAATAAATAAGAGAAAGCTAATAATAAGGAATATGATCTTTTCATTTAATGATATTTTTAACTGCGTAAAATAGCAGGTCATTGTTATTTTTTTAAGTGTGTTGCCGTTGCTTCAAGGTCTTCATAAAAATTTTGTCCGAATTTCCTGATCAATGGCTCTTTTAAGAACTGGTAAACCGGAACTTTGAGTTTTACACCCAATGCACAACCGGGTTTGCAATGGTCCTCTCTGGGTTCATAATTCACGTATTCAGTTATGCCTTTACTGCTTTTTTTTGCGATTATCGGGAATAAATGACAGCTCACGGGTTTCTTCCACTGTGTTTTCCCATCATTAAATGCCTGTTCAATTCCGCATTTTACAATCCCGTCTTTATCCTTAATTCCATAAACGCATATTTTGCTATTAATGGTAGGCGTTACCCATCCGAATTCCCGATCATAGACATATTTGCCTTGTCTTATAATTTCTGCTTTACTTTCTTCGCCCAAATAAGGCAGTACAGCTTCAAATATTTCGTCTATATTTTTCAATTCTGCATTGCTTAAAGGCGCACCGGCATCACCATCCACACAACAAGCCCCCTTACATTTATGGAGGTCGCAAACAAATTGTTCACTAATTACCTGGTCGCTGACCAAAACATGACCTATTGCTATCATAAGTCAAAAGTACAACGAAATAGCAGTTTAAATCGCTTATGGCCTTCAGAAAGTTTGAGAAAATGTTAAACTATTTAAACAGAATTACTTATTCTTCCACCGGAAACTGTTTAATAAATGATCGATATCTGCCTGTAAAAAATCCTGCACAGGTTTCAATGAATCAACATTGGGAGTTGCATCAAAATATAATGCACCTCTTAAAAAATTTTTGGTTGTATCGCTTAAAAAAAACTGTTTTGCAGTTGCAGCATTTCCGCCTACTTTAAAAAAAATACCTGTCAAACCATTTTTTGTATGAAAGAGGCTGTCTTTGATAGAACTGGTTACTGCCTGATTTTTATTAGTAAGGTTAAAGGCATCATTGACCATTTTATCAAACTGATTTATTCCGGATGAATCTTTATAACTGCCATCTGGCTGTTTAACTTTATAGATTGCCATTCCGCCGATTATTTTATAACTTAAGAAAATGCGTGCATTGAATTTCGGGAAATCAATATTTATCCAATAAGGGTTTTCCGGGCTACTGTCGAAATAGGTGCTGTCCTTAATTATATTGGCATAAACAGGATAGTCAAAACTGTATGGGAATTCCGGTTTATCAAATGCGATATATTCATGGTTTGGGAAATCAATATTAAAATACCCTTTCTTTTTTGAAGAGTAGGTTGAGTTACATGCAATGATACATCCACAAACAAAAAAAATCAAAGCTATTTTGTGCATGGAGAAATGTTTTAAACGGAAGATCCTATTCATGGAAAATTAGCCTGTTTCAGATGATTGAATAATTACTTTTACTTTATCGATCCTGTTCTTATTAATTTCGAGCGGAATAAATGTAAAATCTCCCTGCACCAGTAATTCATTTATCTGAGGAAACTCTCCTGCAATTTCGAGTACCAGACCGGCGAGGGAATCACTATCTCCGCGAACGCTGTCAAAACTGTCGACCGGAAGATTCATCGCTTTACAAACATCATTGATCATTGTTTTTCCTTCGAAAATATAATTATAATCATCAATTTTTTTATTCATACTTTCTTCATCATCAAATTCATCTTTAATATCACCGATGATCTCTTCCATAATATCTTCAAGCGTTACAATACCGCTTGTTCCGCCAAATTCATCTACCACAATGGCAAAGTGATTTCTCTTGGCTCTGAATTCCTGTAGCAGGTCTTCTATCAGTTTTTGTTCGTGCACAAAATGTGGTTGCCTTATCAGTGAATGCCAGTCAAATTCGTTTGCTTCATTTAAATATGGAAGCAGGTCTTTTGTATGCAGCATTCCGGTAATTTCATCCAGGTTATTCTTAAAAACAGGAACCCTGGAATAATGGAGTTCTGATACCTTATTGATAACTTCTGAAAATCCTGTATTCATATCCACTCCACTCACATCCAGCCTGGTACGCATGATTTGTTTTACCATCGTATCCCCAAATTTTCTGATTCCCTTTAATATCTGCTTTTCCTCTACCGATGCTTCATGTTCGGGTAAAAGATCTATGGCATAATCGAGATTACTGTTACCGGTAGAAGAAGAATTTTGTGTAGTCAATCTTTTTTCAACATTGTCGCTGAAACTAACCAGCCTTTTACTCAGCCTGTAAAATATGCTGCCGAAGATTTCAATGATGAGTGAGGCTGTAGATGCAAACCATATCTTATGATGCGTAGCCCATACTTTTGGTAACACTTCTGCAAACAATACAAGTAAAAATGTTACAGAAATGACTTTTATTAAAAATAATGTCCAGAATTCAATGGGTATTCCAAGTGTCCAGTTATCGATAAGAATATTGGAAATTAAGATGATCCCGATATTTACAAAACTGTTTGTTATGAGCATAGCTGCCAACAAAGTTTTGGGTTGCTCCAATAATGTTACAATACGTTTAAAAGAGGGTTGTTGTCTTGTTTTCAAAACGTTGATGTCTTTCATTGTTAATGAAAAAAAAGCTACTTCACTTCCTGCAACCAGGAATGAAACGATCAAAAGAATTAAGATTATGAAAATGAGAACGGTTGTAGCCGCAGGTGTTATAGCCAAAAAACTGATGAGTAAGTTTTTCCCGGGGCCGATAACCGAATGATATTCCAAAGCAAAGTATTTATGTAAATAATTATTTTAAAAAGCTATAAGCGATTTAAAATATGATTCTTAAAAGGGCAATCTCTCATTACCGTTGTCATCAACCGGAGGGTTGTCTGAATTGGGATGATTTTCAGACTCTTCAAATCCAGGTGCATGCGTGGTTCCGTCGCTTCGTTTATCCAGCATAATTAAATTATCTCCTACTATTTCTGTAGCAAATTTTTTATTTCCTTCTTTATCTTCCCAACTTCTGGTTTTTAACCTGCCTTCAATATAAACAAGGCTTCCTCTGTGTAAATATTTTTGAGCAAGATCGGCCAAACCCCTCCACAGTACAACGGTATGCCATTCCGTTTGTGAAATCAGTTTACCACTTCTGTCTTTATATGTTTCTGTAGTTGCCAGAGAAAATTTTGCTACTCCAATATTTCCCTCAAGAAATTGCATATCCGGATCTTTACCTAAATTCCCTATAAGCATTACCCTGTTTACGCCTCTCATGATGTTGCGTTTTTATTATGATTTTGTTGGTTCTTATTGCGTTTCATCTAATTTAAAGATACAATTAATTGTATAAATTCTATTCAATTAAAAACATCCCTTCCCCTTTAAAATATTTTGTAATCAGGCCCGGAAATGCCAATTCCTGTATTTTCGATTTTTCCAATAATGCATATCCCTCCATCAATATTTTTTTTCCTGTTTTAATATGCAAAAAGCGCCCGTGAATGGTTTGGTGTGTCAATTGTTGTTTATATTGTTCCGATACACTTACTAATATATGTTTTAGTTTATTTTTTGCATTAAAAGGAGACAGTTCAATTATTTTTTCCAAACTGGTTTCCTTTTCCACTTCCTGCAGGATAAATTCATGCAGGTTTTGCCAAATATCCTGGCCCGTCCGTTTTTTTATGTAAAAACCACCTTTGAACTCCACAACAAAATAATAAAACCAGCGGTTCCTTTTTAACATTTTAGCTGTTTTTACTGGAAAATTTTTTACAGCATTTTTTTTAACTGCGATACAAGATGATTGTAAAAAACAAGATGTACAAACCGGATTTTGAGGTTTACATACAGTTGCTCCAAAATCCATTATTGTCTGATTGTATATCGCCGGCTCTTTTTTGTCAAGCAATTTTGTTGCTAAAGCAGTATAAAATTTCTTTCCGGAAATACTGCCTACAGGAATAGACAGTCCAAAAAACCTGGATAATACCCTTTCCACATTAGCATCTACAACTGCATAAGGCAAATCATAAGCAAATGAAGCAATTGCAGAAGCTGTATATGGTCCAATTCCTTTGAGTTTTAGTATGTCATCGTAATTATCCGGAAATCTCCCATTCAATTCTTTTGTAATATACCTGGCAGTAAGAATTAAATTTTTACATCGGTTGTAATAACCGAGGCCTTCCCACATTTTAAAAATAATCTCATCAGCAGCAAACGCTAAATGTTTTACGGAAGGAAATTTTTTTACATAATGATTATAATATGCGATCCCTTGTTCAACTCTTGTTTGTTGTAAAATGATTTCGCTCAGCCATATTTTATAAGGATCTTTTTCTGCTTTCCAGGGCATTTGCCGATTATTGACAAGTTTGTTCCAACGGAGCAGATTTTTGGTAAAATATGTAACTTTTTTTTTATTCATTGAATTGTTAAAAATAGATATTTACAAACCTATTGATTATCACCTTCTTATTTTGAATTTCCAACTTTTATTTCTATCTTACTAACTAAAATTTAAGTATATGAGAAAAGCAGACCTCATTAATAAAATATCTGATAAAACGGGCATACCTAAAGTTGATGTGCTGGTAACTTTAGAAACGATGTTCCGGGAAATTAAATCTTCACTTGCTGGTGGTGAAAACCTATATATCAGAGGTTTTGGTAGTTTCATCATTAAAAAACGCGCTGCAAAAATCGGAAGAAATATTAAGAAAAATATTGCAGTAGCCATTCCGGAGCATTTTATCCCGGCGTTTAAGCCAGCTAAAGAGTTTGTTCTGGAAATAAAAACATCTCCCAGCATAAAAGAAGCTCCGAATGTTAAGGATGAAAACGAAGAGTAACGTAACTTTGCAGCCTGCTTATGAAAAGCAGACTCAAATTATTCGAATTGAAAAAACAGTTAATTATCGTTTTCGCAGGGATTTTAGTTATAATACTGCTATTCTTTTTTGGCCGTACCACAGAAAATAAGCAAACATCAATTGAGCCAAAGGCTAAAGAAGGCATCAAAACATTTGATATTGCACGTTTTATTGAAGATTCCAAACAAAAACTTACCCCATCTCAGGCTATTTATGTAACCAAGCTCGAAAATGGTATCAGCCGTGGAGATGTTCCAACACAACAAGTTACTGCTTTTGAAGGCCTCGCAAATTTCTGGAAAGACAGTTCCAGATCATATGAACCATATTTATTTTACATCAGCGAAGCAGCTAAGTTGGATAATTCAGAAAAAAAGCTCACCTTCGCAGCCCAATTATTTTTAGAGGGTTTGAGGGGAGAACAGGATGAAGCAAGGATAAATTGGATTTCGAAGGAAGCGATTGTACTGTTTGAAAAAGCTTTACAGTTGAATCCGGAAGATGCAGATTTGAAGATCGGATTGGGAAGCTGCTACATTTACGGCAAAGGACGGAATGGTGATCCACAGGAAACAATGAAGGGTATTCAGGAATTATTATCAGTTGCCAGAAAAGATTCCAACAACATGAAAGCACAATTGATGCTGGGAGTTGGGGGATTGGTTTCAGGGCAATTTGATAAAGCGCTGTTACGCTTTCAGAAAGTGGTTTCCAAAGAACCAAAAAATCTGGAAGCAATTGCATACCTGGCTGATGCTTATGCTGCAACAGGCAATAAAGCGGAAGCAATAAAATGGTATACTATCAGTAAAAGACTCGCAGATAATCCCCATTACTCTGAAGAAGTGGACAAACGGATCAACAGTTTGAAATAACGAAAGCCAGAAAAACAACATATTTTAAAATTATTTATTTAACAAAAAAAGACTAGGTATGCCTTGTGGTAAAAAGAGAAAACGTCATAAAATCGCTACTCATAAGCGTAAAAAACGTTTAAGAAAGAACCGTCATAAGAAGAAGTAATTTACTTTTCCTTACCGGTGCCGGCTGTCCTCAAGCCCGCACTCATATTATTTGCATAATATAATCGCAGTTGATCTGTTATTATATTATGCCTTTTATGTTTTCATTCTGTGATGCATAGAGTCTGTAAAAATTTTCACTCTTGACTAAGGAGCTAATAATTAATGCAGTACCACAGGGTGTAGAAATAGCCCTGTTAGAAGATAAAAAACTGGTTGAGTTGCACAGCGAAAAAACTGATGCCAGCTTTGCAGTAGGTGATTTATACCTTGGAAAAGTAAAAAAACTGATCCCGGGTTTGAATGCGGCTTTTATAGATGTAGGATTTGAAAAAGATGCTTTTCTGCATTATACAGATTTGAGTCCTTATGTAAAATCAATTTTAAAATTTACCAACCTTTCCATTGCTGATAATACTGCTGAAGGCCTTGATTTTACAAAATTTAAGGTGGAACCGGAGATAATTAAAACCGGTAAAATTACAGAAGTACTTAGTGGCAAGCCAAATGTACTGGTACAGATCCTGAAAGAACCCATTGCTGCAAAAGGCCCCAGACTGAGCTGTGAACTTTCTTTACCCGGCAGGTTTGTAGTTGTTACTCCCTTTAATGATATCATTGCTATTTCCCGTAAAATTCATTCTTCAGAAGAAAGAAAAAGGCTGCATAAAATTATTGAAGCCATCAAACCTAAGAATTTAGGTGTAATTGTGCGTACTGCTGCAGAAGGCAAACACACGGCTGAACTTCACGAAGATCTGTTAAGGCTTGTCTCTACCTGGAAAACGATTCAGACAAACCTTAAAGGAGCAATACCTCCTGCAAAGATCCTCAGCGAACAGGGTAAGACTACCAGCATGCTCCGCGATCTGCTTAACGAAGATTTTAATAAAATCGTGGTTAATGATAAGACCATTTTTGCCGATACAAAGAATTATATCCAGCGAATTGCTCCGAATAAAGCTGAAATAGTTTCTTACTATAATAATGGCCTTCCGATATTTGATAATTTTGGTATTACCAAGCAGGTAAAAGCTGCTTTTGGTAAAACAGTTAACCTTCCCAGTGGTGCCTATCTCATTATTGAGCATACAGAAGCCCTGCATGTAATTGATGTAAACAGCGGATATAAAAGTGTAAGCAATAACCAGGAACAAAATGCACTTGAAACAAACCTGGAAGCAGCAGAAGAGATTGCACGTCAGTTAAGATTAAGAGATCTTGGTGGTATCATAATCGTTGATTTCATCGATATGAAATTGATGGATAACAAAAAGAAACTGGCTGATGCAATGGATAATTTCATGCGCCCCGACAGGGCAAAGCATGCTGTACTCCCCATTACCAAATTCGGATTGATGCAAATAACCCGGCAGCGCATGAAGCCGGAAATGAATATCAATACAAGTGAAGTTTGCCCAAGCTGTAATGGCACCGGAAAAGTTTCTTCCACTTTAATCATGGAAGATGAAATAGCAAAAAATCTGAGCTACCTGATCATGCAGAAGCATAAAGGGCTTACGATTGAAGTGCATCCGATTCTGTATACTTATTTAACTTCGGGGTTCCCAAGCAGACGCAGAAAATGGAGCTGGAAGTTTAAGCAAAAAGTAAAAATCAAATCAAATTCAAATTTCCATCTCACCGAATTCAGGTTTTTTGATGACAGTGATGAAGAGATAAAATTATAAATCAATTCTTTGTTCCAATAAAAAGTCCCGGAAAATCCGGGACTTTTTATATTTGAATATTTTATCAATGCTGGTGATTGTGTTGCAATCCGGCCAATTCTTCCGGAGATACCTTCTTTTCTTTGGGCTTGGTTTGTGATTCGATCCAGCCAAATAATTTTTCTGTAATTAACCGGCGATAAGTGGCGTCTACCTGCTTCTCATCTTTCATCATACGATCGATGTAACTATCTAACCAGCTCATATCTTCTCCCATATTCATCTGGCCAAAATAACGCATTACTTCAGTTTTCATCTGGTCCTGTAATTCTTCTTTCCCAACTTCCAGTTTGTTTTCGGTAACCAGGCGGTCGCTGATCAAAGTCCATTTAAGCTGATTGCTGAATGCAGGAAATTCAATTTCGGCCTGCTCGGCAGTTTTTGGTTCTTCTCCTCCTGTTTGTAACCAACGCTTTAAAAATGTTTCCGGAAAATCCATTTTTGTTTCGTCCAGTAAATAATGATAAAGTTGATCATGTAATTGGTTACGGCTTTGTGCATCCCAATATTTTTCTATTTCCCCTTTTAAAGAATCTCTCAGTTCCGTTTCAGAACCAATGTTCTTTCCTGGGTAAACCTCATTGAAAAACTCCTCATTCATTTCTCTTTTTTCAACCAGCCCTATTTTAACGACATCCAGTTTGAAATATTTTTTTGCAGCCTCTTTGTCTTCTTTTTCAAAACCAAGATCCTGTAACATCATTTCCAGTTTATCCCCTTCAAATGATTTACCCAATTGAAAAACAAAATGATCTCCTGCTTTCTTTCCCTTCAATTCCTTTTGCATTGCAGGGGTAAAGTATTTAAGTATTACAGAATTCTCTTTAGTGATGCCGGCTTCAACAGCATTGCCATCTTTATCTGATTCAGTAAACAAAACGTTCAATACATTTTCTTCATTGTCTATCAGTTCAGGCTCGGTCATTTTTCCGGCTTTGATCTGCATACGGTTAATTTCTTCATTAACCATCTCTTCAGTTACCTCTACTTTGTGTAAGGTAAGTTTTGCCTTATCAAAAGCAGGGATTTCAAAAACGGGTTTCAGGCCAATCTCAAAACCAAAGTCAAAATCAGTAGGATTATTCATATCCATTTTCCGCATTTCTGTTTCCAGGGGCAACGGTTGTGCAAAGATTTCGGGCTTTTCTTCGTTTAAATATGTATACAATTGCTTTTCAACTGTACGCAATATCTCATCTGAAAAAATAGAAGCACCGTACATCTTTTTTATCATACCGGCCGGTACCATCCCTTTTCTGAAACCAGGGATATTTGCCGTTTTTGAATACTCTTTTAATTTTTTATCAAAAGATGGTAAATAATCATCTTTACTGATCTTAACAGTCAGTTTATCGTTTAATAAACCAATGTTTTCTCTTTCTACTGTTGCCATGTAATTGTTTTTAATAACGGTAATTAATAACGAACAAGGAACAGGGAATGGCGAACATCAAAGTCCTGAATTCCTTGTTCCTTGTTCAGTATTCGCTCGTGCGGATGATAGGGGTCGAACCTACATGGATTGCTCCGCTAGATCCTAAGTCTAGTGCGTCTGCCAATTTCGCCACATCCGCTTTTGTTTAAATCGAACCTGAAGTCGCAGGCTACATCTTAAACGGGTGGCAAAATTAAGGGTTTTATTCCTAATAAACAGTATCGGAAATAAGTATTATAGAATAAAATATCACGGTTTGATTTAAAACTCCCGCTTCAATTAATCAATCTGCCATTTTTTAAACTAAATTCGTAATACTACATGGAAAATATACAAACATTGGTCACATACAACCTATCTGAAGACGAGGAAAAAAAAGAAATACTCCGTCAATACAGGGCATTGCTCCGGGTATTAAAGCAAAGATTAAAGCCGGGAGATAAGATTTTATTGCGCAGTGCTTTTGAAATCGCAGCAGAAGCACACAAAACCATGCGCCGGAAAAGCGGGGAACCTTATATTTTGCATCCACTGGCAGTTGCAAAGATCTGTGCGGAAGAAATAGGACTCGGTATACGAAGTACGATCTGTGCTTTACTGCATGATACAGTAGAAGATACCGACATCACACTGGAAGATGTGCAAAGAGAATTCGGAATAGAAATTGCCAAGATTGTAGATGGCCTCACAAAAATATCTACGGTGCTGGATACAAACAGCAGCCAGCAAGCCGAAAATTTTAAAAAGATCCTTCTAACGCTTACTGATGACCCCAGGGTTATCCTGATCAAACTTGCCGACCGACTGCACAATATGCGAACGATGGACAGTATGAAGAGGGAAAAACAGTTGAAGATATCTTCTGAAACCGTTTATGTTTATGCTCCCCTCGCCCACCGCATGGGCTTGTATAATATTAAAACAGAAATGGAAGATCTGGCAATGAAGTATATGGAGCCGGATACATACCGTTACATTGCCCAGAAATTGCAGGATACCAAAAGAGAGCGGTCACGGTATATCAACGATTTCATCAGACCCCTGAAAGAAAAACTGGAAAAAACAGGATTCGATTTTGAAATACACGGCAGACCAAAAAGTATCCATTCCATCTGGAATAAAATCAAAAAGAAAGGAGTGGCCTTTGAAGAAGTGTACGATCTTTTTGCCATACGCATCATTGTAAATTCACCCACAGAAAGAGAAAAAGAAGATTGTTGGAAAGTATACAGTATTATTACCGATGCATACAATCCATCTCCCGAAAGGCTCCGTGACTGGCTCAGTAATCCGAAAAGCAATGGTTACGAAGCATTACACACCACTGTTATGGGACCGCAGGGTAAATGGGTGGAAGTACAGATCCGTACAAAACGTATGAATGAAATTGCAGAAAAAGGATTAGCTGCACATTGGAAATATAAAGAAGGTAAAGACGATGAAAGCAGGTTCGATAAATGGTTTCATCAGATAAGAGAAGCACTGGGAAGCCAGGATTCAAATTCACTTGATTTTTTACATGATTTTAAAACATCTTTTTTAGCAGAAGAAATTTACGTGTACACACCAAAGGGTGATGTAAAGATGTTACCCATCGGAGCTACCGCCCTTGACTTTGCTTTTAGTGTACACTCAGCCGTTGGCAGCAGGTGTATCGGCGCCAAAGTGAATCATAAGCTGGTTCCCATAAGCTACAAATTACGCAACGGCGATCAGATTGAAATCATCACAAGTGCCAAACAGAAACCCAATAATGAATGGCTGAAATTTGTGGTAACCAGCAAGGCTAAAACAAAAATAAAGGATACTTTAAAAGAAGAAAAAAGAACCATCGCAGAAGAAGGAAAGTATATACTTAAACGCAAACTGGATGGCATCAAAGCTGTGATGAATCAAGCGAATCTGGACGAACTGGCAAACTATTATAAATTTAACAGCAGCCTTGATCTTCTTTATGAAATTGCCACAATGAAATTAGATCTGAAAGATCTGAAAGAATTCACTGTACATGGCGATAAACTGATACCACCAAAACCCATTAAGGTCATTGAGGAAAAACCGGAAGCACATGATGTTTCTTCAAAACATATACATAAAAAAGAAAAAGATGCTGAGCTGATCATTTTTGGTGAAAGCAGCGACCGGATCATGTACACACTTGCAAACTGCTGCAAACCAATCCCCGGAGATGATGTTTTTGGATTTATTACCACCGGTGAAGGTTTAAAAATACACCGTACAAACTGTCCAAATGCAGCAAGGCTTCTGGCAAATTATGGTCACAGGGTAGTTAAAACCAAATGGGCAAAGAATAAGGAGATTTCCTTTCTTACCGGCTTAAAAATTATCGGATTGGATGATGTTGGAGTGATTCATAAGATCACCAACCTGATCAGTGGTGAACTGAAAGTAAATATTTCAGCTATGACCATTGAAGCTAAGGATGGTATTTTTGAAGGCAATGTAAAAGTATTTGTTCATGATAAAGAAGAGCTGGACAGCCTGGTAAATGAATTGCTTTCATTACCCGGAATTGAACGGGTGGACAGGTATGATACCGAATAGCATCTTAACCAATAACCTTAATTATTAAAATAAAATTATTATGCAGGAACTGGTAGAACAACTTAAAGAAAAAGCCGGACTTACAGATGAACAGGCAATAAAATCAATTGAAGCCATCAAGGATTTTGTAAAAGAAAAATTTCCCATGATGGCAGGTGCAGTTGATAAGCTTTTTGAAGGCTGATTTTTTCTGGTAAAATTCAGGAAAGCAATTCCCTTGCGATCACAATTTTCTGGATCTCACTGGTTCCTTCTCCGATTGTACAAAGTTTGCTGTCCCGGTAAAATTTTTCTACTGGAAAATCTTTTGTATAACCATAACCGCCAAAGATCTGAACAGCATCGGTGCTTATTTCAACAGAAATTTCACTGGCATAATATTTTGCTATTGCTGCTTCCTTGGTCATGGGAAGGCCTTTATTTTTCATATCCGAAGCCTGGTTGATGAGCAATTCAGCAGCGGCAATTTTTGTGGCCATGTCTGCCAGTTTAAATGAAATGCCCTGAAAATTTGCGATTGGCTGATCAAACTGATGACGTTCTTTTGCATATTGTACAGAAGCTTCAAAAGCTCCTTTCGCAATACCCAGTCCTAAAGCAGCAATCGATATCCTGCCACCATCCAATATTTTCATTGCCTGCTTAAAACCGGAACCTACTTCTCCCAACCTGTTCTCATCAGGAATGATACAATTATCAAAGATCATTTCTGCCGTCTCACTGGCACGCATACCCAGTTTGTTTTCTTTTTTTCCTCCGCTGAAACCTGCTGTATTCATATCAACAATAAAAGCTGTTGAATTATTTTTTGCCCTGGGTTCTCCTGTACGGCAAATCAATACAGCTACATCGCCTGACCTGCCATGGGTGATCCAGTTTTTTGTTCCGTTGATGATCCAGTTATTGCCATCTTTAACTGCTGTAGTTCTCATATTTCCGGCATCAGATCCAGTATTGGCTTCTGTTAATCCCCAGGCACCGATAAACTCTGCCGTAGCCAGTTTTGGTAAATATTTTTGCTTTTGTGCTTCGTTGCCAAATGCCAGAATATGACCTGTACAAAGTGAATTATGTGCTGCCAGCGATAAACCGATAGAACCACATACTTTGGCAATTTCCTGGATAATTATGCTGTATTCAAAATAACCAAACCCTGTTCCACCATAAGTTTCAGGCACCATTACACCCATCATACCCAGCTTTCCAAGTTCCTTGAATATATGAACCGGAAATTCCTGAGATTCATCCCATTCCATTAAATGTGGCTTGATATATTGCTGTGCAAAATCACGGGCTGATTGTGCTACCTGTTGCGTTAGTTCACTTTGAGAAAAATCCATAATTTTAAATCGTTAAGGGCGCAATTTAAGCAAAATAAAATACCAACAACTGTTAGTCCTGTTTTCAATTTATTGAACACTTAGATATGGCAAGACTTTGTCATATATATCCTCCTTTACCATCATGATCTTTTTTATGTCTGAAACTGCGGTAAAACTCCCGTGCTGTTGCCGGTATTGCATGATCAGATTTCCCAGGTTATACCTGATATATGGGTGCAGTTTAAATTCTTCAATGCCGGCTGAATTAATATTTATCTGTCGCAGGTTTTTATTATTTAATACCAGATAGGTTTTGATCTTTTGAAACACAGAATCGGGAAGTCCAAATGTTTCTCCAACCTGATCAATACTATAAAAACCACCCAGTTTATCTCTGAAATTAATAATGCGCACAGAAAGCCTGGGACCGATACCCGGCAATTGTGTCAAGGATGCAGAATCTGCCAGATTGATATCTACTTTTTCTATTGATCTTTTTTGCCCATATTCTTTGATCGTTTCGGGTTTTTTAAATTGACCGGAAAAATTGTTGTCTGCAATTTTCACAAATGGGATTAACCGCTTTACCTCTTCTTCATGAAGACCCCATATTTTTTTTATATCCTCTGCCTGGCGAAATTTTCCGCCTTTTGAAATGAATTTATTTATAGTAGCAATGGTCTTTTCCTTTAAACCCAGTTTTCGCCATTCTTCGGTTGAAATCGTATTGGGATCAAAATAAAACAACTCTCCTTTTACAGTCTTATTCTCAAATTTATTTTTTGAACCTGAATAGTAATGCTGCTCATTTTCATTATCCATTTTTTTTGAGAAATTCCTTTTTGTATTTTCAGTTTGCTTTATTTCCAGGCCGGCCAGTTCATTTTGAAAGTTGCTGTCCTTAAATTTTTTTTCTTTAAATATCAATGGATAAATCACAGGAGTGACTGCCAGAATCAGGATAATTAAAAGCAGGGAGATGATACCGTTTCTTTCCTTAGAGGTAAAATGTAAGTACTTATTATTTGTTCTTTTTTGCATATCCCAAAATAGTGCAAAGAAGATTTTTTTAATAGAAAATGCTGTTTAATATTTATTTAGTCGTAACCTGCTGACCGTCAAACGCAAGTTTCATTCCGGTTGGTAAATCTTTATTTATTTCGGCATGCAGGCCCAGCTGATGGCTGATATGTGTAAAAAATGCATGGGGGATTTTAAGCTCATTCACCAGATCAATCGCCTCTTGCAGGTTAAAATGAGAAATATGTTTTTTATGCCTCAATGCGTTAAGAACGATGGTTTGACTCCCTTTTATTTTTTCTTTTTCCGGTACATCAATCTTATTGGCGTCCGTTATATAAGTAAACCCGCCAAACCGGAATCCAAGCACAGGCATTTTCAAATGCCATACTTTAATCGGCACTACAGGAATATCACCAATCAGGAAAGGAGATTCCCCGATATCCTTTAATATAATATCCGGAATACCCGGGTATTTGTGTTCTGAGAAAATATACGAGAATTCTTTTTTCAATGCTGTTTGTGTAAGTTCATTAGCATACACATTCATGGGCATTTCCTGGAAATAATTATAAGCCCTGATATCGTCAAGACCCGCAATATGATCTTTATGAGGATGGGTAAATAAAACGGCGTCCAATTTGATTATTTCTTCCCGCAACATCTGGTAACGAAAATCTGGCGTTGTATCCACTACAATACTGGTTGTTTCACTTTCTACCAGAATACTGCTACGCAATCGTTTGTCTTTTGCATCCGCAGATTTACATACCTCACAATTACATGCGATCATGGGAACACCACTGCTGGTACCCGTACCAAGAAAAGTAATCTTTAAAGGGGGACAAACCATTTAGGGAATGTAAAATATTATACGCGAAAAATCAAATGTAAAATTTGAACGGAAGGATTTTTTTAAACTATTTTCCAGATTCTACAGAAATCAGTTCTTCAAATAATTTCTGACTTTCATGCGTCAGTTTATCGATATTTATATCAAGTTGAGGTAAAAGATCGATCAGGGTATTTATCCTTCCTTCTGTTTGAAAAAACTTATTCAGTACAACCACTTTTCTTTCCTGTAAAATACAATATCCGCTTTGAAATGTTCCTCTTTCATAACGAATTACATAACCACTTTCCTCAATTATTTTTTCAACCTTATCTAAATTATGTTGTGTGTATTTCATATCGTGATTTCCTAAAAGTACTTTTTGATGTGTCTATTACCCTGCAACTTGCTTCATTATATGCTGATTAAAAAAAAACATTCTCCACATTTTGTGGATTAGATTTTACATAAAAATGATTCTTTCCATTATGGCATTTATCAAATATTATTTATTTGTCATCCTTATCACCGGTACTATCATTTCTTCCAGGCTGATTCCTCCATGCTGAAAAGTATTGCGGTAATAATTTACAAAGTGATTATAGTTATTCGGATAGCAGAGGAATAAATCGCCTTTTGCAAAAATAAATGTAGAATTTACATTGGGCACAGGCAGACCTGCTTCGCGTGGATCTCTGAATGCCAATACGTCCTTGGCTTCATAATTTAAATTTCGGCCGTGTTTGTAACGCAGGTTGGCGGTGGTTTGTTTATCGCCAATAACTTTAACCGGCGTTTTCACCCGGGTGGTACCGTGATCAGTTGAGACGATCAGGTTCAGTTTTTTATCCGATATTTTTTTCAATGCCTGATGTAAAGGACTGTGAATGAACCAACTTTCGGTAATACTCCGGTAACTGGTTTCATCACCGGCCAGTTCTTTCAATACTTCCATTTCTGTTCGTGCATGGCTGAGCATATCAATAAAATTGTAGACGATCACATTCAGATCATTTTGCAACAGATTATGCATATTATCAACCATTTTCTGCCCATCGTGGTTGTTGGTGATCTTTGTATAAGAAATCTTTAGATCCCCTTTCCCCAGTTTTTTTAAATGTCCTCTTAAAAACTCTTCTTCAAATAAATTTTTCCCACCCTCTTCATCATCATTTTTCCATTGAGTTGAATATTGCTTTTCTATATCAATTGGCAGCATACCGGCAAAAATTGCATTGCGGGCATATTGTGTTGCCGTTGGCAAAATGGAATAAAATGTTTCTTCTTCCTGTATCCTGAATGATTCTGCAAATATTGGCTGAATGGTTTTCCACTGATCAAAACGCAGGTTATCAATAAGCACAAAAAACAGTGGTGTGCCTTTTTCCAAATGAGGGAACACTTTATATTTTAAAAGTGTATGGCTCATGATCGGTCCATCGGTGCTTTTGGGAGAAACCCAGGAAGCATAATTCCTGGAAATGAATTTGAAGAATTCTGTGTTGGCCTCCTGTTTTTGTGTTTCAAAAACTTCCTGCATTTCGGGGCTATCGCTTTTTTTCATTTCCAGCTCCCAATAAACCAATTTCCGGTAAATCTCCATCCATTCATTGTAATCGGGGTTGCTGTTCAAAGCTGTAAAAAGACTGCGGAATTCCTGCTGATATGCTGAAGTTGTTTTTTCTGCAACCAGTCTTTTATTGTCAATAATTTTCTTCAGGCTTAACCATACCTGGTTTGGATTTACGGGTTTGATAAGGTAATCACTGATCTGGCTGCCGATGGCTTCATCCATTAAATTTTCTGCCTCATTCTTTGTGATCAGCACTACCGGAAGATTTGTGTTTATCTCTTTTATCTGTTGCAAAGCCTGCAGCCCTGTGATACCAGGCATGGTTTCATCCAGCAAAACAACATCCACAATATTGTCTTTTACATATTCAACCGCATCAAATCCATTTGTGCGGGTTTGTACTTCATATCCTTTATTTTCGAGAAACATAATTTGGGACTTAAGACTGTCTATCTCATCATCTACCCAAAGTATTTTAGCTACATTCACCATGTTGAACCGATTTGATGTGAAGAATGAATAATTGACCTTTAGAAATTTTTAAAAATTCTGAAAATTAAAAAGAATGAACTTAAAGTTTTGTAATGTAAATAATAATTTATCAAAACTTTCCAACTCCGTATTAATAAAAAGATAAAATAAACCTGCTGTTGCAAATTAATTTTTTTACACCCCTGCAATGTAGCTTTGCTTTACTTTGTAATACATTTAACATATAAGCAGAACCTGATCATGCCATTTCACAAAATAATCAATGACCCAGTTTATGGTTTTATTACCATTGATGATGAGCTTATCAATGAGATCATAGCACATCCCTATTATCAGCGATTGAGAAGGATCTACCAAATGGCAATGGCCCACCTGGTTTACCCGGGTGCCGTACATACCAGGTTACATCATTCTCTCGGAGCATATCATTTAATGCGTTGTGCCCTGCAGGAATTGATAAGCAAAGGCATTGAAATAAATGCAGCAGAACAACAAGCAGCAAAGATTGCCATCCTCTTACACGATATCGGTCACGGTCCTTTTTCACACGCACTGGAGCATATTCTGGCAGAAGGTATGCATCATGAAGAACTTTCATTGATGATGATAAAAGAATTGAATAAACAGTTCGATGGAAAACTTCAAATGGCGCTGGATATTTTCACAGATGCATATCCCAAAAAATTCCTGCATCAACTGGTAAGTGGGCAGTTGGATGTTGACCGGATGGATTATCTTTCGAGAGATAGTTTTTTTACCGGTGTAAATGAAGGAACGATCGCATACGACCGCATATTAAAAATGCTCACCGTGCATAACGGCGAATTGATGGTAGAGGAAAAGGGTATTTATTCCATAGAAAAGTTTCTGGTAGCACGCAGGTTGATGTACTGGCAGGTTTATCTTCATAAAACAGTTTTGGGTGCAGAACAAATGCTGATACGGATCATCAAACGGGCTAAATTTATTAACGCCCAATGCCAGGAACCACTGAATAGTTTTATAAATCAACCCATCAATACAGTCACCCTGGAACAATTTTGCAGTATTGATGATTATGATGTTTTAATGGCGATAAAACGCTGGTGTTCGGATGAAGACATTGTATTATCAACCCTTTGTAAAGGAATTTTGGACAGGAATCTCCTGAAAGTAAAATATTTTAAAGACCCGGTACCTGTACAGATGCTGAAAGAAAAAATAGCGGAAGTCAGTCATAAATTAAACATAAGTGCCGCAGATGCTGCCTGGCTTGCATTTGATGGTGAAGCCGCCAGCAGTACTTATAATTTTGAAAACGAACATATTTATATCCTGTTTAAAGACGGATCAGTAAAAGATATTTCAGAAGTAGATAATGCCCTGATAAATGAAAACCTCAAAGGCACAGTTAAAAAATATTACATTTGCTACTTAAGGTAACAAAAAAAATTTAGTCAAATACATTTTTTTGAATGCATTTTATTAAATATGAACTGTTTAAAGCTTAAAAAAATATGCAATTCAACGCAGCACAAATAGCACATATCATCAGTGGTAAGGTTGAAGGGAATGTTGATACTATTGTGTCTTCTTTTGGAAAGATCGAAGAAGCACAATCTGACCAGCTTGCATTTTTGGCAAATCCAAAATATGAGGATTTTTTATACAGCACCAATGCTTCGATAGTAATTATAAATGAATCCTTGGAATTAAAACAGCCAATTACAACTACACTCATTCGTGTACCGGATGCTTACAGTGCTTTTGCTACACTTCTTGACAAATACCAGCAGATCAAAACACAGCAGCTTACTGGTATTCAGGAACCTCTGTATATGCATGCTTCTGTAAAAACCGGTGACAATGTTTTCATTGGTGCTTTTGCTTACCTGGGCGAAAATGTGATTATTGGTGATGGTGCAAAAATATTCCCCAATGTATATTTGGGAAACAATGTCAGTATTGGCGCACATACCATTGTTCATCCCGGAGTGATCATTTATCATGATTGTATTGTAGGTAAAAATGCGGTTATCCATGCCGGAACGGTCATTGGCAGTGATGGTTTTGGATATGCTCCTCAGAAAGATGGCAGTCTTAAAAAAGTACCTCAAATTGGAAATGTAGTCATTGAGGATTTCGTTGAAATCGGTGCCAACACAACCATTGATCGTGCAACAATTGGAAGTACTTTGATAAGAACGGGCGCCAAGCTTGATAATTTATTGCAAATTGCCCATAATGTAGAAATTGGCAGTAACAGTGTGATCGCTGCGCAAAGTGGTGTGAGCGGAAGTACTAAAATCGGAAAAAATGTACTCATTGGCGGACAAGCTGGAATTGTTGGACATATTCATATCGCTGATGGCAGTAAGATAAATGCACAAAGTGGCGTAAGTAAATCAATCAAATCTCCCAATTCTGCAGTTACAGGATCTCCTGCATATGATTATACAGCTGCCCTCCGAAGCCAGGCCATCACACGCAACCTGCCCCAGATGGAAAAAAGAATAAAAGAACTTGAGAAATTAGTTGCAGCATTGCTTGAGAAAAAATAACATTTCTGTCTGCACTAAATATTAAAGAAGCGTTTAATTTTACTGTTTATCAGCATTTAATTTTTTGGAGTGAATCGTATTACCTGGTTATCTTTTTTTCTTGCCTTATTCTTTATTTCCGCAGTTTCCAATGCCCAGCAGATCGTTGTTTCCGGTATTGTACTGGATTCCCATACCAAGGAGCCGGTTGCTTATGCATCTGTTTACATGTCAATATCACGGAATGGAATGACAACAGATAGTGCAGGCCGTTTCGCTATTCATATCAACCCTGCATCAAAAGACAGTTTGGTTGTCAGTTTTGTTGGTTACAAACTGAATAAAATTGCTGCTGCATCGATCAATATTAATAAACCGCTTGTGATCGAAATGATAAGGGGCAACAACAACAGCGAAGTTGTGATCAGGGCTAAAGTAAATAAAGGCCTTTATTTATGGAAGAAGATCATGAGTAAGAAAAAGTATTATGACAGGTATAACCTTACCAACTTTGGCTATGAAAGTTATAATAAACTTGAAATTGATCTGAAAAACTTTAAGGCAGATAAAGTAAGAAAGAATTTTTTACTGAAACCCTTCTCCTTTGTATTAGATAATATCGACAGCACTTCTGAAAAAGATCCATTTTTGCCTGCTTACCTGGTAGAAAGCCTGAGTGATTACTCTTTTCAACGTGACCCGAAAAAATTTGCTGAAACCATCAAAGCATCTCATACCAAGGGCTTCAAAAATGAAAGTATCAGCAGGTTGCTCGGGGTAATGAATCAGAACGT
>JBBKWV010000177.1:0-2810 GCA_037969135.1 Ferruginibacter sp.
GTTTATTGCAGCAGTATGACTTAAAGCTTCATTAAAATTCAAGCCATTAATAATGGGGGATACAGAAGAAGCAGTGGAAGTAGGATTAAAATTTGTATTACTTGTTAATTTCCGGTATCCTACCGAAGGGGCAAAATAGAACTGATACATTGTATTGTTCCTCCACTTTGATGTGGGTATTTTATTATGGAAAGCATAATTTTCTATCCATTCTTTTTCAGCATTTTTATTTTCAGTCTTAATGGCCAATGTTTTATTTTCCTCTTGCCCTAATGGTTCAACTTTATTTTCTGTTGAAATTAAATCGGAAAGGGTTGCTGATTCGGTAATTAAAGCAACATCCTCCATTTTCAACGATGGATGATTGACTGTTTCAACATCAAAATCTGTATCACCGGAAACTGTATTTATGGAATTGACCATTTCTGCAGTATTGTCATTGCCGGATAAATTTGACTGGTTGCTTCCATGCATTGTAATGGATAATCTGTTCTGATTGTTATTCTTTTGCTTTCTGTTGTTTTTTACAGCATTGTCTTCTGTATTTATTTCACTGGTATTTGCAATGAATGTGGCAGTTTTTTGTCCGGAAGTAAGATCAGCAGTTTTTGTGTTTGGTATTTTATCGGCCGGATTTGCAGCATACAATGTTTTAGAAACGGCTGTTTTTGGATTCGTGGAAAGTTTGTTTTCAGAATTTTCATCCACAATTGTTCCCCGGTTATTATTAGAAATACTAATAAAAGTAACAGATGAAATAAGTAAAAGCCAAATGATCAGTGATGGCCATCTGCGGCTTGGATGTAAATCATTGTAGATACTATGCCAAACCCTTTTTGAAGGGATCATTCTGAAATTTTCAGTACTGTCTCTCAAAAGTTGTTCAAAATCGTCCGGGTAAAATTTCTTTTCCATCTTTCACAAAAATCTTTTAGTTAGTGGTTATTCAATTACAGGATATAAAAATTCATGCATTTTATCTTTGTGCAACAGTCGCATAACTCATTTTTGGAGACGACTTTTGCAGTATTTTCTTTTTTATTAAAATGTCTTCCAACATTGCTTTTGCCCTGGTATACTGACTACGGCTAGTACTCTCTTCTATTTCAAGCATCTGGGAAATTTCTTTGTGGGAATAGCCTTCCAGTGCATATAGGTTGAGTACAGTACGGTAACCCAATGGCAAGATCCTGATACATTCAACAACCTGTTTGGCTTGCATAATGGAAGGGATCATATCTTCTTTTATATAGATACCATTGGCATGGATAATGTCCACGCTTTCATTAAATTTTTTATTCTTCTTTAAAAAATTGATACAGGTATGCACAATGATTCTCCGGATCCAACCTTCCAATGATCCTTCATTTCGATATTGATATAATTGTGTGAAAATTTTTATAAAGCCTTCCTGTAACATATCCTCGGCATCCTCCCTGTTCTTGGCAAAACGATAGCACACACCTAGCATCTTAGGGCTAAATCTGTGATAAAATGCTTCCTGAGCAGAAGCATTGTTTTTAATACTTCCGGCAAGCATTTGCTCTTCGGTCATAATTGTTAGGATTTTGTGCACTATAAATATAGACAATTTGTGTTCAACTACCGCTGCATTGGTCCAAAAATGCCCTTAATTTTAACAATCAGGCGGTTATACTTAAAATTTGATAAAATCTAATTATTGTCGAATATTTCAATTTTATTTAGAATTATTCAAATTAATACGGAAAATTTATGTAATTATTATTCCCAATAGATATAGTTAGATTTAAGAAATTATTTGATCTGTCAGGGAAATTAGTGCATATACAATTCCTGAACGGGATATTAATTTTCTGTGCTTATAAACTTATGATAACTTTAATTAAATGCAAAATCCCTCTTACATATGATTTTAGGAAAGGTTCAGCATCCATCCAGCATAAAATTTTGGGGTATGTTTAAATTTATTTCAGTGCTTATTCTGTTCATCGGATTTTCACTGGTATATGGTCAATATAATTCTTCCAATGATTTAGAAAATGATATTTTCAAAAATTCATTACAGCATGATTCGGCACAGGTTTGTAACACATATATCATTTCAGGAAAAGTTACACAAACCACATCTTATTGCGGTGGAGCAGCTCCTCCACAGGAATTGCTCGACAGATTGGCAACACCTATCGCTTATCCGGATAAAAAATTATATATCAGAAAGGGAAGAACTAACAATATTAAATCGAACATATTAAAGACGATCATTACCGACAGTGCGGGAGAATTTTCTATCCGTCTTGCTGCAGGAACTTATGTGATCATCCAGGAAGAACAATTACAGGAGATCAAAGCAGCAGATTATAAAAAGGAATATTTACAGGTTGACGAAAAATGCTTACAGGAATGGTGGACCAAACCCTATTATTTATTAGAAGTAAAAAAAGAAAATATTACAAACCTGCATTTTAATATTCAGCACGATTGTTTTATGGAAACGGATGTTCCCTGTATAACTTATACCGGACCCCAGCGTCCATAGGGTACCATAAATAGACCTGGTCAGGTGAAGTAGGTTCAATCCACACACCATTCAGTGTTGGAATCCTGTAAAGTCTCGCAGGTTTAAATTATGGATACGATAATGTAGCCGTCACTAACCAAGGTGGAACGATATTTTCATTCGTATGATCCTTTAAAACCTGTTTATCTGATGAGGCTGTCTCAAAAGGGCAGCCTCTTTTGTATTTAAGTAATCCACAGATGTAGAAAACTAAAATTTGCACAGAAGCAATGTTGCAGATATAAAAGCGGTCTTGTTGTTATGGCAAAAG
>JBBKWV010000178.1:0-13579 GCA_037969135.1 Ferruginibacter sp.
TGTAAACAATGGTAAACTCGACATTCTGAAAAAGAAATTTCCCCTGTTAAAAATTTTAAGCCGTGGCACGCAGATAAAATTAAGCGGAGCCCCGGAACAGATTGAAGAAGCAAAAGAAAAAATTGATTTGTTGGTTCAGTATCTTGAAAGAAATGGTCACATGAGTGAAAATTATTTTGATCAGATCCTTGGTGGTGATGATGAAAAAGTAATTGACAACTTCATGGATCGCAATCCGAATGATGTGTTGGTTTTTGGACCGAATGGTAAAACAGTACGTGCCCGTACTGCCAACCAGAAAGTGATGGTTAATGCCTGTGATAAAAACGATATCGTTTTTGCCATTGGCCCTGCCGGTACAGGTAAAACGTATACTGCAGTAGCTTTGGCTGTAAGGGCTTTGAAAAACAAACTGGTAAAAAAGATCATCCTTACCAGACCAGCAGTTGAAGCGGGAGAAAGCCTTGGTTTTTTACCCGGCGACCTGAAGGAAAAAATTGACCCGTATTTAAGACCATTGTATGATGCACTGGATGATATGATCCCGGCAGATAAACTGGGTTATTATATGAGTACCCGTACAATTGAGATTGCACCCCTTGCGTATATGCGGGGGCGTACACTCGACAATGCTTTTATCATACTGGATGAAGCACAAAATACAAATGACCTGCAGATCAAAATGTTTCTCACCCGGATCGGACCGAATGCAAAAGCGATCATCACGGGTGATCCCACACAGATCGATTTGCCGAAAAATCAGCAAAGCGGCTTGTTTAAAGCTGCACGGATATTAAAGAATATTGAAGGAATTGCCTATGTAGAACTGGATGAAGAAGATGTGGTTCGTCATAAACTGGTGAAAGCGATCATCAAAGCTTACAACAAAGATGATGAAGCAAAAATGATCGAAGGGCAAAAAAAATAGTATCCAACAATCAATGAATAAATTTACCATGAAAACAATAAGGTGGCTTAGTAGCTGCCTTATTTTTTTTTCATCCTGTGGATACAAAAGCCCCTACAAGGATTATATTCCTACCAACGCTGATTCCTTATTGCATAAGGATATGCTCAAAAGAGCATGGATTACAATTGATGCATTTAACCCGGTAATTCGAAACGGCGACCTTATCACCCGAACAGGCAATGATTTTACCAGCGAAAGTTTGCGCAGCCTGAATCAAAAAGACCAGACATTTTCACATTGCGGAATTGCAAGTATTGAAAATGACAGTGTATTTGTGTACCATGCACTCGGAGGAGACTATAATCCTGATCAGAAAATAAAAAGAGAATATTTTAAATACTTTGCCGATCCGGAGAACAATAAAGGATTTGGAATTTACCGGTTTGCTATTGAAGCAAAAACAAAGCAGCGGCTCATTTCAATAGCACATGAATATTATCAACGGGGTATCATGTTTGATATGGATTTTGACCTGGAATCTGAAGACAGAATGTATTGCGCCGAATTTGTTTACAAATGCTTTTTAAATGCAAGTGAACACAGCCTTGCATTTCATCACAGCCATATCGGTCAGTTTGCATATATCGCAGTGGATGATATTTTTCTTCACGCAAAATGCCAGCTGATCATTCAGCAGAAGTTTAAATAATAATCCGATTTATATAAATTAATTTTTACATTTGCTTTCAATCTGAAAATTAATAATATGAAAAAGATACTTTTAGCCTTTTTAATGATCTCCACTTTATCTTATATTGGTTGCAAACCCGGTGGTGGCGGCGATCCGAAATCTGTATTGTCACAATTTTTTGAATCTCTTTCTAAAAATGATATGGAAGCAGCAAGGAAACTTGCTACAAAAGACAGCAAACAAATGCTCGATATGATCGATATGGGAATGAAAATGGGAAAGGATAAAAAAGATGCAGATAAATTTGATAAATCAAGTATGGAAATCGGAGATGCAAAAATTGACGGCAACAAAGCTGTTATTCCTGTGAAAGAAATAAAATCAGGCGAATTACTGAATTACAATTTGATAAAAGAAGATGGCAGCTGGAAAGTTGCATTTGATAAAGCTTCTGTCATGAGTATGGGTATGGAAAAGATGAATGAAAAAGGTATCGACCCGATGGAAGAAATGAAAAACATGGATATGGATTCATTAAAAGAAGGCATGAGAAAAGGAATAGAAATGCTGGATACTGCAAAAAATATGATGAAAGATAAATAGAAAATTAATTTATAAAAAAAAGCACCTCTCATCAGGTGCTTTTTTTATGAGCATTAGTGAAAGATGTTTAACTTTAGTGTACTAATTTATATTATGCAAAAATTGATCTTAAGTTGTCTTCTTTCCGTTTGCCTGCTCTTTTCATGCAATAATGAAAAAGACAGCAGGCCCAAGACAGCACTGGATACAGGCCGTTCATTCATCAGGGCCAGCCTGGATGGCGATTTTAAAACAACGGAAGAGTTATTGTTAAAAGACAGTCAGAACCTTCAGCTATTTGATTCTTATAAAATGCTTTATGAAAGAATGCCTGCTGAAAAGAAAAAAAACTACAAGTCGGCTTCTTATGAGATCAATAAATATTCAGACCTTGATGATTCCACAACCATAATCAATTATTCAAATTCCTTCATGAATAAGCCAATGGAAATTAAAGTTGTAAGAAAAGATAAAGTGTGGTGTATCGATTTCAAATACATTTATTCCGGAAACCTGCCAATTGATTGATATGCTGAAAAATTTTCTACTGGTTGGTTTGGGTGGATGCCTGGGAAGTATGATGCGATATGCCTGCTGGATATTACTGAAACAGCAATCATTCCCTGCTGCTACACTTATCGTAAATATTACCGGCAGCCTTGTTATTGGAATGGTGATCGGTATGGGCATTAAAGAAGCCGGTTTTTCACAGGACTGGAAACTGTTTCTTGCAACAGGTATATGTGGTGGGTTTACAACTTTCTCTGCATTTAGTGTTGAAAATTTACACATGTTACAAAACGGAAAATATTTTATTACTTTTTTAAATATTTCTTTGAGCATCTTTTTCGGAATCGGAGCGGCCTGGTTTGGATTTAAATTGACAAGTAACTAAAATAAATCAATATGTATGTTCTCCATCCATGGCATGGTGCTGTTTACGGCGAAAAAGCACCTGCCATTGTAAATGCATTGATTGAAATACCACAGGGCAGCCGATGCAAATATGAAATAGATAAAAAAACCGGCCTGTTGAAACTCGACCGCGTAATCTATTCATCTTTTCATTATCCGGTAAATTATGGTTTTATTCCACAAACGCTGGGTGAAGACAATGACCCGCTGGATATCCTTGTCATGTGCAGTGAAAGCATCCAACCCCTCTGTTTGGTGGAAGCTACCGTTATCGGAAATATGCAGATGATCGACAGTGGCGAAAAAGATGATAAGATCATTGCTGTTGCAACCAAAGATCCTTCGGTAAATCACATAACAGATATCAATGAACTACCGGCTCATTTTTTTGCAGTATTGAAAAATTATTTCGAACAATATAAGGTTCTTGAAAATAAAAAAGTGGAGATCGATGATTTTCAAAATAAGGAAATAGCCTATACCGTGATCGACCGTGCTATTGCATTTTACAAGACAAGATTCCCCGTTAATCATGCTTAAAGAAAAACATCCAATGGACATACAAACAGTTATCATTCTCTTGCTGGCGGGGTTAGCCGCAGGAATGCTCAGCGGGCTTGTAGGTGTAGGTGGAGGCATTGTAATTGTACCTGCACTCATTTTAATACTGGGATTCTCTCAGAAAATGGCCCAGGGAACTTCTCTCGGAATATTGTTATTACCGGTAGGATTGCTTGGCGTAATTCAATATTATAAGCAGGGTTATATAGATGTACGGGTGGTGCTCATCATTTCTGTTGCCTTTTTTTTCGGAAGCTATTTTGGAAGCAAATTTGCTTTGAGCCTGCCCCAGGAAACCATAAAAAAAATATTCGCTGTTTTTATGATCTTAATTGCGGTCAAATTGCTTTTTTTTGACAAATCGAAAGACAAGACAATTCCCGTCAAACAGCTGCATACAGAGAACCCGCAATAAGATGCCTTTTTTTTTAAAACAACTGTGGAAATTCTATGTATTTACATCTTACGAAAACATTTATTTATTGATAGCCTGATTTTGAGTCTGCATAAATTCAAACATATAGAAGATAAAGAGCTATTGCAACATTTTTACAATGATGGTAATAATGAATGGCTGGGCATTTTACTTCAACGTTATACCATGCTGTTATTTGGTGTGAGCATGAAATATTTAAAAAATGAAGAAGAAGCGAAAGATGCTGTACAACAGGTATTTTTAAAAGCCATTAACGAACTGCATAAATATAAAGTTGAATACATCAAGAGCTGGCTATACATGGTTACCAAAAACCATTGCCTGATGAAACTGAGAGACAAAGGAAAAAATACCTTTGAGATCAATGAACAAATTTTGGCAGCACCCCAGGATAATCAGGACCTGTTGCAAATGGAAAAAAAAGACAGAGAACTTAACCTGATGACACAGTCACTTAAACTGTTAAACACAGAGCAACAACAATGTGTAACTTTGTTTTATTTTGAAAAGAAAAGTTATCAGCAAATATCAGATCAAACCGGCTACAGCCTGCTGCAGGTAAAAAGCCATATTCAAAATGGAAAAAGAAATTTAAAATTACAAATGGAAAGACTACAACACAATGAGTGAAGAACTGAAAGACATATTATCCAATCTGAATAAAGATATTGAACAGGAAAAACTGCTTCAATACCTGAACCGCAATATGACAGATGCGGAACAACATGACTTTGAAAAACAGATGAATGAGGATGAATTTATGAATGATGCCGTGGAAGGTTTGCAATCTGTTGAAAACAAAAACAATATCACCGGGCTTGTTCAACAAATGAACACAGAACTAAAAAAACAACTTGATAAAAAGAAAAAAAGAAAACAAAAAAGAAAACTTACAGAGCAACCCTGGATCTATTTCAGTATCATACTCCTGCTCTTATTGATAATTGCTGCATTCCTGGTAATTAAAAAGATGGGATAGGACATCAGCAAGCCTGTCGTTGTACCAGTGCGATCATTGGCCCGGCTGAAGTGACCTTCGCAGTATGATTGATCCCTGGCAAGATGTGGATCAATTCTCCGGCTTTATAAGATCTTTCAACTCCTTCAAAATTCATGTTACAACTTCCTTTAATGACATACAGATATTCAATGAACTCTTCATGAATTTCAGTATCATGCCCTGTTTTCGCATGAACAATAAAATTGGTCACTAATTCAGTTGAAGGCAATTCGGATATATATAAATTTTCAAAATCATCAGCCGGATCCGGAAGTTTAAATGCAGTAAGCCAACCGGAAATTTCAATGGTATCTTCTGGCTGATCGATCAATGGAACAAACAATTTATTCTCCATTGCCATTTTTTTGTAAATGGCATACATGACCTTTAGTTTAACGGAAGATGAAGGAATAATTTCATTACTCAGCACATAAGATTCAAGTCCGAAACGTATTTTATCCAGTTCCATTTTAATTGAAGGATGATTTGAAGCATACGCTTCTACCAAAGATTTTTCCTCTTCGGAACAAAAACCAAGACAATAATTAGTCAATATCCCGGATTCTATAATTGATTTGACATTCATTACGACAAATGTACAGCGTTTTTTAAAACTCCATTTAATGAAAAAAAGGCCGGCTTAATAATAAGCCGGCCTTTTTATATCCATTTTGATTGATTAGTGCTTTACCTCTTCCATTTTATCTGCAGCTTTTTCCATCTTATCTGCAGCCTTATCCATTTTATCTGCAGCATTATCCATCATTTTAATTGCTGTGTCAGTTAACATTTTCTCCGTTGTATCTGCCATTTTTTTAGCATCTTCAGCCATTTTATTGGCGTCATTTACCAAAGAATCAGCGTTTAAAACAGTTTCTTCTTTTGTTTCTCCATCATTACAAGCAGTGAAAGATGCTACGATAAGGGCAATTGCCAAAATTTTTTTCATTGTTAATTTTTTAATCGATTATTAAATTCGGGCGAAAATAGCCGCATTTTTTTATAATCCAAAGCTTTTTTATCTAAAATTAATAATGAACCTTTTCCCCGTTTACTTTTTTCTGAAGAACAGTCGTACTGGCACCCCGCTAAATTCAAAATTCTCCCTCAGTTTATTCTCCAGATAATTCCTGTAAGGAACCTTAATATCATCGGGATAGTTACAAAAGAAAGCAAAACTGGGTGTACGAGTAGGTAATTGGGTTACATACTTAATTTTTACTGCATTTCCTCTAACAACCGGAGGATGAAAGCTTTCTATAGCTTTAAGCATGATGTCATTCAATTTTGAAGTGGCTACTTTCCGGTGCCTGTTTTCGAATACCTGCAGACCAGCTTCAATGCTTTTGAATATCCGTTGCTTTTCCGTTACAGAAATAAAGAGAATGGGCACGTCAGAAAATGGTTCAAATCTCTTTTTCAGGTCTTTTTCATAATCTCTGGCCGTATTGGTTTCTTTATCTGCCAGATCCCATTTGTTTACCAGTACCACAATTCCTTTCCCTTTTTTAACAGCCATTGCGAATATAGACAGATCCTGGGCTGTGATCCCTTTTCCGGCATCCAACAGCAAAAGGCAAACATCGGCTTCATCCATAGCCTTGATAGCCCGAATGACAGAATAAAACTCCAGATCTTCATGCACTTTTGCTTTACGACGTATTCCGGCCGTATCTATCAATACAAATTCCTTATTGAATAAATTATAATGTGTATGTATCGTATCGCGGGTAGTTCCTGCAATATCACTTACAATGGTCCGCTCCTTTCCTATCAGGGCGTTTAGTAAGGAAGATTTACCCACATTGGGCTGGCCAATAATGGCAAATTTTGGAACGCCTTCCAGAGCAGCATTTTCATCAATATCGTCTTCAGGTATCAATGCTACCAAAGCATCCAGCAATTCACCGGTGCCACTGCCGCTTATAGAGGACAGAAAGAAAATATTTTCAAAACCAAGACTGTAAAATTCACTTGCTTCCAGCAGGCGGTTGTGGTTATCTACTTTGTTCACTACCAAAAAAACCGGTTTGGTACTTTTCCTCAGCATATCTGCCATTGCCTCATCCAGGTTACTGATGCCTGTAGCAGCATCAACCATAAAAATGATCGCATGTGCTTCATCAATTGCGATATGAACCTGTTTGCGTATTTCTCTTTCAAATACATCCTGGCTTTTGGGTACAAATCCTCCGGTATCTATTACATTAAAGGATTTACCAATCCATTCAGCAATTCCATACTGCCTATCTCTTGTCACACCACTTTCATCATCAACAATTGCTTTTCGCTGTTCAAGCAACCGGTTGAAAAATGTACTTTTCCCAACATTGGGTCTTCCTGTAATTGCTACTGTAAAACTCATTCCTTATTTAATATTTAAAATCTAAAACTTAATATCCGTATTCCTTTAAATGTATCTCATTATCACGCCATTTCGGACGCACTTTTACATACAATTCGAGAAATACTTTACTACCTAAAAATGCTTCAATGTCAATCCTTGCCAGTGTACCCAGTTGTTTGATCATTTTACCCCCTTCACCCAATATGATCCCTTTCTGGGTATCGCGTTGAACTATGATATCTGCTGTTATTTTTATCAGGGTAGTTTTTTCTTTGTATTCCTGTACTAGTACTGCTGTATGATAAGGCAACTCTTCCTGGTATAACAGGAAAATTTTTTCCCGGATAAGTTCACTGACAAAAAACTTAGTGGGCATATCACTCAGGTCATCTCCTTCATAAAAAGGGTGCCCTTCGGGTAAGTAATGCAGTATTCTTTCTAATAGCAAATCAACAGCAGTTTTCTTCAGTGCCGAAATGATGATCACTTCTTTGCAATAAGTCTGTTGCTCATAAAATGTTCTCGCTTCTTGCAAACTGTTTTCATCTTTTACTGCGTCCGACTTATTTAAGATCAATATAGCCGGAGCTTTCAGTCTGAGCGAAGAAAAAATCTCATGACTTTCCTTTACATCTTCTCGTGCATCGGTTATTAATAATGCCAGATCGGCGTCTTCCAGACTCCCTTTTACAGCTTGCATCATTTTTTCATGCAGTTTGTATTTAGGTTCAATGATTCCGGGAGTATCTGAAAAAATAATTTGGTAATTCTCATGGGTAAGAATGGCTTTTATCCGATGCCTTGTTGTTTGAACCTTATGGGAAACAATGGCCATTTTTTCGCCCATCAAAGCATTCAATAAAGTACTTTTACCGGCATTGGGTTTACCAAAAATATTTACAAATCCTACTTTCATTATTAGTTATATGAGAAAAAAACATGCTATCCTGACCGGCAAAACTATTGCATTTTTATTGCATTACTGTTTTTAAGAAAAGTGCATTTTCAAAAAAGTAGTCATTATATATATAAAATGAAAGCTTTATTCTTAAGATTTCGGAAAGAATACAAGAGCATATTTCCTTATTTAAACTATAAAACCCATAAAAAAACCGGGCAATTTAGCCCGGTTTCACATAAATCAATTTTCTTATTATTGTCTTGACAACGAAACAGTGGTTAATTCACCGGCTGTGGTTCCTGCAATGGTAATGGTAGTGCCATTACAGTCAAAATGAGATACTGTACCAACTTGGCCGTCTATATTGATAGCACTACCGGATAGTGTCCATATGCCGGTGCCATTGCCATCAGGTGTACAAACTAAACCTGCATCAGAATAAGTTATTGTATTATTAGCATTAAAAATTACCAGGTCATCTTTTTCGCAAGCATCCCAAAATGTAAATTCATCAATTTCGGGAGTAGAGGCATCCGCTTTATATTTAAATGAGGTTACTTTGTATGATCCAACAAAATTGCCTGTATTCAAGTCGCAGGTTTTATCTTTTTTACAACTTAAAAAAGCAAAAGAAATCACTACAACAGATAAAATAATTTTTTTCATAAAGTTTTTTTTGTTTGTTAAAATAAAGTTAACCAAAGAAATACTTTAAGTTTGAAATAACCAAAAAAAACAATACCTGTTTTTTACAAATAACCTGAAACACTGAATAGATGAAGTAAAAATTTTGATCCACGCTCATTTATGATGAAATGACGGGCAACAAAATAAATAAAGGCCTGGATTTTTGGGCTTTTAGTTGCTAAGAGAAGGATCGAACCCTGTCCGCCGCGGCGGATTTGAGCCCTCTCTTAATAAAAAAAAGACCTGAATTGCAGGTCTCTCTGTTGCGAAGAGAAGGATCGAACTTCTGACCTTCGGGTTATGAGCCCGACGAGCTACCGCTGCTCTACTTCGCGGTGCAAAAGTAAGATATTATGCGGTTGCAGCCAAAATTAATAATTTAGTGACCTAAATATTTTGAATATGATAAAAACCGCATGCATTGTAATCAGCATATTTCTGATTTTTTCGGGATGTAAAAACTCTGTAAAAACACAAAACGATGAAATATACAGCAGGCATCTTCAGCAACATTATAAACTGACTATCGTTTCAACTGAAATGCCCAAAGAAAAATCCGACATGAATTTATTGTTGTTAAATGATGGTCAGGATTTTGACAATTTACGTGTAAAAGAAATTGTAGACAGCCTATACAGTAAAAAATTAATTCAACCCCTGATAGTTGTGGGTATCCATCCACGTGACCGGTTACAGGAATATGGTGTAACTGATAAACCTGATTATAAAAAACAGGGAAGTAAAGCATCTAAATATGCAATGTTTATTGACAATGAATTGTATTTTTTTGTTAAGAAAAAAGCGGGATTGAGAAAATTCAAATCTGTTGTTATTGCCGGTTGCTCACAGGGTGGATTATCTGCATTTGATATTGCCTGGGACCATGCAGATAAAATAGATAAAGTGGGCGTTTTTTCCGGTTCATTCTGGTGGCGGGATACAGATGCAGAAGCGGCAGATTATTCAGATGATAAAAACAGAATTATCATGACTAAGATCAGGTCTTCCAGAAAAAAACCCGGTTTACAATATTGGTTTTACGCCGGAGCGATGGAAGAAAAATCGGATCGTGACCATGATGGCATTATCGATGTAATTGACGACACAAAGGATCTGGCAGAACTTATAAAAAGTAAAAAAGTTTGTAACCCCAACGATATTGTGTATACAGAAGATAGAAACGGAATACATGATTACAATTCATGGAGCCATCATTTTCCTGATTTTCTGATTTGGGCTTTCGGAAAAAAATAATCAGACAATCCAAATACTTTATTTTTTTGCAATGGTACTTGAACCGCTGCTTTGTTGATCTTTTATCAACGGTTCACCTTTATAATATATTTCACTTGCGCCACTGGCATTGGCAGAAAATTCTTTATTCACTGTAATATTTACATCTGAAGCGCCGGATGCTTTAATAGTACAAATGTCGGTTAACAGATCAAAAGCTTTTAAATCACTGGCACCACTGCACTGAATATTCAACAGTGTGGCATAACCGCTGATTTTCACATCAGATGCTCCGCTTAAATTCATTGTGAGTTCCTTTGTTTTTATATCCGCTTTTAAATTACTTGCACCCGATAGTTTCATTAGTAATAAGGGTACTTGTATCGTTCCCATTATACTCACATCGGATGCACCGGAGGCATCTAATAATTTCAAGTCTTTAAAGGAGATATAAGCCCTCAGATTCTTGTTTTTCCTGGCGAACCCTTTCTCCCCATCATAATAGATCTTTAAAATATTGTTCTCCACAACAGTTTTGATCCCATCAATAAATCTTTCGTCAGAAGCACTTACTGCAATTTCCTCTTTATCTGATTGCGACAGAAAAATATCAATTCCGCCCGATATTATGATTGAATGATAACTTCCTTTAACTTCTCTTACAACTGCATTTGGGTCTACAACCAACTGATTTTGTGCATTGGTCATTATTGAAAAACCGAATAGGGCTAATATAAAAATGATCTTTTTCATGGCTGTTCTTTTTATGTATACGAATCCACTGCAGCTTTTGTTACAAATTCAATTAAAAATAATAAAAAAGGGTTCCTTTAATTTTTTGGTCTTAGATTTGTTTTTTATTTGTTCTTTTTATCATCGCCAGAATTTCCGGGGTGCTTTCTTTTGAAGGCTGAGATCATACCCGTTTTAACCTGCACAGGATAATGCCTGCGAAGGGAGAGTATTTTTTCTACCGGATATTTATTAACCGGATTTTCGGCACAATCTTATTGAAATGAAGTTACTATTGTTCTGTACAATTGTATGCAACAGTATTTTTATCTGTTCTGCACAGCAGGCAATGAAACCTGCTGATACTGCTTATTTACAACCCGTAGAATTAAATGCAGTCAGGGCATCTGAAAAAACTCCTGTAGCAAAAACTGACCTGTCAAAATCTGTAATTGATAAAAACAACATGGGCCAGGACCTGCCTTTTATATTGAATCAGACTCCATCTGTTATCATAAATTCTGATGCGGGCAACGGGATCGGTTATACCGGGATCAGGATCAGGGGAACGGATGCAAGCCGTATCAATGTTACCATCAATGGCATTCCTTACAATGATGCTGAAAGCCAGGGAACCTATTTTGTTGATATTCCGGATATTGCATCTTCGGCTGAAAGTATTCAAATTCAACGTGGTGTAGGCACTTCGTCGAATGGCACCGGTGCATTCGGGGCTGCAATAAATATTGGAACTAATGAATTCAATCCAAAAATGGGATTGGAATTTAATAACAGCGCCGGTTCTTTTCATTCCTTTAAAAATACTTTGATCTTAAACAGCGGCATTTTTGCAAAACATTTTACCCTTGATGCCCGGATGAGTAATATCCGCAGTGATGGTTATATTGAAAGAGCAAGCAGCCGACTAAGATCTTTATATTCAAGTGTCGCTTATACTGATGCTAAAAACTCTTTGAGGTTAAATATTTTTTCCGGAAAAGAAAAAACATACCAGGCATGGAATGGAATTGACGAAAACACACTGGCAATTAACAGAAGATATAATTCGGCCGGAACAGAAAAAGCAGATGGCCCCTACAACAATGAAACAGATAATTATACACAAACACATTATCAGTTGTTTTTTAACAGAAAGATAAATAATTCCTGGAAAGGGAATATGGCTGCATTTCTCACACGCGGCAAGGGATACTATGAACAATACAAAGCATCACAGGAACTTTCTGCTTATGGTTTGCCAGATTACAACAATGGTACATCAGTGATAAGTGAAACTGATATTGTAAGAAGGTTATGGCTCGATAATTATTATTATGGCTCTCTGTTTTCCATTCAATATTCCAAGAGAAAAACAAACCTCATCATTGGTGGAGGATGGAACAGTTATGACGGAAAACATTTCGGCGAAGTCATTTGGGCAAAAGAGCAGGCCGCTGTTCCCAAAGATCACCGCTGGTATCAACTAACTGCTTTTAAAACAGAATTTTCCGGGTTTACAAAATGGACACAACAACTGACTGATAACCTGCAAACATTTGTTGACCTTCAGGTTAGATCAGTAAATTATAGCATCAATGGTTTCCGGAATAATCCCACCCTGCTTGTTAGCAATAATTATTTTTTCTTTAATCCAAAAGCAGGAATATCCTATTCAAAAAATAAAACACATAGCTGGGTCTCCTATGGACGTTCTGCAAAAGAACCCAACAGGGATGATTTTGAATCGGGCATATTAACTTCTCCAAAAGTAGAAGTACTGAACGATTTTGAAGCGGGTATAGAGCAAAAGAAAAAAAATAATTCCTGGGGCATCAATGTTTATTATATGCTGTATAAAAATCAATTGGTTTTAACAGGAAAAATAAATGATGTGGGAGCTTATTCAAGAACCAATATTCCCAATAGTTACAGGGCGGGCATTGAATTACAGGGCAGTAATAGATTCAACAAATGGCTCTCTGTGAACGGCAATATCACATTCAGTGAAAATAAAATAAAAGATTTTACCGAATACATAGATGATTATGATAATGGTGGGCAAAAAACAAATTTTTATAAAAAAACAACCATTTCATATTCACCATCAGTTGTCAGTTCAGTATCTGTAAATATTATTCCGGTAAAGAATTTCGACATCAGTCTTATGGGGAAATATGTTAGCAGGCAATACCTCGACAATACATCTCAAAAAAGCAGAAGCCTGGATTCATATTATGTTCAGGACATAAGGATGAGCTATCAATTTGAGAGCAAAAATTTTAAATCGATACGGGTATTCGCACAATGCAATAACTTATTTTCTAAAAAATATGAGCCAAACGGATATACATTCAGTTATGTATATGGCGGGAGTTTGAATACAGAGAATTATTATTTCCCTATGGCGTTGATCAATATTATGGCGGGATTGAATATTAAGTTATAAGGTTGGAGTATAACGTATTGGTTTGTCAAAGGGCTTGGAAAACTAAATTCCAATCCCTTTTTTATTGAATCATTTTTTATATTTCTCCTGCCATTCCATCATTCCACCTGTAAGGTTTTTTACATTTTTAAAACCCAG
>JBBKWV010000179.1:0-7871 GCA_037969135.1 Ferruginibacter sp.
TGAAAGTCCGTACTGAAAATTATTTTCGAACAAGGGACCGGTGGCCGTTTTCAGTACATCGTATCCTCTGCCCAGCTGGTTGTATTTGAATCTTATGTCTGGTAACAGTTCCTGAAATTTTAATTTTTTTTCTACAGCCAGTACATTCAATTTAAAATCATACAGATTGAGCTCGGGATGATTCTTAATCGCCGATTCCCGCAACTGTTCTGCATTGGGTAGGTTTAGTTCTGTAATATTTAAATTTATCGATTCTCTTGCAGGCACTATATCCTCAGCTAATAAAACCGGGTTGGTATCGGCACTCCACAAATGAACGGCAAGTTCCAGTCCTGCATTTTTAAAATTAAGCAAGGCCTGGCTTTGCTGCATTTCAAAATACTGCAACTGCGATAAGGCTTCTATCGTATCAATGGCCGGCCTGTCGCCAAGGTTAAAGGCCAAAGTTACCAGGTGTGTTCTTTTTTTATTTACTTCAACAGCATCTGTAAGAATTTTATACAACTGGTATTGCTGAACCCAGTCCCAGTAGGTTTTGGTAACATCCAGCGCCAGGTCATTCAGTATTCTTCTTTTTTCTGCAGACGAGGCTGTACGGAATATCTTAGCAGTTTGCAAAGCTGCTCTTCTTTTATCCATCAGCAGGTTCTTTGCCAGCGGAACACTAATACCAAGGTAACTGGTCTCTCCCATTGTTTCTTCCGGATTGGCACGATTGCCCGACAGATATTCCAAACCAGTGCTAACCTCTATACCAAACCATGTTGGCACCAACAATTCCGGGCGGTTATACTGATAATAATTAAGGCCGTCAAAGGTCTTTTGTGCTGTTTCATTTTTTAAAACAGGATCAAAACCTGCCCTTGCAATGGTTACATCGGCCCTGGCTTTTTCAACAAAAATATCTGCCTGCCGGGATACTGGATGGTTCAGTTTTACCATCTCCATCACCTGTTTTAATGACAGCATCTTTGAGCTATCCTGCGCAACAATTTCAGCAGCGCAAATTACCATCAGCAAAATCAATATTAAAGGTTTCATTTTTTGTCTTTCAATTTTAGTTCGTCATTTTTATAATAGTCGGGAGGAAATCCATTGATATTCCGCCACAACTCGTACCATACCGGTACATTGTTCAGCAAACTGATGCCCTGTGCCCCGGTTCCCATTTTCAATTCTTTAGGCCATGGCCTATCGCCCACATCTTCATTTACCAGCACCCTGAATTTTCCATTGGAGCTGACATTGCTTTCTACTGCAACAATCTTCCCGCCAAAGGTTCCGGATGAAGCCTTCGGCCAACCGCTGAAAACAATGGCAGGAAAACCATCAAATAAAAAACGGACTTGCTGTCCCGGGGCAATCAGGGGAAGGTCCATCGGGTCTACATACATTTCCACGGCATATTTTATTTTATCCGGAACAATTTCTGCGATCATCTCTCCCTCTTTTACAAATTCACCAATACCTGCTTTTTGTGCCTTTACTATCTGACCGCTTTGCGAAGCCAGGATATAATACATACCATTGCGGATAATATAGCTGGCATACTGGTTTTGTAGTTTGGCAACATCCGACTGGCCGGTTGCAATTTGAGTAAGGGATTGAAACCTGTCACCCTGGGCTTTTGAAACCTTCTCCAGATTTTCCTGCTGTATGGCACTCATTTCAATACGGGTAATGGTAAACTCCTGGCCTGTGTTGGCCAGTTTATTTTCAGCACTTATTTTTTTGGCCAATGCATTCTGGAATTGCTGATTTCTTGTTTCCAGCTGGGTCAATGATACCAGGCCACTGTCGTACATGGCTTTTTGCCGGTTGTACTGCTTGTTACTGATATTGAAATCATTTACAGCCGCCACTACATCCATACTATCAGACTGTATCTTCAACTGCAGTTGGCTCAGTTTATTGGTTAGCTGGTTCAGCTTTAACTGCAAACCGTTGTTAATGGCATTAATCTGGTCGCCTGTTACATCCACTTTGCTTTTATAGTATTCAATAGATTGCTGTTTACCTGCTAGTTGTTCCTGGGTGCGTTGCAATAATTCCGGATCAAGGTAATCCGTCTTTACCTCGGTTAATTGCACAATTGTATCACCCGCCTGCACATAATCACCTTCTTTGATATGCCATTTCATTACCCGCCCGCCAATAATGGTATTCACCTGCTGTGGCCGCTGGTCCTGGTACAGAGTGGTTACAGATCCTTTTGCCCGGATATTCTGTGTCCAGGGCAGAAAAAGAAAAATTAAAAATACCAGGCAGCAAGAGATAAACCACCATTTTACCTTGCTGTTTTTATTGATCAGGTAAATATGATTATAAGATTTAAAATCTGAATGATTCATTTTATTTAATTTTTAACGTTAGTTCACCTCCCTGCAATTGAAAAACCTTATCGCAGGTTCCGGCAATTGTTTCATCGTTGGAGAATACTATTATGGTCGTTTCAGGCATGTCTTTTAAAATCGACAAAATCCGGCTTCTGTAATTTTCCTCAGCATAAACCAGAGGCTCGTCCAGTAATAATAATCTTGGGCTTGATACCAGTGCCCTAACCAGTACGATTTTATTTATCACATTCCTCGGCAATCTTTTACCCATAGGATCCAATAACGTATCGTAACCATTCGGCAGGCTGCCAACAAAATCATTGAGACCAGTTTTCTCTGCGAATTTTATTACGGTGTCCATATGTACATCTTCCTTTCCAAGAGAAATATTTTCCCAAAGCGTACCTTCGAAAATTTCATGCTCGTTGGTAACCACCCCTGTATTGGAACGTATTGATGCCAGGTTGTAATTGGCAAAAGGCAGGTCATCCAGGGTAAAAGTGCCGGTAAATCCAGTATTGGCACCTGCCAATATGCGGAGCAAGGTGGTTTTGCCTGTACTGCCCTTTCCCATCACACATACTTTTTCACCAGCAGGTATCTGCATATTAATGTCATGAAACAATTGCTTCTTACCGGCGTAGCTGAAGCCCAGGTTCTTCAATTCCAGTTTTATACCCCTGGTACCCGAAGGCATTTCAACAGTCCCATTTGCTTCCACTTCGGTATCTGTAAGATTGGATAGTTTGGTAATGGCTGTTAATGTATCATACACACTGCCCAGGTTGATGATCAGCTTTTCAGCAGATGTGAGAATTAACAGGATAATAATTTCAGCCGCAATAAACTGCCCGATATTGATCTGCTGTTTTACCAGCAAAATAGTTCCAACTATAAGCATGGCCGCTGTAATAACTGTTTTAAATACCACCAGTACATTAAACTGGAAAAGCAACACTTTAAAGTGTTTGGTTCGGGCAACCAGGTAATTGGTTACAAGCTCATCTGTTTTTTGCATATGCAGATCATTATCCTTGGTAAGTTTGATCGTTTTAATAACCCTCGCCGTTTCTTCAAGCCATCCGGCCACTTTATATTTAAATGTACTCTTGTCCAAGCTGGTTTGTATACCCTGTTTACCGCTGTATTGTAAAATGAGAACCATCAATATAATCAGTACAATACCAAACAGGATGAATGCAGGATGATAAAAGCAAAGCAATATCAACCCGAAAAGTATTTGAACGATAGCTGTTGGAATATCCAGCAAGATCTTAGACAGGCTTTTCTGTAAAACCGGTATATCAAAAAACCGATTGATCAGTTCCGGCAAATAAATATGGTCATTCTTATTCAGGTCCATTCGGGGTATATGTTCGGCAAAAGCAAATGAATATCTGGCGAATAATTTTTGTTGGATTTTTTCGATGATCTTCATCTGGTTTACCTGCATGATTCCTGCCACCAGCACGCCAATTACCACCAGGGAAATGAGTATCACCAAAGAGGCCCTCATGGAAGCACCCAATACAAAGCCGATTATGGCCTGCACTCCCAATGGCAACGAAAGCTGGATAAGACCATTTAAAATGGCATAAAAATAAACTGCTGTTATTTCTTTACGCTCCAGTTTGACCAGGTTCAGAATCCTGGCGAAGGGACTTAATGTTTTTGTCATGTGTTCTTTTGAAAATAATAATACAATGTGCATGCTTTATGCATTACAAAACTTAATCTATAGAAGGAATATTAGGAATAATTGGGAGGAGGGGTCAGCTTATCAAAGCAAGGATATGGTAAGATATGCTCTGATATGTGGATTTGTGTATTTATGTTGTTATAGTAAACCAGCAGTACGAATGAATTTGAAAGAAAATCTTTCATAAATATTGACTCAACTTTATTTGTTTCCTTTTCTTCGATCAAATCTGATACCATCACAATTTCACTACCCCAAATGGTATTCAACAATGGCAATGTTTGAACCAACATGAATAATATCAATAATACGGAAGCTTTCTTTTTCAATTGCTGCAAAGCTAAACTGTCTTCAGTATATTTACATCATAGAATTGTTTGAATATTGTAAAATTTCCGGGAAATCAGGCAGAAATACCTTTTACACTTTCAGCCCAACAGATTTTTATGGCTACTACAGGCAATACCTTTTCCTTTAATAATTTCAAAGCAGCTCAATCTGCTATATTTTATTTTAATTACTAATCTCAGTTATGTCAATTCAGATAAAAATACTGCTTTGAAATGTCAGCTTATTTAAGGATATAACTGTATTAATGTATTAATTGGTTTCTTTGGGGCTTTAATCATGTTAATAATCAGTATAATTACAATTATGCACTTTCTTAACATTTTAAATTTTTCTTTTACAGATTTTTTTATGGGTATGTATTTATAAATATATTAAATTGGCACTCTTGTACAATAAGAAACACATCATGGCAATTCCCTATCAGATAAAATCACTGGAACAATATCACGAGGATTATAAAAAAAGCCTGGAAGACCCGGAAGGTTTTTGGGGCAGCGTTGCCGAAAATTTTCTATGGAAAAAGAAATGGGAAAAGGTTTTAAACTGGAATTTTAAAGAACCAAAAATTGAATGGTTTAAAGGCGCCAAATTAAACATCACCGAAAACTGTATCGACCGGCACCTGGAAACGATGGCAGACAAGCCGGCCATCATCTGGGAACCCAATAACCCGGATGAAAGAACAAGAATCGTTACCTATGCCCGTTTGCATAAAAGGGTTTGCCAGTTTGCACAGGTATTGAAAAACAATGGTGTAAAAAAAGGCGACCGCGTTTGTATTTACATGGGTATGGTACCAGAACTGGCTTATGCTGTTTTAGGTTGTGCCAGAATTGGTGCAATACACAGTGTTGTTTTTGGAGGTTTTAGTGCGCAAAGTATTGCAGACAGATTGGAGGATGCCAAAGTGGAATTCATTGTAACCTGCGACGGGGCTTACCGTGGCGGAAAAGATATTCAGTTGAAAAGTATTATTGATGATGCACTTATTGGAAATAAAACGGTGAAGCGGGTAATAGTATATACAAGAACAAGAACACCGGTGAGTATGATCAAAGGCCGCGATGTATGGTGGGAAGATGAAATGGATCATGCAGAAACACAATTGGAAGCAAATGGAGATATGAATTTTCCCGCAGAAGAAATGGATGCAGAAGATCCCCTGTTTATTTTATATACTTCCGGTTCTACAGGAAAACCAAAAGGAGTTGTGCATAGTACGGCCGGTTATATGATATGGACCAATTATACTTTTGTAAATGTATTTCAATATGAACCCGGAGATGTTCATTTTTGTACAGCCGATATCGGATGGATAACGGGTCATAGTTATATCGTTTACGGCCCCTTGAGTGCCGGTGCTACCAGCCTGATGTTTGAAGGAATTCCCACATGGCCTGATGCCGGAAGATTTTGGGATATCGTGGATAAACACAAAGTAAATGTCCTGTATACCGCTCCAACTGCTATCAGAAGTTTAATGAGTTATGGGTTGGATCCATTAAAAGGAAAAGACCTTTCTTCCTTAAAAGTATTGGGTACGGTAGGTGAACCGATCAATGAAGAAGCATGGCATTGGTATGATGAAAATATCGGGAAGAAAAAATGCCCCATCGTTGATACCTGGTGGCAAACCGAAACCGGTGGTTGTTTGATCAGTAACCTGGCCGGCATAACCCCATCAAAAGCGAGTTGGGCAACATTGCCAATGCCCGGAATCCAACCGGTACTCGTTGATGAGAATGGAAAAGAAATAACCGAGAAGGATGAAAATGGCCTTATGAAAGGAAACCTTTGCATCAAAGCACCCTGGCCCGGAATTTTACGGACAACTTATGGAGATCATGAACGCTGCCGTACAAATTATTTTGCTACATATCCCAATTTATATTTTACAGGAGATGGTGCATTAAAAGATGAGAATGGGTTTTACCGTATCACCGGAAGGGTTGATGATGTGCTGAATATCAGCGGGCATCGCATTGGCACTGCTGAAGTGGAGAATGCCATAAACATGCATGCAGGTGTGGTAGAAAGTGCGGTGGTTGGTTTTCCGCACGATATCAAAGGACAGGGTATTTATGCTTATGTGATTTACAACGGGCATCACGGAGATGAAAACATGCGCCGCCAGGATATCTGTCTTACCGTTTCAAAAATTATCGGCCCCATTGCCAAACCTGATAAAATACAATTTGTATCCGGCCTTCCCAAAACAAGAAGTGGAAAGATAATGCGCCGCATTTTAAGAAAAATTGCAGAAGGAGAAATAAGCAATCTCGGTGATACCAGCACATTGCTGGATCCAATGGTTGTGGACGAAATTAAATCCGGCAAAATATAATCACTCTTTCGGCAACAATAGAAATGTTATCAGAAACATTTTTTCTGAATGGCAAAGTGGCAATGCATTAACAGCATCTTAAAATGATTGATCCAGGAAAAATATCCATAAAGGATTTTACTTACCAGTTACCCGATGAAAAAATTGCATTGTATCCGCTAACGGAAAGGGATGCATCCAAATTACTCATCTTTCAGGATGGATCGATCAAAGAAGATCTGTATCGGAATATTGCTGATCATACCCCCAAAAACAGCTTACTTGTTTTCAATAACAGTAAAGTGATCAATGCCCGGATCAGATTCAAAAAAAGCAGTGGTGGCATCATCGAAATTTTTTGTCTGGAACCTGCTGAGCTGCTGAATGAATACAGCAGCATCATGAATAAGACGGGTAGTGTAAAATGGAAATGCCTCGTTGGTGGAGCTTCTAAATGGAAAGATGGCCCGCTGGAGAAAGAAATTATTGTTAACAATCAAACATTGATACTTAAAGCTTTTTTAATTGAAAAGCTGACGGAAGCTTATCTTATTGAATTTTCATGGACACCGGCGAATCTTAGTTTTGCGGAAGTTATCGAATCGGCAGGCGATATCCCTTTACCTCCCTATATAAAAAGAGAAACGGATAACAGCGATGCTTCCAGGTATCAAACCATTTATGCAAAGTACGACGGCTCTGTTGCCGCACCAACAGCCGGCCTGCATTTTACACAGCAGGTATTTAAAAAATTATCTGAAAGAAAAATTGAAAATTGTTATGTTACACTGCATGTGGGAGCAGGCACTTTTAAACCGGTTAAAGCCATTCAAATGCAGGAACATGAAATGCATGCAGAATGGATAGATGTAGATATTGAAACAATCCGGAAAATTCAAGGCAAGATAAATGAGACCATCGCAGTTGGAACAACTTCTTTGAGAACGGTTGAGACTTTGTATTGGCTGGGTGTGAAAGCCTTTTTAAACCCGGATATAGAATTTCTGGAATTGAAACAATGGGATGTTTATGAATCTCAGTTAAACAGCAATGATATAAAACCAGCAAAAGCATTAGAAGCACTCATAAACTGGCTTGAACACAGGAGCAAGAAACGACTTTTTACACAAACACAATTGTTGATCGTGCAGGGTTATACTTT
>JBBKWV010000180.1:0-12345 GCA_037969135.1 Ferruginibacter sp.
TATGAATTGTATCCGTTTGCATGGCCCAAGGTTTTCGGGCTGACCAATGCAGCTACCGGCACTCCTGAAAAAGAATGCAGTTCTGTAGTTGTACTCAGGCACAATGCCATCCCCTATGCTTTTCCCGATCATATTTGGGCAAAGTATAATTTTGGAGAAGTATTTCATGTTAATGATCCAAAAACAAAAAAACCTGCGATGCGTAATCCATTTTGGCAACCGATGCCGGGAGATTTCAAAGTACCGGGCATTGGAAATGTGGCGATAGGAATTAACGAATTACAGGAATCCGGAGTATTATTTTGTGTATGTAATATGGCAATTACAGTATACAGCGCAGTTCTGGCTGAAAAAATGCAATTGAATGCTGAGGATGTAAAAAAAGAATGGCTCAGTAATTTGTTACCCGAAATACCTCCGATGCCTTCTGGCGTTTGGGCTGTTGGTCGTGCACAGGAACATAAATGCGGATATTGTTTTGTTCGATAGGCACAAAAAAATATGAAGCAGTTTATTAAATCATACTGGTGGATCGGTTTGGTAATGACATTGTTTATTGTAATCGCAGTAATTTTCATTCCCGGTGATTTTCGCAAAATAAAAGCCTCCAATGAAAAAAAAGGTTTTGTTTGGGATATACCCGACAGTAACCGGATATACAATGAACCCGATGCCGAACTGATCAAATACGGATTAAAACTTATTGCGCAAACATCCTATTATTTGGGTCCGAAAGGAATTGTAGCTGCGATCAGCAATGGGATGAATTGCCAGAATTGTCACCTGGATGCAGGCACAAAATCATGGGGTAATAATTACAGTGCCGTATATGCTACCTACCCGAAATTCCGAGCAAGAAGCGGACAGATTGAAAATATTTACAAAAGAATAAATGATTGTTTTGAAAGAAGTTTGAACGGAAAATCACTGGATACCAATAGCAGAGAAATGAGGTCCCTTTATGCTTATATAAAATGGTTGGGAAAAAATGTACCAAAAGATATAAAACCGGAAGGGGTTGGTATTTCCGATATCCCTTTTCTCAATAGATCTGCAGATCCTGTTGCCGGAAAATTGGTTTATAATCAGATTTGCCAACGTTGTCATACAGCCAATGGAGGCGGAGTGCTTGACGGATACGGTACCAATTATCAATATCCACCATTATGGGGAGAACATAGTTATACTACCGGAGCAGGTTTGTACAGGCTAAGCCGTTTTGCAGGATATGTAAAATACAATATGCCCTTCGGTTGTACAAAAGATTCATTCCAATTGAGCAATGAAGAAGCCTGGGATGTAGCCGCTTTTGTAAATTCACAACCCAGGCCGGAAAAGAATTTTAATACAGACTGGCCCGATATTTCCCGCAAACCATTTGATCATCCATTTGGCCCCTATATTGATAGTTTTTCTGAACAACAACATAAATATGGTCCTTTCGGCCCGATGGTTAATGCAAATAAAAATAGATTTTGAGATGTTTGTTCAGATAATATTCAATGCATGATAATAAAAGAATCGAAAATGGTTTCGGGCTGTTCTTTTTCAATCAGCATGTTAACCACAGCATCTTTTGGGCCTCTGCTACACCAGTCGGAAAATTTTTTTAACTGCTCTTTTGTTCCGGTTATCATTGCCTCCACATCTCCCTCTTCTGTATTCCGTATCCAACCGGTTATCTTTAATTCACGGGCGTATTTTTTTGCTGATGCTCTGTAAAAAACTCCCTGAACTTTCCCTTTAACAACTATATGGACTGTAGGCATGAAGAATTGATTTTAGAAGTCCTAACTGATCTGATATTTGGGATTTTATATTTATTAAACAAGAAGAACATTTTGCTTCCTCCTAATGACAATATATAAAAAACCTATTTAGCAATTATCAGAAAATTAAATGAAAAAACAGCACCATTCTGGTCGGTATTCACTTTTGCCTCCACACCTCTTTTTCCACTTTCATTTACATTTGAATCAATGAATATTTTTTCCAACCCACTTAAAATTCCTCTTTTATTATGCACTACACTACTGTTTGCAGCAGTTAAAATATCTTCAAGGTCAATGGCAGAAGTAGATAAAAAAACTTTAAATATCTCATCGCCATAAGGTTTTTGAATAGATATGGGTAAGTTTCTTAAGAACATGGTATCATCAGCTTTCAGCAGACAGTCTTCCCATTTTACGGGAGCCGGATTGTTATTTCTATCCCTTAAATATTTATTGGGTATTACAGGGTTTATGAATCCGTCGGGCTGTATATCCACAATATTAATGTAAAACTGTTTGGTTCCATTGTTGATAATTCTCAAATAAACCAGGTCATCTTCTCTGAGTTCCAGTCTGCCTGCATGCGTTCGCGTCATTAATTTATTGCTGTCTATTTTTCCTTTCTCATCCAAAAATAGTAATTGAATATCTGCAGAAAGTCCCGGCTCATTGAATGTTAAACCTTTTAAATACTGCAAACGATCAAATCTTTTCAATGCATCTTTCAGATTTTTCAAATCATAATTCCCGGAAAAAACAAACCCATCCTGAAATACAATTCCACTATTGGGATATTTTAATGCCCAGTTATTTATTGATCGGAAAGTATCGATGTACAAATCGCATTTCTGATTGAATTCAATCAATGGAAAATCCTTTAAACTATCCTGCAACATTTTGGATACCACTTTAAAATCTTTTACAAATAGTTTCAGTTTTTCAGTGCCATAAGACAATTCGCTTAAAAATGCCCATGGATGCCGGTTGATGAAGTTATCATTGATGCTATCCGGTTTTATAGTGGAAGAAAATGCAGATACCGCAATCACTTTACCGGAGTTAATTGGTTTTTTGCCGGCAGTATTGCTGGTTCCCGTTTCAAAAAAATGCATTTCCGATCCTTTTGTGATGCCCGATACAAACCCGGCATTTAGTACGATCGCATCTCTTTTACTCAGATCATTGTTGATAGAAAAATAAGGTTGCTGTATTTGATATTTACCCCCGAATAATTCCCTGTCTATTCCATCACCTTCCAGAACTGGTTTTTGATTGGGTGCTTTTTCCCGCATCACATTTTCAATTAAGGCAAACAGGCCCCGGTAAGTGATATCCCCTTTCAATGAACTGATCGTTTTACTGAAAGAATAAGACAATGAACCAACCGGGGTATCATTTTCATCAAAACATTCATAATTGATCTCCCTTGCCTGTGCACCGGAGATGACCACATAGGAAGCTGCACCTGCACTGAGTTTGGTACCAGTATCTTCTTTGAAAACACCGGGATCATCCATGCCGGTATTTTTTTTTGCATGAAAATTTTTGCTGACCATAGGAATATTTCCTCCCCTGATCTTTGCAGTTTCCATTCCCCTGGTTCCGGTACCTGAATGACAGGCATCAATGATCACCAACAGATCCCCGTCCTTTCCAAGTTTATTCCTTAAATGTGTAACCAGGTCACCAAAAAGATCATCCCTTAAATAACCGGGAGAAAATTGTTCGAATTTTTCCGGGTCAACAGAAAAAGCAGCTCCATATGGAACGATTGCTTCATCAAAACCATCTATTTCGTCGTTGTTGTCGTCTTCAAGCTGTAGGCCATGGCTTGAAAAATGAATGACCACAATATCTGATTTGTTTACAGTTATAATGAGCTTGTTCAATGCATCAACAATTCCTTTTTTTGTTGCCTGCGAGTCTGCCAATACCACGATATTCTTTTCGTCAAATTGCTGACTGGATAACAATGCATTTTTTATTAAGGGCACATCATTCAATGAACTGATTACCGGCCACCTGTTTTTTCTGGGTTCGGGATAATTTCCAATAGCTACGATCAATGCATGCTTGGTTTGGCAAAAAGAAATTTGTGCGGTAAACCCAAATAAAATCAGTAATAGCAACATTTTGAAATGCATAATAGGAATTTAATAAATCAACATACGCTGAAACAATTTTTCATTTATTTCTGTGACCCCTTGATATTTTTATTGATGTATTTGATCGCTTTTTCTTTGTAAGTATCGATCATCAAATTGGTATTTTCTGAAATCACTTTTGATATGAACAGATCCTTGCTGCTTTCTTTTACTTTCACATCTATCGTATATGCCCCCTGGCTGTATGCTGGTTTGATCTCCCCATCTTCTAAATGATATCCAAAAGAACGGGGAACGATGAATGACTTTCCGGTCAGTAATTTTCCTTTTAGTTCTGCATAGTATTCTTGGTAACCGGGAGCAATTTTATCCAATGGGGCATCACGGATAAATAAATAAAATTTACCCATGTGCACATTGTCAAATAAAACAGCATCCTGACTTACATAGGAAGAGCGAAAGGTAATTTCAATATCCATATTCAATTTTAAATCATTGGCTGCAGCCACTTTTGCTTTTGCATATTTCAGGTTAAAATCTTCGATCTTTAATCTGAACATTGAATTATTCAGCATTTCATACACATTATCTGTATCCAGGCGAAAACTGGCAGTGAATGCAGTATCGGTGATTCCCTCTTTATTGATAAAAGTCCTTATAATTTTAAATCCGGCGAATTGCATTCCTACCGGATCAAAAGGGCCGATATTTGACAATTGATCGTAAAAATACAGATCTGTTAACGCGAACTGGTAATCGGCACTGTATTTTTTCTGTTCATTTGCGATTACATTTTTGATCGCATCAGTGGCCAGACTGACTACATTTCCAACAACAGCGGAAGCATCCAGTCCCCTGCCTTTGTTTTTACCCCGGGAAGAAAGAGTAGCTATCGGTTGTTCTTTTAGTTTGCTGAAATTTACAATGTCCCTTTCTTCAATGATCTCCATTTTCAGTTTTTCTTCTTTACCGGCGGACCCAAGCCTGGAGCCAATACAGCCTGATAGTACTAATAAAACAACTGAAGCAGCTGCAATCTCAACAAAACATTTTTTTGTGCTTGAGGGCATTTCTGGGTTCGTTTATTCAATAATTTAAAATATCCATTATGTAATTCTCTAGAAATTTAGTACTTTAAGAGACTGTTTCCTAATAATTCATTGGTCTTCCACTTTTATGAATTGAAGTTTAAAAGTTTTTTTTGAAAACTTTATATAAATCCAACCACTGAATTCCAACAAATTTTTCATTCAATTGTGTAAGCATTTAATAATGATATTCTCATAATAAGAAATAAACCGATCATGCATTTATTGATTTCACATATTAAAGAAACATGCTTCCTCTCTTTTTTTTGTTTAAGTTTTTTTTATGTAGCAGCACAAATCCCCAATACAGCCAGGGGGGTGAAAATTACTTCTGAAAACAGTGAGGACAGTTTGACTGGTACTACCTACGCCATTATAACCGGCGTTTCAAAATACAAGGGAATAAATCCATTAAAGTATGCAGATAAGGATGCAATTCTTTTTCGTGATTTTTTAAAAACTCCCAGTGGTGGATACACGAAACCGGAAAATATATTATCCCTGATCAACGAAAATGCAAAAGCGGCCGATTTTAATGTGGGTGCTTATAGCTGGCTGCAAACCAAAAAACTGAAAAAAGGCGACAGGCTATATATTTATTTCAGTGGTCACGGTGATGCCATGAATGAAGACCTTTATTTTTTTCTTCCTTACGATTGCGAACCGAATAAAGATGACAACAATTATCTGGGAACAGGAAATATAAACCTCCATACTGTAAAGACTCTTTTTATAAAACCACAGGTGCTCAAAGGAGTAGAAGTATTCCTGATTATGGATGCCTGCAGAACAAACGAACTTCCCGGTGGCAAAGAAGGGCAGCAAAATTTTACCAATAATTTCATCGCAGAACAAAAGATGGGTGATGTCATACTGTTGTCTACCGGAGCCGGACAGGTTTCCATTGAAAGTCCCACTATCGGAAACGGGCATGGGCTTTTTACCTATTACCTCGTTGATGGCCTGGCAGGAGCTGCCGACAAGGATTCCTTAATGGGAGACAATAACGGCAGGGTTTCTTTATCGGAGATCAGTGCCTATGTAAAAAACATTGTAAAAAGAAGAGCCAGAACTGATTTCAATACGGTACAGATCCCTTATTACTGTTGTGCTGAAAAAGATATGGCAACCATTACCAAAGTAGATATGGACACATATACTGCCTGGGAAAACAGTAAGAAATTACAGGAAATGAGTCCGGACCAGAACTTTTTTGCAACAAATACGATCAGGCAGGGCGAGAGAGCTATTTCATTAAATGAAAACATGGACACATTACAAATTGCCATTTATAACCAGTTTACGGATGCCATCAGCAATGAAAAACTAATCGGTGAATCCTCTGCCGAAAAATATTACCAGATACTGGAACAAACCTGGCCGGGAAGCAGGATCACTGAAGATGCAAAATTTTCACTTGCGGCGAAGTACTTAAATTTTTGTCAGCAAAAAATAAACCTGTTTCTCAGTGGCAAAGGGCTCATACATATTGTGTTCATGGAAAAAGAATTAAATAAAGAAAAAAAAGAAAACGACAAAACTTACTTCGCCGACCTGGGCGAACAAATAAAAAAACTAAAAACACTGGTTACTACAGGATTTGATGTAGCGAATGACATGATGGAAAAAGCCATTGTTTTATTGAAAAATGATTCGGAATTAATAGAACCCGTATTGCCTAAACGGGCATTTCTGAAGACCATGTCGGCTTACTCCAATAAAAGTACAGAAACGAAAGATCTTATTCAACTTTGCAGGAAGGCGATCGCCAGTGATCCGAAATCCCCTGCCGGCTACCTGCTGATGGGCTGGATCTACCAGGATATACTGGATGACTCCTGTGCATATTATTTTAATAAAGCAGCAACAATCGCCCCAAAATGGGCTTACCCGATGAATGGACTTGGCAATTATTATATAAGCAGGAATAATAAGAAAGTTGCATTGAAATATTTTCACTTAGCCGTCAGTCTGGATAACCTCTACAGCAATGCTTACCGGAATTTAGGAATGACTTATTATAATCAGAAGATCTTTGATTCGGCTAAATATTTCTTTAAGAAAGCGATTGATCTGGATCCCTGTGACAGTTATGCCAATGCAGATTATGGAAGTGTAAACTCAGATTATATTTCCCCTGAATTTGGCAGCATTTATACAGACAGTATTTATTTCAATATTTCAAAAAGATATTTCTTGCGATCCATTGCCTGTGATTCGGGTTTTGCTACCGGTTATCAGAAATTATCAGCATTGTATTCCCGGGCAAATAAGGAAGACAGCGCCTTTGCGATATTACAAAAAGGGGTGATCATAAATCCCCATAATGCAGAATGCATCAGAAACCTGGGAACTTTTTACCTCGAAAAGCTTAAGGATACTGCACAGGCTGAAATACAATACAAAAAAGCAGTTGCCCTTGCTCCTTCTATAGGTGATAATTATTATTCTTTGGCAAGGCTATACCGCAAACAAAAAAATAAAAAAAAAGCCATTGACATTTATACCGAAGCACTGGGCAGGATCGGCAATAATAAGGACCTGTTCAATGAATTGGGAAATACCTATTTTGAAGCCCCTTCTGAATTTGAAAAATCAATCTCCTACTATAATAATGCTTTGAAAATTGATTCAACCCTTTCCTATGTATATTTCAATCTCGGGAAACTGTATGGCGTAAAAGAGGAAACAAAAGACAGTTCAATTTACTATTACAGTAAAGCTGTTTTTTACGACCCCGAACGATTTCAGAAAATGAACCATAACATTGCAGACTTTTATTACGATAACAAAAATTTCTCCCAGGCTAAAAATTATTACCAGCAATCGCTCAGTAAGTACACTTTTTCCAGATATGCTGATATTGAAAAATTGGTAAATATCCTGATTGAAGAAAAAAACATAGCAGGGGCGGAAAATATTTTAATTGAATATCTGGATCCGGTGAGCGATAAAAACCAGTTTACCAAAATTTCATCTGCAATTAACCTGGCTACTGAAAAACAGCCAGCACTGATTCAGCAATAGTTGCTTATATCTCCTTTTAATTTTTCTATACTATTTATAGAAGAAACATAAAATTAATTTAATCGCTATGCCCCTCAGTATTTGTTTGTTTTGCTAAAATAAAAAACGAACCTTTAATAACCACTTTGGCATCAGCAGGAATTTCTTTTAACAAAGTAATTTCGCTGTAACCCACATCACTTGTGCCTTTTACTATTGGTATTCTTTTAAAATGGGTTTCACTCTTTTTGTTATCAACAGAATCAACAACGAAAATAAAATCCTGTCCAAGATAATTTATAATTGCTTCGGTTGGTATAGCAGGCAAAGTAGCCTGATCGAGGCTGATGTTTGCAGTAATATTCATACCATCAATCAAACCTGTTTTATCCCCTTTTACCATTGCATGAATGGAAACAGCTTTACTTTCATTTTCAAAAGAAGATCCCAAAGAAAATATTTCTGCATCATATTCTTTCCCCGGATTATTGGTTACTGTAAAATGTATGGTTTGCTTATTTTTTATTTTGGGCAAATCTTTTTCATACACAAACAAATCAAGATGCAGGAAGTTATTGTCAACTACTTCGGCAACAACAGTACTCAGATCTACATAACTACCCATTTTTACATGTACATTACTTATTATGCCGCTTATAGGACTGCGCACCGATAAAACGGAGATCAGCCTGCCGTTTGAAAGTGCAGTTGTGCTGATACCCATTAATTGTATCTGCTGTTGCAATGAAGACCGTCTTGTTCTTAATGATTTTAGTTCAGCATCAGCAGCCTGTAAATTTTTCAATGCTCCTGCATTACCGGCATTCAATTCCTTTTGACGATTGTATTCCTGTTCAGCCAAAACAATCCTTGAATTAATACTCAGGTATTCACTTTGTACCTGGATAAAATCCGGATTGGAAATGGTTGCAATTGTTTGTCCCCTGGAAACAGTGTTACCCGGTTGTACAAGCAATGATTTTATAACGCCGCCGTACACAGAATTAATACTGGCTTTATTCTGGTTTGGAACTTTTAGCACCCCATTCGTTTTAAGCGAAGCAGTTAATTGCTTTTGTTCAATAGCGCCAAATTCAATACCGATTGTTTTTATTTGATCTGTTGTAAGTATTGCTTCATCAGGATTTGCATGTTCGTCAACATGTGTTTCTGTTTCGGGAGTGGTGGCAGTCTTTTTATCCTTACTTCCGCAGGAAACAAAGAAAACAGCAACAGCTAAAAGAGTAATTATGATGACTGATTTATTTTTCATATAACGAATTATTTATTAATAAAGTAATTGTATTGAATGACTGATTGGTTAAAAGTATTAAGCACTTCCAGATAGTTTTTCTGAATATCAATGGCCTGCGTCAGGAATTGCGACATCTCCGCAAAACTTATCTCCCCTGCCCTGTATGCAAGTGACGAAGCCTTGATAATCTCTTCAGCCTGCCTTAATCCACTTATTTCATAAAAAGACAAGAGGCTGTTATTTCGCTGCACTTCGCTCTGCATTTGCATTTGTTGTGTATTGAACAATTGCTGCCCATATTCAAATTGTTTTTGTTGCAACAAAACTTCGGCCTGTGCAGTTTTTACTTTACTGCGATAGGCAGATGCTCCAAATAAAGGGAAAGCTGCCGTAACCGAAAATCCGGTGTAGGGATTGCTTGCACCCCATAGCCGCTGACTGAAAAAACGACCGGAAAAATCAGGTTTATTTTCATTTTTTATGACTGAAACTCCGGCATTGGCAATATTAATATTTTGAGATTGTAAGGCCAGCAAGGGATGAAGGGAATCAGCAGATTCAACCGACATTGTTAGTTTTTCGAGTGGTTGTATCAAAGGCAACATTATTTCATTGCTATTGAGCAACTGCGACAATGACTGCTGCTGAATGCTCATATCATTACCAATTTGATAGAGCAACGCCTGTAATTCAGCCATCCGCACATTGGCAGCTATGCTGTCTAACCCGCGGCTATCACCGGTTTTAACTTTAATTACAGCTGCTGTACTTAATGATTTATATATACTATCAAGACGATGAAACAAAAGTTGTTTATCCTGCAAATACCAAAGCTGATAATATACTGTTCTGATATCTCTTTTTAAATCCGCATCAATAGTCGCTGTTGATGCTTCATAATATTTTAACTGTTCGTTGTACAGGTTTCTCTTAGCCTTATATAGACCGGGCCAATCAACACTTTGCGATATTCCGATTTTTAAAACTCCGTTTTTGTCGGCAGGGTTTAAATCTTCATTCTCGGCAAACACGCCGGTTTTGGGCACCAGGGTCGCTGTTTTAATTTGTGCTTTCCCTTTATTGATCTTTTGGGTATTGATTCCATATTGCAGATTATTTTTGGCAGTGCTGATAGTTTCATCAATGCCGATTCTCTTTTGAACAGGTTGTTGTGCTTGGATAAAACAGGCAATAAGCAACAGGCAACATGCAAAAAGTACCCTTTCCACTTTCTTCTTCGCCATTGCCCATTGCCTATTGCCTATTGCCAGTTGCCTATTACTTATTGCCCCTTGACAATATATTTTACATATTTTCATAATTAATATTTTTCAGGATTAGTTATCATATGATTAAATAACTTGCCAATTTGTTCATTCTGCAATAAAAGTATTTCCTGCTGTCCCGCATCTACATAAAGGAAAGCGAATGCAAAATCAATCCAAACTGAATTTTCTGAATTTTCCTTCTCGGAATCAGAAATTTTAGGAACAAAATGTGCAGGATACTGTTTTTTTCTATATGCCTCAGCTATATTGGCACATACACTTCTTGAAGATCTTCTTACCTGTTCAGTTAGAGAATATTTTTCTTCTTTCGGAAATATTTTACTGATTTCAAAAATTTGCATTGCCAGAGCAAATGCTTTTTTATATACTGAAGTCTCTTTAAAATATTTAGTTGCCATAATTTTTTTTTAGTTATAATTAAAATCCTTTTCAGAATATCGCTCTTTACAGATTGCTTTTTGCTTTTTGCCTATTGCTTTTTGCCTATTGCTTATTGCCCTTTTTTGAAAAAATAATGTATAAACAAGGCAACACAATCAATGTTAAAAATGTTGCCGTAATTAATCCACCTATAACAACAGTTGCCAAGGGCTTTTGTACTTCTGCCCCGGCACCCGACGAAAGAGCCATTGGTAAAAAACCCAATGATGCCACGGCTGCCGTCATCAATACCGGGCGTAAACGTATTTTAGTTCCTTCCCACACCCTTTGCAAAATATCATCCATCCCGTCTTTCTGCAACTGATTAAAAGTGCTTATTAAAACAATGCCATTTAAAACCGCTACTCCAAATAGGGCTATAAATCCAACACCTGCCGAAATACTGAATGGCATCCCCCTCAGCAGCAAGGCAAATACACCTCCAATGGCACTCATAGGAATAGCGGAAAAAATTAAAGTTGCGTCTTTTAGAGAACGAAAAGTGAGATACAACATGAAAAATATTAACAGCAATGCAAGTGGCAAAACAATCATCAATCTTGCGTTAGCTTTTTGGAGGTTTTCAAATGTTCCTCCATAGGTATAATAATATCCCGCAGGCAATTTTACTTTATTATTTAATTTTTCCTGCGCCTCTTTCACCACACTGGTTACATCACGGCCGCTGACATTAAAGCTCACATAAATCCTTCGCTTCCCCGACTCCCGGCTTATTTGCGCAGGCCCCGTTTTAAAGGATACATTAGCTACCTGTGATAGTGGTATCTGGTTACCCTCCGGTAATGGAACATATAAATCACTTACATCAGTAAGTCCTGTACGGTGTGCACTGTCCAACCTAACAACTAAGTCAAATTTTCTTTCATTTTCAAATACAACTCCTGCTTCTTCACCTGCAAAAGCAGTACTTATAATGTGATTAATGTCTTCGATATTTAAACCATAACCTGCAATCTTAGCCCGGTCGTATTCAATGGTAATTTGTGGCAAGCCGTCAACCCTTTCTACTTGTGGTTGTGTAATACCATTTATAGGGTTGATAACAGCTGCCACTTTATCGGCATAAGCAACCAGGGTATCTAAATTTTCGCCAAATATTTTAATAGCTACATCCTGGCGGATACCAGTCATCAATTCATTAAAACGCATTTGTATAGGCTGGCTGGGCTCGGCAATAACTCCGGGTATGGTTGACAGTTTATTCCTCATCAAATCGGCCAGTTCGTAAAAATCGTCAGTGGTTGTCCACTCTTTTTTAGGTTTCAGTATCACCATTAAATCTGACGCTTCGGGAGGCATGGGATCTGTTGCAATATCAGCAGCACCGGTTTTACCCACCACCATTTTTACTTCCGGATATTTCAATAACATGCGTTCCGCCATCAGCAT